>DASVXQ010000456.1:0-1580 GCA_036392615.1 Actinomycetes bacterium | reverse complement strand
CTCTGGGCGGACCTGCCGGACCTGTTGCGGCGCACCAAGGCGGACTTCGACCCGACCCTGCCCGAGGTGTACGCGGCAAGGAAGAAGGCCAACGCGGCCGCACGGTGTACCGCCCGAACGCCCGGGACGACAGTAACCAAGCAAGCAGCGACCCAGGTAACCAGGAGGACGTCATGAAAGGACTGCGCGGGAAGGTCGCCATCGTCACCGGCGGCAGCTCCGGGATCGGCCAGGCGATCGCCATCCGGCTCGGCGAGGAAGGCGTCGACGTCGCCATCAACTACGCCGGTTCGGTGGAGGGCGCCGAGGCGACCAAGGACGCCATCGAGCACGGCGTCGACATCAGCATGAAGAAGCTGAGCGAAAGTGGCACCCGCCCGATGCTGGTCCGCGCCGACGTCTCCGACGAGGACCAAGTCGCCGGCATGTTCCGCCAGGTGCTCGACCAGTACGGACGCCTGGACCTGCTGATCAACAACGCCGGCATCCAGATCGCCGCCGACAGCGAGACCCTACCGGCCGCCCAGTTCGACAAAGTCCTGGCCGTCAACCTTCGCGGCGCGTTCCTGTGCGCCCAGGGCGCGATCCGCCACTTCCTCCAAGCGGGCCGGCCGGGGGCGATCGTCAACGTCTCCAGCGTCCACCAGCTCATCCCCAAGCCGCGCTTCCTTGGCTACTCGGTCTCCAAGGGCGGGATGCAGAACCTGACCCGCACGCTGGCGCTGGAGTACGCCGCCCGCGGCATCCGCGTCAACGGCATCGGCCCAGGCGCCACCATCACGCCGATCAACCGCTCCTGGGTCGACGACCCCGCCAAGCGGGCGATGGTACAGCGCCACATCCCCATGCGCCGCGCCGGCGACGCCGAGGAGATGGCCGCCGTCACCGCTTTCCTGTGCTCAGACGAGGCCGCCTACATCACCGGTCAGACGGTGTTCGTGGACGGCGGGCTGACGCTCTACCCCTCCTTCGAGACCACCTGGTCGTCGGAGTGATCCGCGATAACCAACCTCGAGATGTCCAGGAGGCGGACGCAAGGGGCGGCTGGTGGCCGTCGCGGTACGGGCCTGATGACCGGGCGGGCGCGCTCAACGAGATCACCCGGAGGTGGTCCGCCAGGCGGTGCCGCCGGTGCGGCACGGCCCGGTCTACGACCTCGCGCATCTCCTGCACCAGGACGTGCCCGCCTTCCCGGGCCGCACCTTCGGGCAGTAGCTGACCACCAACTACCACCAGATCAACCGCCGCGGGCCGGGCGCCGGGCCAGAGAGCCTCCGCAACAACGTCAACTGGATCGTCGAGCAGAGGCGCTGGAGCGGACCCACGCCTTCCGCAGGATGCGTAGCTGGCGGGTCGGGATCGAGGCCCGCATCAGCCACCTCAAGCGTGCCTTTGGGCTGCGGCGCACGCGGCTTCGCCGGCTGGGCCGCGCCCGCACCTGGGTCGGGCTTGGGATCTTTGCATACACCTGCAACGGATAACGGTAGTTGCCGGATGATCCCGGCGCCGGCGATCGACCTCGCCATTAGCGCAACAGTCGCCCGCACTCCTACCAGACCTCTGCAGGGGAAAGGAGCTAG
>DASVXQ010000455.1:0-6829 GCA_036392615.1 Actinomycetes bacterium | reverse complement strand
CCCAGCAGTTGCGGCCCGGCCACCACGCCGCCGATGGCCAGCCACGACCGTCCCGGGTAGCCGCTCAGCGCCGCCCCGCTGAGCAGGCAGGCCGGCAGCAGCAGCGCGGCGGCCACGCCGTAGACCGAGGCGGCGTAGGCGCTGGCCGGCAGGCGCCGCCGCAGCGAGCGGCCGACCAGGAAGTAGCCGCCGATCGCGGCGGCGCCGCCGAAGGCCATCGCGTCGCCGAGCAGCGCGCGGGGGCCGAGGTCGACCGCGCCGGCGTCGCCCATGGCGATCACCGCGGCGCCGGCGATCGTCAGGCCGATGCCGGCCCAGCCGAGCCGCGACGGCGGCTCGCCCAGCAGCGGGCCGGCCAGCAGCCCGACGAACAGCGGGGAGCAGGCCACCAGCACGGTGGACGAGGCGATGGTGGTGCGCGCCAGTGAGGCGTTCCACAGCGAGAAGTGCAGCGCCAGGCAGGCGCCGGAGAGCACCAGCAGGCCGAGGTCGCGCCGCGGGACCGCGGCGACCCGCCGGGCCCAGCGCAGCGCGAACGGCGCCAGCAGCAGGGCGCCCGCGAGGCAGCGCCAGAACGCCAGCGCCAGCGCGGGGACGTGCGCGACCCGCACCAGGACCGGAGAGGTGGAGATGGCGACGATGCCGACCGCGATGCCGGTCGCCACCAGCGCCCGCGGGGGGCGCGAGGGGGGGCTCGTGGAGTTCGAGGGGGCCACACCGCCCGCCGCGACGGCGTGGCCCCGAGAACTCATCGGCCTACGACGGGTACTTCTCAAGCAATTCCCGCAAGCGGGCGACGAAACGTAGTGATTCGTCGTGTTCGCGCTGCCAGATGTTGCGCCCGAAGATCAGCCCGAGGGCCCCGGCCTCCATGGCCATGCGGGCCTTGTCCAGGACCTCCTCGTCGCCGCCCTTCTCGCCGCCGCTCAGCAGCACCGGCGTGCGCACGGCCGAGGCGACCACCTTGTTGACCGCCTCCTGGTCGGCGACCGGCTGGGCATAGGCCTTGGGCACCCCGTCGACCGAGCCGCCCTTGGGGAAATTCACCTTGACGATGTCGGCGCCCAGCTCGGCGGCGGTGCGGGCGGCGTAGTCGACCTCGTAGAAGGAGTCCTTGCCGCCCTTGGCGTCGACCGCCTTGCCGCGTGGGTAGGACCAGACGATCAACGGGAGGCCGCTGCGGTGGGCGTCCTGCCGCACCCGCGCGAGCGCCTCGAAGTCGGCCTCCTGCAGCTCGCTGCCGACGTACAGGGTGTAGCCGACCGCGTCGGCGCCGAGCCGCACGGCGTCGGCGACGCTGGCGTTCAGCGGCGAGCGCGGCGCCCCGGCCGGCGGGATCTCGGTGCGGCCGTTCAGCTTGAGGATCAGCGGGACCTCGCCCGCGTAGTCCCAGAAGAACTTCTCGGCGGTGCCGATCTGGAGCGCCACGCCGTTGAAGCCGCCCTCCACGGCCAGCTTGACGATGTACTTCGGGTCGCCCGCGGCCGGGTTCTCGAAGAAGTCGCGCGGCCCGTGCTCCAGGCCCTGGTCGTAGGGCAGGAAGAGGGCCGTGCCGTTCTTCAGGCCGAACTGGTGGATGATCCGGTGCAGGCGCGCCTTCTTGCCGGTTGACAGGCCGAGCTCGCCGATCGGGGTGCGGCGGACCGGTCCGTTGGCCATGAGCATTCCCTCCTGATGGTGCGATGCGCTCCGCTGGGCCGGTACCGGACTGGCTGGCCCGGGCCCATTGTCCGGGGGTGGGCTACCCGCCAGCAAGGCCGCCATGCGTGCCATACTCTGCAGGCACGGGAAGTGGCATGAAGGAGCGGGAGCGCCTTATGGAGCAGGGCGGATACAGCCTTCCGGCGGAGTTCGATCGGTTGCGGGCGCCCTCCAGCGCCTACGCTCCCAGGCAGGTGGTCACCTACCTGTGCACCCGGGAGCACCTGGTGTCGGTGCCCTTCGCCGCCGAGGTCGACGCCCCCGAGGTGTGGGACTGCCGCTGCGGCCAGCCGGCCACGCGGGTGAGTGGTGACGACCCCGCCGACGCCAGAGGCCCCGAGGCCGCCGGCGAGCCCGCCTGACCGCTGGCGCCGGGGGGCGGGTCCCCCGGCGCGTCAGCGTGCTCAGGACACCGCGGCGGGCGTGGCGCGGGTGAAGCGCAGGCCGTCGGGGCCGGCGTCCGCCAGGACGGTGTCGCCCTCGCCGATCTCGCCGGCGAGCAGCAGCTTGGCCAGCTCGTCGCCGATCGACTTGTCGACCTGGCGGCGCAGCAGCCGCGCGCCGTAGGCCGGGTCGTCGCTGCGGTCGACCAGCCACTGCTTGGCGGCCGGGGTCAGCTCGAGGGTCAGCCGCCGGCTGGCCAGCCGCCTGCCAAGCCGCCCCACCTGGAGCTCGACGATCCGGGTGAGGTCGTCGCGCGAGAGCCGGTGGAAGATCAGGATGTCGTCCAGCCGGTTGAGGAACTCCGGCTTGAACGCCTCCCGCACGACCGCCATCACCCGCTGGCTGACCACCTCCTCGGACTCGAGCATGTCGATCATCAGCTGCGAGCCGAGGTTGGAGGTCATGATCAGCACCACGTTGGTGAAGTCCACCGTGCGGCCCTGGCCGTCGGTCAGGCGGCCGTCGTCCATCAGCTGCAGCAGCACGTCGAACACGTCCGGGTGCGCCTTCTCGACCTCGTCGAGCAGCACCACCGAGTAGGGCCTGCGCCGCACCGCCTCGGTGAGCTGGCCGCCCTCCTCGTAGCCGACGTAGCCGGGCGGCGCGCCGATCAGCCGCGCCACCGAGTGCTTCTCGCCGTACTCGCTCATGTCCACGCGCACCATCGCGCGCTCGTCGTCGAACAGGAACTCGGCCAGCGCCCTGGCCAGCTCGGTCTTGCCGACGCCGGTGGGGCCGAGGAACAGGAAGTTGCCGATCGGCCGGCCCGGCTCCGAGAGCCCGGCGCGGGAGCGGCGGATGGCGTGGGCCACCGCCTCGACGGCCTCGTCCTGGCCGACCACCCGGCGGTGCAGCTCGTCCTCGAGCCGCAGCAGCTTGGCCATCTCGCCCTGCATCAGGCGGGTCACCGGGATGCCGGTCCAGGCGGACACCACCTCGGCGACGTCCTCCTCGTCGACCTCCTCCTTGAGCATCTTGCGGTCCGACTGGAGCGCGGCCAGCTTGGCGTTGGCCCCGCTCAGCTCGCGCTCCAGGCCGGGCAGCACGCCGTAGCGCAGCTCGGCTGCGCGGCTGAGGTCGCCGTCGCGCTCGGCCCGCTCCGCCAGGCCGCGGGTCTCCTCGATGCGCGCCTTGATGTCGCGGATCGAGGAGATGGCCTCCTTCTCGGCCTCCCAATGCGCCTTCTTGGCGTTCAGCTCCTCCTGGAGGCCGGCCAGCTCCTCCTCGATGCGGTCGAGCCGCTCAGCCGACACCTGGTCGGTCTCCTTGCGCAGCGCGGCGCGCTCGATCTCGAGCTGCTTGGCGCGGCGCTCCAGCACGTCGACCTCGGTCGGCATCGAGTCGATCTCGATGCGCAGCCTGGAGGCGGCCTCGTCGATCAGGTCGATCGCCTTGTCCGGCAGGAAGCGCCCGGTGACGTAGCGGTCCGACAGCATCGCGGCGGCGACCAGCGCGGAGTCCTGGATACGCACGCCGTGATGCACCTCGTAGCGCTCCTTGAGGCCGCGCAGGATCGCCACGGTGTCCTGCACGCTCGGCTCGCCGGCGAACACCGGCTGGAAGCGGCGCTCCAGGGCGGCGTCCTTCTCGATGTGCTTGCGGTACTCGTCCAGCGTGGTCGCGCCGATCATGTGCAGCTCACCGCGGGCCAGCATCGGCTTGAGCATGTTGCCGGCGTCCATCGCGCCCTCGGCGGCGCCGGCGCCGACCACGGTGTGCAGCTCGTCGATGAAGGTGATGATCTCGCCCTGCGACTCGCGGATCTCGTCGAGCACCGCCTTGAGGCGCTCCTCGAACTCGCCGCGGAACTTCGAGCCGGCGATCATCGAGCCAAGGTCGAGCGCGACGATGCGCTTGTCCCGCAGGGACTCGGGCACGTCGCCGGCGACGATCCGGCCGGCCAGGCCCTCGACGATGGCGGTCTTGCCGACGCCGGGGTCGCCGATCAGCACCGGGTTGTTCTTGGTGCGGCGCGACAGCACCTGGATGACCCGGCGGATCTCGTCGTCGCGGCCGATCACCGGGTCGAGCTTGCCGGCGCGGGCCAGCTCGACCAGGTCGCGGCCGAAGCGCTCCAGCGCCTGGTACTTCGACTCGGGGTCCTGGTCGGTGACGCGCTTGGCGCCCCGCACCTGCTCGAGCGCCTTGAGGATCGCCTCGCGGGTCAGCCCGGACCCGGTCAGCAGCGTGGCGGCGTGGTCCGAGCCCTCGGACAGCGCCAGCAGCAGGTGCTCGGTGGAGACGTACTGGTCGCCCAGGGCCGAGGCCTCGCGGCGCGCCCGCTCGATCAGGCGGGCCGTCTGCGGCGACAGCACCACCTCCTGCTCGGGGCCGTAGATCTTGGGCATGCGGTCGAGCGCCTCGGTGGCGCGGGTCTTCAGCGCGCCCGGATCGGCGCCCGCCCGCCGCACCAGCGGGAAGACGATTCCCTCGGGATCCGACAGCAGCGCGGCGAGCAGGTGGTCCGGCTCGACGCGCTGGTGGTCGCCGGCGAGCGCCAGCCGCTGGGCCGCGGCGAGCGCCTCCTGCGCCTTGTGGGTGAACGCGTTCACATCCATGCTCGATCAGACCTTCTCTTGGGTAATGTTCGTGGGGTTCCTGGTGGGATCAGGGGATCAGGTGGACCGTTCGGGCCGCAGCGGCCCCTGGCCCCGCTCGTACAGCACCATGGCCGACGAGTAGGGCACCAGGTCGCGGCGGTGGGCGCGGCGCTCGCGATCCAGGTCCTGCCGGTGGCGGCGGCTCTGCGCCCGCAGCTCCGCCTCCAGGCGGACGACCCGCTCCTGGAGCAGCTCGATCTGCTCGGTCAGCTCCATCACCCGCCGGACCCCGGCGAGGTTCACGCCCAGCCCGGTCAGATCCTGGATCTGGCGGAGCCGCTCGATGTCACGCTCCGAGTAGCGCCGCGAGTTCGAGGTGGTCCGCTTGGGCCGCACCAGGCCCTTGCGCTCGTACACGCGCAGCGTCTGCGGGTGGACGCCGGCCAGCTCGGCCGCAACCGAGATGACGAACACCGCCCGGTCGTCGGACTTGCCGGTGGCTGTCGGTCGGTCGCCCATCGCGCCCCCCCTACTGGTCCATCCCGAGGTGCGACCTCGGTGAGACGTCGGACAGGGAGGCGAACTCGCGCAGCAGGTCACGCTCCTTGCGCGAGAGCTTCTCGGGCACCGCGACCTGGACGGTGACCAGCAGGTCGCCGCCCGCCTTGGAGCGCCCGTTGCCGGACACGCCGCGGCCCTTGACCCGGAAGGTGCGCCCGTTCTGCGTGCCGGGCGGGATCTTCAGGGTCACCTGGCCGTCCAGGGTCGGCACGGTCAGCTCGGTGCCCAAGGCCGCCTCGGCGAAGGTCACCGGCACCGTCATGGTGAGGTCCTGGCCGCGCCGGCCGAACAGCGGGTGGGGCGAGACGTGGACCTTGACCAGCAGGTCGCCGGCCGGGGCGCCGGTGGCGCCGGGCTCGCCCTGGCCGCGCAGCCGGATGTTGGCGCCGTCGCTCACCCCGGCGGGGATGCGCACGCGCAGCTCGCGGGTGCGGACCTCGGTGCCGCTGCCGTTGCAGGTCTTGCACGGGTGGTCGATCACCGTGCCGCGGCCCTGGCAGGTCGGGCAGGGGCTCGACAGGCCGAACAGGCCCTGGTCGCGGGTGACCGTGCCCCGCCCGTTGCAGGTGGGGCAGTGGCGCGGCAGCGTCCCCGGCTCGGCGCCGGTGCCCTTGCAGGTGTGGCAGGCGGCCGGGCCGCGCAGCTGGAGCGGGATGGTCGCGCCCTTGACCGCTTCCTCGAAGCCGAGGGTGACCTCGCTCTCGACGTCGCGTCCGCGCCGCGCGGTGCGCTGCTGCGCGCGGCCGCCGCCGAACAGGTTCCCGAACAGGCCGCCGAGGCCGCCCAGGTCACCGAGGTCGCCGAAATCCTCGACGCGCACCCGCTGGCCGCCGCCGAAGCCACCGCCAGCGGGGAAGCCGCCGAAGCCGCCGAAGCCGCCCGACCTCACCAGCCGGCGGGCCTCGTCGTACTCGGCGCGCTTCTTGGGGTCGGACAGCACGCTGTAGGCGCGCCCGACCTCCTTGAAGCGCTCCTCGGCGGACCGGTCGCCGGGGTTGGCGTCAGGGTGGAGCTGCTGGGCCAGCTTCCGATAGGCCTTCTTGACGTCCTGCGCCGAGGCGTCCTCGGACACGCCCAGGATCGCGTAGAAGTCCTTCTCGAGATACTCCGGGTTGTTCACGCTCTACCTGGCTACCTTCACCATGGCAGGGCGCAGGACCCTGCCGTTGAACTCGTATCCCTTGCGGATCACGTCCATGACGGTGCCGGCCTCGACACCGTCCGCCTCGACGGCCACCACGGCCTCGTGGCGCTCCGGGTCGAACGGCTTGCCGCTCGCCTCGATGGCGACCAGGCCCTCGCCGCCCAGCACGTCGTTCAGCTCGCCGAAGACCATCTCGACACCCTTCAGCATGCGGTCGAAGTCGCGCGACTGCTCGGCGTGCGAGACCGCCAGCTCGAAGTTGTCGAGCACGGGCAGCAGCCGCGACACCAGCGCCTGGGAGGCGGAGGCGATCCGCGCGGTCTGCTCCCGCATGGTCCGCTTGCGGTAGTTGTCGAACTCTGCCTGGAGGCGGCGGAGGTCGTCGAGGTAGCTGTCCGCCTCGGCTCGCGCCGCGACCAGCTCGGCCAGCACGGCCTCG
>DASVXQ010000454.1:0-1934 GCA_036392615.1 Actinomycetes bacterium | reverse complement strand
CCCGCGGATCGACGAGCCGTCGAACCCGAACCCCTCCTCGAACGACTCCTCGGTCAGCTGCGAGGTCGGGACCGAGAAATGCTGCATCAACCCGGGTAGGTCCGCGAACCGCAGGTCGATGATCTCGACGCCGCGGTCCCGCACCAAGCTGAGAACGTCGCCGACCGATTCCGTCACGCGGGATGCCTCCTTCAGTATCCGGGGGGAAACGGCCCCGGGGCCTCCCGAGGTCTCCACGACGCTAGCAACGGGGGTTTGCGGCGCGATTGCCGACGTGTTTCGCCCCCGTTAACGAGCCGGGCCGTCCTAGGAGGCCTTGCGCATTCGCGCGAGCAGGAGCGCGCGGATCGAGTCGGGCGGCGCCTGGAGCGCGCGCAGCACCCCGGCGGCCGGCTCGTCCGGCGAGCGGGTGAGGCCGAGCAGCACGTGCTCGGCGCCGATCTCCTTGTGCTTCAGCGCGATCGCCTCGCGCAGGCCCAACTCGATGGTCTTCTTGGCCTCCTTGGTGAAGGGCAGGCGGCCGCGTCGCCGGATGCGCCCGCGGTCCAGCGCGCCGGGTCCGAAGGACGCCTCGACGCGGCGGCGGATCGCCTCCAGGTCGATGCCGATGCTGTGCAGGGCCTCGGCCTCGGCGGTCCCGAGGCGGGCGCGCCCGCGGATGGTCGCCAGCTCGCGCTCGACGCGCTCGGTGGTGACGCCCAGCTCGGCCAGGGTGGCCGCCGCCACCGTGCCCGGCTCGGCGAGCAGGCCGAGCAGCAGGTGCTCGACGCCGATGGAGTCGTCGCCGAGCCGCCGGGCGGCGTTTTGCGCCTGCACGACGGACTCCCGCGCCGGCGTGGTGAACCGTTCGAACATCAGCACTCCTTCGCGTCAGCGCCCGCGATGGCGGATCGCGTGCTTCTTGTGGACGGCCTGGCGGGAGACGCCGAGTGCCGCCGCGATGTCCTGCCAGGACCAGCCGTGGGTCCTGGCGTTGTCGACCTGGAGCGCCTCCAGTTGCTCGAGGAGCCGCCGCAGCGCGGCCACCGCCCGCAGGCCGACGCTCGGGTCGGTGCTGTCCACCGCCCTGGCGAGTTCGGTTGCGTCAGTCATGGCGTCATCTTAGGTTGACAGCGTCGACATTGTCAATGGAAGTTGACAGCGGGCGGCGGGGGATCGATGGGGCTGGCCAGGGGAGGCCCGGCCGAGCGGTGGCGGGGAAGCTCGCTGGTTGGCCCGCGTGGCCCCTTGGCCCGTCGTCCGCGGGAACCTGCTCGGGCGGTCCGGTGTACCAGGGGACAGCCCGCGACGGAGGGAGCTGACCATGAAGGCGCGTTGCTACGCTGTCGCCCTGCTCGCCCTCGCCCTGGTGCTGATCGCCGCGCCGGCCGCGATGGCGAAGGGCGCGACCGCCCTGCGCATCACCGGACCGGGGCTGGACAAGCCGATCAGCCTGCGGGGCCTGGGGGAGCCGGGCACGGACACCGCCCTGGCGGAGATCTCGGACGACGCCGGCCTGTTCGCGGTGATGTTCGGCGACGACGGCGGCCGCCTCTCGGCCGAGCGCCCGGCCGGCGAGCTGGGTCCGCGCTACACCATCGCCTACAGCGTGCCGGGCGACGGCGGGACCTACCGCATCGTCCAGGACCTCTACCCCTGGGCCGCGGCCGGCCCGTTCACCTACGCCAAGCCCGGCCAACGCCTGTGGGGCGGCCAGGGCTTCGTCGGCGGCTGGTTCCGCACCCCGCTGGCCCTCCTGCCCGTCCTCAAGTCGGTCGGCTTCCCAGCCCGGCCCAGCACCGCCCCCAAGCCCGTCCCCGCGGCGCCGATCGCCGCCAGCCCAGCCGCCGCGACCGTCGCCCCGGATCAGCGGTCCGCCTGGCCGGTCGCCGCCACCGCCGCCGGCATCACCATGGTCGCGCTGGTCGGCGGCGTCCTCGCCGTGCGCGCCACCC
>DASVXQ010000453.1:0-6328 GCA_036392615.1 Actinomycetes bacterium | reverse complement strand
AACTGGCGCAGGGCCCGCTCGTACACCCGCCGCGGGTCGCTTCGCAGCGCCAGGCACAGCATCATGTTGGCCAGGTCGACCGCCTGGCGCCACGGGCTGGGGCGGGCCTCCACGAAGGCGACGTCGATCAGCAGCAGCCGCCCGTCGCGGACCAGCAGGTTGGCCGGCTTGATGTCGCGGTGGGCCAGGCCGGCGTCCCACAACCGCCGGATGATGGCGAGCCCGTCGTCGATCACCTGGTCGTCCACCTCGGCGTCGCCCAGTTCGACCGCGCCGTCGAAGAACTCGGTGACCAGCAGGTACTCCCGCTCAGGGGTCAGCTCCACGAACCCGTAGGGAGTGGGGCTCGGCAGCCCGGCATCGCGGCAGACCCGCAGGGCATAGTCCTCCTGCTGAACGAGCCGCCGGACGGTGTTGAACGGCTTCTCGTCCTCCAGGCGGCCGTAGAGCAGCTCGCGGCCGAGCTTGTACCAGCGGTCGGCGCGCAGGTGGCTCTTGGCGTACAGCTTGCCGAACAGCAGGACCGGCGGGTCGCCCTTGAGGGTGATCTTCAAGGGGGTGGACCCGGCCGAGCCGGCCAGCCCGAACGGCTTCAGCTCGGCGACGTTGAGGTCGAGCTGGTCGGCCAGGGCCTGGCGGATCGCCACCCCGCGCGCCCCGCTGACGTCCAGGTGGGCGCTGCGGCCGCGTCGGTAGCCGATCGGGAACGCCTCGGTGGGGGTGAACAGCCGGAACGCCAGCAGCGGGATCGCCACCCCCAACGCCGTCCCCACCAGCACGTCGGTGACCGAGTCGGCGCCCAGCGCGATGCGCCCCGCGGCGGCCAGGACGAGCAGGACGGTGGCGACCCACTTGCCGGTATTGCGCGGGCGGCCCTCCGGCACCAGGGTGTAGAGGACCGTGACCAGGCCCAGCGCCAGGAACATCACCTGGAGGGAGGGCAGCGCCCAGCCGCCCCAGCCGGCCCCGATGGCCACCCCGAAGGGGCGCGGCCGCTGCGCCATCGGGCCGACCGCGCTCTCGGCGACCAGCGTCAGCACCTGGAGCAGGACCACGAAGACGATCAGGTGGCGGAAGCGCCGCAAGACCAGCATGGCGACCACCAGCACCACCAGCAGGGAGTTGAGCACCCACCACGAGCCGATCGCCGCCAGTACGCGCTCGAACCCCACCAACCCGGGAGCGTCGAGGCCAGCCAGCCATTTCGCCGCGGCCGAATCGGCCACCGTGACCGCCACCGCCGGGCCGCGCAGCCCGCGGGCGAAGATCGCGCCGGACACCGCCACCAGCGCCACCGCCACGATCAGCCAGCCGACCCCGCTGGTCTGCAGGTGGTGCGGCAGCGGCGGCGCCTCGCCGGTCGGACGGCGCCGCCGGCCCCGCCGGGTCGTGCCCGACGGGACGCGATGGGTGACCGTCCCTGTCGACTGGTCCGCGGGTACGTCCATGACCCCTCCACGCCAACCCGACCAGCTGCGGACGGCGCCGCACGCAGCGCCGCACCCGAGGCACGCGGCAGGGCTAGGGTACGGGGTCGCCGGCCAAAGCAGAAGCTTCAGCGTCCGCTCACCCCTGAGCGGCCAACCTATACTCGTGCTCGTCCCGCTGGAGAACGGGCGGAGGTTGACGATGCGGCTGTACGACCTGCTCGACGCCGGTGCCGCCGGGCACCCGGGCCGCGAATTTGCCTGGCAGGAGGGTCGCCGGCTGAGCTACCAGGAGGCCGCCTCGGCGAGCAGGCGGCTGGCGCGCGGGCTCGTCGAGCGGGGCCTCGCGGCGGGCGACCGGGTGGCGGTCCTGTCGAAGAACTCCATCGAGATGGTGCTGCTGTACTTCGCCGCCGCCCGCGCCGGCGTGGTCCCGGTGCCGCTGAACCACCGGCTCGCCCCGCCCGAATGGCGCTACATCGTCGACGACGCCAAGGCGAGGGTCTGGTTCGCCGGCGGCGAGTACGCCGACGCGGTCGACGGCCTGCGCGGTGCGCTGCCCTCGGTCGAGCGCTTCGTCGCCCTCGACGGGGCCGGCCGCGAGGGCTGGGAGGACCACCTCGACTGGTCTGGCGCCTCCCCGGACGCCGGGCCGGAGCGCGACGTGCGACCCAGCGACGACGTCTACCAGATGTACACCAGCGGCACGACCGGCCGGCCGAAGGGGGCGGTGCTCACCCATCGGGCGGTGGTCGCCAACGCCGCCCAGATCGCCCGCGCCTGCGACGGCCAGCCGGGGGAGCGCAGCCTGGTGGTGGCGCCGCTGTTCCATGCCGCCGCGGTGCCGACGACCTTCGCCCCCGTCTCCTGGGGCGGTTCGCTGGTCATCCTCGACAGGTTCGATCCCGCGGAGGTGGTGCGGCTGCTCGACGAGGAGCGCATCGGCTTCGCGGTGCTCGTGCCGGTGATGCTGCAGGCCTGCCTGGCCGTCCCGGGCGTGGCGGAACGGCGCTACCAGCAACTCCGGCTGGTCTACTACGGCTCGTCGCCGATCGCCGAGGCGACCCTGCAACAGGCGATCGCGGCCTTCAAGTGCGGCTTCGTGCAGTCGTACGGCATGACCGAGGCCGTCCAGTCGCTCACCTTCCTGACCCCCGCCGACCACCGGCGGGCACTGGCGGGTGACGGGAGGCTCCTGCTCTCCGCCGGCCGGCCGGCCGCGGACACCGAGATCCGGGTCGTCGACGCCGCCGACGCCACCCTGCCCGCCGGCGAGGTCGGCGAGGTGGTCGCGCGGGGACCGCAGGTCATGCGCGGCTACTGGAACCTGCCCGAGGCGACCGCCGAGACGCTCCGCAACGGCTGGCTGCACACCGGCGACGCCGGCGTGCTGGACGCCGAGGGCTACCTCTCCATCCGCGACCGGGTCAAGGACCTGATCGTCTCCGGCGGGGAGAACGTCTACCCGCGCGAGGTGGAGGACGTGCTGGCCGAGCACCCCGCGGTCCACGAGGTCGCGGTGTTCGGCGTGCCGGACCGGCGCTGGGGCGAGACCGTCAAGGCGGTCGTGGCCCCCCGCCAGGGGACCGAGCCCACCACCGAGGAGCTGATCGCCTTCTGCCGCACCCGCCTCGGCGGCTTCAAGCTGCCGCGCTCGGTGGACTTCGTCGAGGCGTTGCCCCGCAACGCGGCCGGCAAGGTGCTCAAGCGCCAGCTGCGCGAGCGGTACTGGGCGGGACACGAGCGCAGCGTGGCCGGGGCGTGAGCGGTGGCCGATCCGGTGGTGGTCGAGCGGCGCGCCGGCGCGGTGGGCGAGATCGTGCTGAGCCGGCCGGACAAGCTCAACGCGATGAACCTCGCCTGGGTCGAGGACATGGACCGGGCGGTGGCGGCGCTGGCCGGCGACCCGCCGGAGATCGTGGTGGTGCGCGGCGAGGGCCGGGCGTTCTGCGCCGGCCTCGACCTCGACATGCTCGGCGCCGAAGGCATGCCGCCGGGGTTCTACCCCTTGCAGGAGCGGGCCTTCCGGGCGCTGGAGGAGCTCGACCGGATCGTGATCGCCCAGATCCACGGCTGGTGCCTGGGCGGCGGGCTCCAGCTCGCGCTGGCGTGCGACATCCGCATCCTTAGCGAGGACGCGGTGCTCGGCCTGCCGGCGGCGCTGGAGGGCCTGCCGCCCGGGATGGCGCCGTGGCGGCTCCCCCGGTTCGTCGGGCTCGGGCGGGCGTTGCGGCTGGCCATCGGCGGCGACCGCGTCGACGCCCGCGAGGCGCTGGCGATCGGCCTGGCCGATCACCTGGTGCCCGCCGACCGCTTCGCCGAGGGCGCCGCCGCCCTGGTCGAGCGCTACCTCGCCGTCCCGCAGGCGGCCGCCAGAGCCACCAAGGAGCTGGCCAGGAGCGCCTTCGACACCGGCTTCGAGGCCGGCTACGCCCGCTCCCGCGAGCTGGTCGAGCAGTGCCTGGCCGACCCGGACGCCGCCCGCGCCCGCTCCGCCTGGGCCCGCCGGCGCGGCTGAGCCCGCCGCGCCGGCGGCCGTAGGTGGGCGTCAGCCGCAGCGTCTCGGGTTGGGCTGGATCGCGCTGGCGAACCCGCCCATGGTGCTCGGGCTCACGCTGCCGTACTGCCGGAACCCTCCGAAGGTCCTGCCGTTGCGCATCTGGCCGAACTCCCAGACGCAGTCGTGTCGCACCCTGCCGAGCGTCCAGAACGGGTAGAACCTGCCGGGCCCCGGCGGCGGGAGCACGCAGCCCTGGCCGGTGACCCGGTCACAGTCCGCCTCGCTGGCCGAGACGGTGTTCTCGAACCGGATCAGCGGATAGCGGGACCCGCGTGTGGTCGGCTGCTGTTGCAGGAACGGCGACGGGAAGCGGCCCGGCCGCAGGCTGTCGGGCCAGTCCCGCCGGTACGAGGTGCCGTCGAAGTCCAGGTCGCCCACGGCGTCGTTGACACCGCGCAGCCGGTCACCAGGTTCGGTGGCGCGTGGATGCCGGCGGCTGGCGGGAGCGCACCCTCCCGCCAGCCGGCCGTGACTGCTCAGTCGATCACGGGCAGAGGTTGGGGATCGTCCTGGCGAAATTGTGGAAGCGCTTGTCGAAGCCGTAGTCGGTCCGCTCCAGCGGCCCCCAGGCGCGCCGCTCGCCGCCGAAGTTGGTGATCTGGTTGGGCAGGTCGTTGCTCGGCGTCCAGGCGCAGCGCACGCCCCTGCCCGCCAGCCCCCGCGTCAGCGCCAGGTGGTACCAGGGGTAGAACGCGGCGCCGGGCGGCGGGTTCACGCAGTTCTGCCCGGTGTGGTGGTCGCAGGTGTTCGGGCCGCTGTCGGCCTCCTCGATCCTGGGCAGGTCGGTCTCGAAGCGGGCGATGGGATAGGGCTGGTTGAAGCGGCCGCTGTGGCCGAGGCTCCGCGGCGAGGAGAGGTACTCCGCGGTGGGGAACCTCGGCGAGCCGTTCGGCCAGTCCGGGTGGTAGGAGAAGCCGTCGAAGTCCGTGTCGGTCGCGAAGCAGATCGGGTCGGTGCAGGCGTCGTCGAAGTCGTTGTCGCCCGGCTCGAAGTGCCCGATCTCGGCCGAGTGGGCGATGTTGTCGGTGTGCGCCGCCCAGGTCGTCCACGCCGTCGGCTGGCCGCCCGGCAGCGGCGGCGCGGCCGTGTCGTACATCGGGTGGAAGGCGTACGGCGCGCCCTTGCAGGTGAGCTTCACCGGGTCGAAGAGGATGTGCCGGAAGCCGTTGGCGATGCTGGCGGTCATGACACCCTTCTGGCCGGTGGTGTGGTCGACGATCTTGGTGAAGAACCCGGCGCGGGTGTCGTGCATGCTGACCGTCAGGCTGTCGCCCTGGTTCATCGACAGCACGTCGCCGGTGACCGGGATGGGCGCGGTCGAGTCGGGCCCCGGCGGGCCGGTCGGCCTGCCGCTGTGGGTGATGAAGGCGAAGTTCACCGGCTCGGTGCAGTTCGGGTTCGCGATTGCGTTGGGCGGGCTGCCCGGGCCGTGCAGCGCGCCGAACTGCGCCTGCAGGCTGTCGATCGTCAGCGCGGCGCACCAGGTGGTGTCGCTGCAGTTGATGCCCGGCGGGTAGAGCTGGAGCTCCATGAAGGCGGCGCCGGCGTGGTTGGGCCGCGGCGGCACCTGGATGTTCGAGTCCGAGTCGGGTCGGCAGACCTTGGTGCCCTCCGGGTAGCTCTCGTTGTCACACAGCGTCATGCCGAACCAGGGCACGACCATGATCTCGAAGGTGGCGGTCGGGCCGGAGAACGAGGCGGACGGACTGCCTGGGGGATCGACGGGGAGCTTGACGTTGTAGCTGGCGCTGTTGCCGGAGCCGTGCCGGTGCGAGAAGAAGCCGATGTCGGCCTCGTCGTGGCCGACGTAGTGGCCGTTGTCCTCGAACCCGTGCTCGTCGTTGGCGGCGATCTCGGTGCAGGCGACGTAGGACCTGGCGCCGGCCGGCGTCTGGATCTTCAGGCCCCCTTGCAGGGGGCTGAAGCCGTTGCAGTCCAGACCGCCGGACTTCGCGGGGGCCCTGGCGGCGGTGCTCCCCGCGTTCGCCGGGCCCAGACCGATCAGGGCGATGCCGAGCGCCACCGCGCTGAACAAGGCCACCCTTCGCATGCGCATGAGCTCTCTCCCATGGGAACGTCGCGGAGGCCATGGGCGGATTATCGAGCTTTATCATGAGATCGCCCTGAGAGATCGATAAGGCGGTCCAGGGGATCCTGAGACCTTGAAGCCGTCTCGACCGTGTGTGAGCCTTACGGGAGGTTCCTGGTGGTCTCTCGACGCGGTTCCCGCCGCCGTCGCGCCTGGAGGAGGGCCCTATGACCGCACCGCCGCAGCATTCGGACGCTCGCGGCCTGGCCAGGCGCCGCCGTGGTCGCCGCGCGCTCGCCCGTGGCCTCGCCA
>DASVXQ010000452.1:0-34623 GCA_036392615.1 Actinomycetes bacterium | reverse complement strand
TCGGAGGCGGCCGGTGAGCCGGCGCCCGGCCGTCCGCGCGGCCGCGATCCTGTGCGCCGCCGGCGCCCTGGTCGCCCTGCCGGCCGCGGCCGCCTCCGCGCACCCGCTCGGCAACTTCACCGTCAACCGCTCCAGCGACCTGATCGTCGAGCCCGGCGGGCTGCGGGTCGACGCGGTGCAGGACCTCGCCGAGATCCCCACCGCCCAGGCGATGCCGCGGATCGACACCGACCGCGACGGCACCGCCTCGGCGGGGGAGCTGGCCGCCTGGGCGCCGGGAGCGTGCCGGCAGGCCGCCGGCCAGCTGCTGGTGACCGTCGACGGCCGCGCCGTCCCGGCGGTCAGCCGCGGCGCGACCGCGCGGCTCCAGCCGGGCCAGGCCGGCCTGCCGACCCTGCGGCTGGAGTGCCGGCTCGCCGCCACCCTGACCAGGCTGCACGCCGGATCGGTGGTCGAGCTTCGCGACCGCGCACCGGCGCAGCCAGGATGGCACGAGATCACCGCGCGCGGGGACCGCATGACCCTGCTGTCGAGCGACGTGCCGCGCGACTCCCGCAGCGGCCGGCTCACCAACTACCCCAAGGACCAGCTCGCCTCGCCGCTCGATCAGCGGCACGCAACCCTGCGGGTACGGCCCGGCGGCCCGTCGCTGGCTCCCGTGGCGGAGCCGGACGGCGCCCAGGGCGTGCAGCGGCTGCTGCCGCGCGGCACCGACCGGCTCACCCGGGCGTTCACCGCGCTGGTCGGGCGGCGGGCGCTCACCCCAGGGTTCGCCGCCCTGGCGCTGCTGGTCGCCATGGCGCTCGGCGGGCTGCACGCGCTCGCGCCGGGCCACGGCAAGACCATCATGGCCGCCTACGCCGCCGGCCGCGGGCGCCGCTCCCGCCGGGAGGTGTTGGCGCTGGCCACCACGGTCACACTGACGCACACCGCCGGAGTGCTGGCGCTCGGCCTGCTGGTGGGCAGCGGCTCGGCGCTCGCCCCGGCCGCGGCCTTCCCCTGGCTCGGCGTGGCGAGCGGCGTGCTGATCGCGCTGACCGGCCTGACGCTGCTGCGCCGCGCGCTCCGCTCCGTGCGCCGCCACGGCCCGCACGGGCACGCCCACCCGCATCCCCATCCGCACCCGCACCCCCATCCGCACCCGCATGAGGACGAGCGCCCGAAGCGCGGCGGGGTCGTGCTGATGGGCTTCGCCGGCGGGCTCGTCCCCAGTCCCTCGGCGGTGGTGGTGCTGGTCGGCGCGGCCGCGCTCGGCCAGGCGTGGTTCGGCTTCGCCCTGGTGCTGGCGTACGGCGCCGGGCTCGCCGCCAGCCTGACGCTGATCGGCGTGCTGGTGGCAGGCGGCGGGCGGTGGCTCGGGCGCGTGCTCGCCTCGCGGTCGCGCGCCGGCAGCGGTTGGCTCGGCCGGCTGCCGGCGGTGCTGCCCGCCGGGAGCGCGGCGCTGGTGGTGGTGCTCGGCGTCGGCCTGGCGCTGCGCGGCCTCCCGGCGGCCCTGGGCTGAGGAGGCGGTGATGCGCGATGACCGCCCCAGCCGCCACAGGGCTCCGGATGACCGCCAGGAAACGGTACGATCCTGGCCTGACAGGACCAGATGCCATGACTGACGAAGGGCGTCCGGTGCGGCCATTCCGAAAGCCTGCCGCTGCCGCCGGCGTGCGGAACGACGCGCCGGCGCTCGACGCGCTGCTCGCGCGGGTCGCGCGCGGCGACGAAGCCGCGTTCGAGCAGACCTACGACCAGGTCGCCGACGCCGTCTTCGGGCTGGTCCGCCGGGTGGTCCGCGACCCCGCGCAGTCGGAGGAGGTCACCCAGGAGGTCCTGGTCGAGGTGTGGCGCACCGCCTCACGCTACGAACCGGCCAGGGGCAGCGCCATGGCGTGGATCATGACCATGGCCCACCGCCGTGCCGTCGACCGGGTGCGCTCCGAGCAGGCGGCCAGCGACCGGCAGGCCCGGGCGGCCAACCGCGAGCAGGTGGTCCTCTACGACGAGGTCGCCGAGGACGTCGAGGCGCGCCTGGACCGCGAGCGCGTGCGGCGTTGCCTCGACACCCTCACCGACCTGCAGCGCCAGTCGGTGGCGCTGGCCTACTACGAGGGATACACCTACCGTGAGGTTGCCGAGCTGCTCACGGTGCCGCTCGGCACGGTCAAGACGCGGATGCGCGACGGGATGATCCGGATGCGGGACTGCCTGGGGGTGGAGGCGTGAACGACGACCTCCACACCCTTGCCGGCGCCTACGCCCTGGACGCGCTGCCCGAGGACGACCGGGCCCGGTTCGAGGGGCACCTGGCCAGGTGCGAGGCCTGCCTCCAGGAGGTCCGCGGCCTGCGCGAGGCGTCCGGCCAGCTCGGCGTGGCGGTGGCCGCCCCGGCGCCGGCGCGCCTGCGCACCCAGACGCTCGCGCGGATCGCCGAGGTCCGCCAGCTCCCGCCCGCGGTGCCGGAGGTCGCCGACCTCGCCGCCGAGCGGGCCAGGCGCCCGCGCCGCCGCCCGCTGCTCGCCTACGGCCTGGCCGCCGCCTGCCTGATCGTCGCGCTGTTCTCGAGCTTCCTCGCGGTCCGCTGGCAGCAGGACCTCAGCCACGAGCGTGCCACCGCCCAGGCCGTCGCCGCCGTGCTGTCCGCCCCCGACGCGCGCACCGTGACCGCGCCCGTGCAGGGCGGCAGCGCCACCGTGGTGGTGTCGCAGTCCAGGAGCAGCATGGTCTTCGCCTCCTCCGGCCTGCGGCAGCTCCCCGAGTCCCGCACCTACGAGCTGTGGCTGATGAGCCCGGCCGGCGCCCGCCCGGCCGGCCTGCTCCGCCCCGACGCCGACGGCCGAACCAATCCCGTGGTCAACGGCACCCTCGGTGACGCCAGGCAGGTCGGCCTCACCGTCGAGCCCGCCGGCGGCTCCCCGCAGCCCACCTCCACCCCCTTCCTGGTCCTCGACCTGCCGGCGTAGGGCTTGCGCTGATGACCAGCGATCGAACGATCGATGAGCTCGCGGAACGGGCGTACGAGCTCGCGAGTGACACCTGGCGGAGCCGGTCAGGGCCGCTCTATTACGACAACCTTCTCGGCGCGCTGAAGGAGACGGCGGTCGCCGACGCCGGCCATAGGAAGGCCGCCGAGCTGGCAAGGTTCGCCGGGAACAGCTCTTCGACACTGCAGCGAGCCAAACAGCGGGTCCGCGAGTTGTACGGGGGAGAGAAGCACCTGGAGGCGGCCATCGATCTGCTCACGGAGGCGCAGGTCCTGACGGCTTCCGCGCCAGGGCCGGACCGCACCTGACGCAGCTACTGGCCGAGGCGGCCGTCGATGCGTTCCCGGAGGAGGTCGGCGTGGCCGTTGTGGCGGGCGTACTCCTCGACCATGTGGATGAGCACCCAGCGGAGTGAGATCGGACCGCGCCAGGAATCGTTGCCGGTGACTTCGAGGTCGGGTGCCTCGGCGACGAACCGGTCGGCGAACGCGGTCTCGGCGCGCCAGGCGCGCCATGCCTCGGCGACGACCTCGGGGTCGGGCACGGCGCCGTCGAAGTCGCCGTCGGCGGCGGCGCTGGAGGAGAAGAGCGGCGGCGCGTCCTGCCGCGCCATCACCCGCCGGAACCAGCGACGCTCCACGTCGGCCATGTGCCGCACCAGCCCCAGCAGCGAGAGGGTGGACGGGTCCACGGAGCGGCGGGACAGGTCCTCCGAGTCCAGGCCGGAGCACTTCAGCTCCAAGGTGAGGCGCTGGCAGCGCAGGAAGTCGGCCAGCACGGCGCGCTCGTCGCCGACGGTCGGGCCGCCTTCGCGCGGATCGTCCTCCAGGTCGACGAACATGTCGGCTCGTCTGCTCATGGCCGCAATCTTCGACGACCGGGCGCGGTATTGCACCACCGATTTTGGCGCGATCCGGGGCGATCGGCGGTTGCGGAGGGACCGCGGAGCATCGCGCCCCCGGCCCCGGCTACCAGGGCAGCGGGTGGCCGTCGCGGAAGAAGCCGCCGGTCGGGCCGTTGTCGGGGAGGTCGACCGCCCAGAGGACGCTGGCGGCGCCCTCGGCGACCGGGCGGCCGCCGGGACCGCCCATGTCGGTGGCCACCCAGCCGGGACAGACCGCGTTGACCAGGATGCGGTCGCGGCGCAGCTCGGCGGCCAGGATGCGCGTCAGGGCGTTGAGCGCGGCCTTGGAGACACTGTAGGCGGGCGTGCCGCCGCCCATGCTGGCCAGTGAGCCGGACTCGCTGGAGACGTTGACGATCCGGCCGTGGCCGCTGGCGCGGAGCGGCGGGAGCAGGGCCAGGGTCGTCCGCCAGGCGCCGAGCAGGTTGGTCTCCAGCGCCTCGCGAACGACGGTGAGATCGGCGTCGCTGGCGCGCTGCCAGGTGTCGTAGTGGATCGCCGCGTTGTTGACCAGCACGTCGAGGCGGCCGTGGCGCTCCGCGATGGCGTCGGCGGCGCGCTGCATGCTCGCCGGGTCGGTGACGTCGAGCCGGCACGGCAGCAGCTCGCCCTCGACGGCCGCGCCCGCCCGCAGCTCCGCCGCCGCCTCGTCGGCCTTTGCCTGGTCGCGCGCGGTCACCAGGACCGTGTCGCCGCGCACGGCGAGCTCGCGGGCGACCTCCCGGCCGATCCCGCGATTCGCACCGGTCACCAGAGCGATGCGGGCCATGCCCTCACTGTAGGTGGCGGCGGCCCTGCAGGCGACGTCTCCGACGACCCGCTCTACGACCCGGTGCACCCGCCGCCGTAGCTGGGGGAGAGCGGGGTCAGGCGCCGCTGGGCAGCTCGAGGATGAGCCGGGCGACCTCGGCCGGCTCGTCGACCTGCACGTAGTGGCGCGCGGTCGGCAGCAGGAATAGCTCGGAATTCGGGAGCAGCTCGTGGAACCGCCGGGCGACGCGGACGTTGAGGTAGGGGTCCGCGGCACCGAACACGATCCGCACGGGACGGGCAAAGTGGCGAACCTTGGCCACCATCCGTCGCCGGGAGAGGGCGGTGCCCAGGAGGTCGTCGTTGAGCCGCCAGAACGCGGGCCGCGCGGCGAGGAACCGGCGATAGAACTCCGGGACCAGCTCGCGGCGGACGTCGGCGTCGCGCACGAACCTGCCGACCTGCCAGGTGTACAGCCGCCGGTCGAGGGTCGGCGACCTGCGCATCACGAACCGCGCCAGGTTGCGCAGCACGGGCGTGGAGTACAGGAAGATCGCCTCAGGGCGCCGGAGTCCGGGCGTCCACTGGTAGTAGGTGTTGAGCAGCACCAAGCCGGCGACCCGGTCCGGGTGCGCGAGCGCCCAGTCGATCGCCGGCGGTCCGGAGGCATCGTGGGCCACCAGCACCATTCGCTCCAGCCCGAGCTGGTCGATCACGGCGTCCAGGTCGCCGGTCTGGTTCGTGGCGGTGTAGGGATAGCCGGCAGGCTTGTCCGACGAGCCCCAGCCGAGGAAGTCGAAGGTGACGACCTGCCGCGTGGCGCGCAGGTAGGGCACCAGCCGGTCGTAGAGATGCAGGTCATCGGGGAACCCGTGCATCAGCACCAGCGGCGGACCGCCGGCCTTTGAGCTGGCGGACCCCGCGTCCGGTCCGGTCGTACGGACGTAGATCCGATGCGCTCCCCGGCGCACCCAGGTCTCGGTGGAGTCCCTGGCTCCGGCCGATGCTCGCTGGCCTGACATCGCTGCCCCCTGTCGCGCTTCAGTCCACAGGCGCAGCGTCTAGAATACTATCGAAATGATAGTAATCAAGAAGGCGAGGGGAATGGACCCCAACCGGAGCTACCGTCACTTCTGCGCGATGGCGCGCTCACTGGAGTTGATCGGCGAGCGGTGGTCGCTGCTGGTCGTCCGCGACCTGCTGCTCGGGCCGCGGCGGTTCAGCGACCTGGCGGATAGTCTTGGGGGCATCACGCCGACGCGGCTCACCGAACGCCTCCGCCACCTCCAGGCCGTCGGTATCGTGGAACGCGACCGCCGGCCGGGCCGCCGCGAGGTCTGGTACCGCCTCACCGACGCCGGCCAGGATCTCGGCCCGGTCGTCGACGCGCTCACGCTCTGGGGCATCCGCCACGCGCGGCCAGCGGTGCGGCCGGACGAGACGGTTCGGGCGCAGCACGTCCTGAACGGCACCAAGGTCTGGCTCGACTCGCGGCGGATCCGGCCGCGGAAGGGAGCGACCTGGGTCTGGCACTTCCCTGGCGAGGCCTACACGCTCAGGTACGACGGGGCTTCCTGGCGGCTCACCCGCGGGGACGCCCAAGCCGACGCCGACGTCGTCGTCCGCACGACCCCCCCGGCATGGGCCCGGTTCCTCACCACGCCAACCTCCGGTCGCCGCCTGCCGGGCACCGGCATCCACCTCAGTGGCATGCGGTCGGCTCAGGCCGAGTTCGCCGCGGCCTTCGGCAGCTCGCTCCCGCCAGGCTGACTGGACGAGTGCGACGACTGGAGCCAGCCCCGGCCCTCGACTGCCGAGGAGAGCACCTTTTGGACCAGCACGGGTTCGGCGAGTTCCAGGGGTGGTACCTGGGTGTCGACGTTGAGCAGGTCGACGTTGAGCGGGAGGACACCAAATCGCGCTACCGGTTCCCACCTGCACGGCTGGCTGGACGCACTGAGCTAGCCCGGCTTCTGGCGACGCGGGGGGGAAGGCAGGAGCGATGGCGACACGGGTTCGCAGGATGCTCGCGGCGGGCGGCCCGCAAGGCGACGTCGACCGGCTGCGCCAGCTCATGGACCAGGTCGGCCCCGCCGGCGCGCCAGGCTGCCGGCGCCATGCTGCCGCCCCGGACCCCGACCAGCAACGAGGAGTCCCGATGACCGATGCCTCCGCCGAGACCCCTTTCGCGCAGCACGCCCGGCTCGCGGAGCTGGTCAACGGACTGCGCTTCCGTCGCTACGCGCTGTTCGTGGCCGGACTGGTCTACGAGCACGCGGACGGCGGCCTGCACCGTGCCATCACGGTCGCCGACCGCGACGGCAACGTGCTGGCCTGGGACGCCGGGAAACCGTTCCACCTCGGCGGCCGGGTACCCGCGTCGCGGCTGCTCGACGACGACGACCTCACCAGCCGGTCCGGGGGCGAGCTGATGCGGGCGCTCGCCGACCGCAACCAGGAGTTCGTCGCCCACGAGATCGCCGCCCTCACCGAGGGTCGCCACAGCGTCAACGAGGTCGCCATCCGGGTCCTGCGGCAGTGGCTGCGGCCCGAGCGGCCACCCGCGGCGGTCCTGCGCGCCGAGGTGCTCGGCGTCTTCCCGATCGAGGTGACCGACGACCTGCTGGACACCTTCCGCGAGCTCGCCGAGCGTCCCGACCGCGGTGTCCTGGTGGAGCAGGTCCTCCAGACCATCAGCCCCTGATTGGCGCGGCATCGAGACCATCGACAGGTCCGAGCGGGCCGAACCGGGGTCAGGCTGGCTTGCGGCCGACCCCACAGAACTCGTCGGTCTCGCGGATCGGCCCCGCCTCGGCGTCGGCTGGGTCCGGCCGCCACCGCGTGGTCGAGACCACCCCAGGTTCCAGCAGTTCCAGACGGTCGAAGAACCTGGTGATCGCCTCCGTCGTGCGAAGGGTCATCGACGGCTTGCCGAACTGGTTCCAGTGCCGCACGGCCTCGTCCATCGCGGCGCCGGTGACCTGGTTGGTGCTGTGGGCGATGGTCAGGTAGCTGCCGGGAGCCAGCACGTCCACCAGGCGGTCGACGATGGTCCGCGCCACGTCGTCGTCGGGGATGTGGTGCAGGATCCCAAGGAGCATGACCGCCACTGGTTGGTCGAAGTCCAGCGTCTTGGAGGCCTCCCGGGCGATCTGGTCCGGGTCGCTCAGATCCGCCTCGATGTAGTCGATGGCCCCCTCGGCGGTGCCGGTGAGCAGGGCTCGGGCGTGGACCAAAACGAGCGGGTCGTTGTCGACGTAGACGATCCGGGACTCCGGCGCGACTCCCTGGGCGACCTGGTGGGTGTTGTCGGCGGTTGGCAGGCCGGTGCCGATGTCCAGGAACTGGCGGATGCCCGCTTCCCCAGCCAGGTAGCGGACCGCCCGGCCCAGGAACGCCCGGTCGGCGCGGGCCAGACGGACGATGTCTGGGAACATCTCGGCGATCTGGTCACCGACCCTGCGGTCGACCGGGAACCAGTCCTTGCCGCCGAGCCAGTAATTCCAGATCCGGGCCGAGTGCGCGACGCTGGCGTCGATCTCGTCCATCTCCCGCCGCCCTCCTTGATCGGTCATGCAACATTATGACCGGGTTTCGCCTTGCATCCCGCCCTGTGGCCAGACCAGGCGGGGGAGGCCACCGGTAGGCGTCGGCCTGGACAGGTCTGCGCGGCGGTCAACCCCGCACTGGCCAGGCGGTCACGACGCCGGCCCGCACCAGTCCAGACACACCACAGTGAGGTCATCAGCCAGCTCACCCGCCCGGTGGGCGATCACCTCGCGGACCACCCGCCGCACCACCTCATACGGCGCGACCTCCTGGCTGGCCCGCAACACCTCCTCGAGCCGGCCAGCGCCATAGGCCACGCCGCCCTCCGGGGCCGCCTCCAGCACCCCGTCGCTCAGCAGCACGAGCCGATCCCCCGGCTCCAACCGCAGCGGCTGCACCCGGTAGATCGTCTCGGGGTCCACCCCAAGTGGCAGATCCGCGTCCAGCCCGACCGGCTCGATCCGACCGCCGCGCACCAGCCGGGGCAGCGGATGCCCGGCGTTGACCACCGCACCGGTCCCTCCCGGCACATCCAGGCGCAGCACCTGCCCGGTCACGAACCGCTCCCCGCCGAACTGGGCGTGCAGCGCCCGGTTGGCCTGGTCGACCTGCTCCAGCAGCCCAGCCGGGCGGCGGCGGGTGTTGCGCAGCGCGGCCACCGCCAGCCCGGCCAACAGCGCGGCCTGCAGCCCATGGCCCATCGCGTCGGTCACCGACACCGTCAGCGCCTCCGGCCGGGCGGCGTAGTCGAAGGTGTCCCCACCGACGTTATAGGCCGGCTCCAGTGTCCCGGCCACCGCATACTCCGGCGCCGTCAGCGCCAGCCGTGGCAGCAGCTCCCACTGGATCTCGGCTGGCAAGCTCAGCGGCCGCCCACGACGGGCCAACTCCACCTCGTCGGTGGCCTGGCCGGCGACGGCCAGCGCGAACGCCAGGGCCACCGCCACCCGCGCCAACTCGCCGAGCAGCTCAGGGGTCGGCTCGGCGGCCAGGCGCACATCCAGCACCCCAAACCGTTCCCCCGCCAGGGTGAGCGGCACACACGCCCGCCAGCCGAGCTGGATCCGGCCGACCCGGACCGTCTGGGTTCGGTAGGCCGCCCCGGCCTCGCCCTGGCCGACCCGCTCTTGGCCCAACGACGGCCCCTGGTAGGCGCCGAACGGGGTGAGCAGCTCCTGGCCGTAGTCCACCAGCAGCAGGTTCACCGCCTCGATCTCCTCGACCGCGGCCAGGTAGCGGCGGGTCAGATCCAGCAGCCGAAACGGCGGGCTGGTGCCGAACTGGCGGACCAGCTCCCCCACGTCAGGCATGTGCTCGACCACGCCCGCACTCTACCGCCACACCAAGCCACCCGAACCACAAGGGCCTTTCCGCAATACGCCGCAATCCGTCAAGCCCGCCACACCGATGCCACGCGCAACAACACCGACGCTCGTCCGGACCCTCCGGCGCGCGAGGGTAGAGACTCGGTAGAACCTGGGCGCTGCAGAAACCGACGCACCGTCCATATGGCCGCGTTGCATGGTGCTCGTACCGGAAGGAAATTGCCTGCCCGAGTGCATTGTGGGCTGCGGCCGACCGGCGCCCCGGATTGCGGGAGGTGACCATGGACAACTGGATACGGGTGGCCGGCTGCGCATATTCGCAGGAGGAGGCCCAGCTCGCGCTGGCCGCCTCGACGTGGCCGTGATGGCTGGCCTCATGGCCGTGAAGCCACAGGTTTCGGATGCGCTCGCGGTCCAGGCCGCGCACGGGGACCTCGCCTTCTGGGAGCTCGACCCCGCCGAGCTGAAGGACCTCGACCTGCGTGGAAGCGATCTGGGACCTCCTGAGCGGCCCGGCGCGGCATCGCGGCTGGAAGGCCTCCACCAGGCGTGGTGGCTGCTCATGTCGACCCCCCACGTCGGAGTGGCCGTCACCCACAAGATCCTCCACCACAAGCTGCCCCGGCTCGCCCCCCTGCTGGACGGAAGGACCGCGCCGATCTTGTCGCGCCAGCGAGTGGCCCTGGGCTGCAGTTCCAACTGGGCCGTCATCCTGAACGATCTGACTCGACAGGCGGATCAATTCGAATCGCTCGAGTCCTTCCAGGCGGCCCTGGCTGGAGCCCGCAGGACAAAGCCCCTATTCCGACTGCGTATCCACGACACCCTGTTGTGGTGCGAGGCACCGGACAACGTGGCCACGCACAGCGGCTCGGCGAGGAGGTCCGCCACCGGAGCGGGAGCGACTGGCCCGTCGCATGAGAACCCAGTCATATGGCTCCATGAGAGCCGCGGCACAGCAGTGGCTGTGGCCTGACCGCCTGAGATTGGTCCGCCGGGATCTGGTCCCATAGGCGAGCCGCTCGATCAGCGGCGGGGCTTCGCGGGAGGGCTCCACGACCCGGTCGATCGCCGGGCAAGCGACCGCCACGTCCAGGTGCGGCAGCGCGGCGAGGTTCGGTGACGAGGGGGAGCGGCGACAAGGCGGAAGGTGCACGCCTGCCGTTCGCCTCGCCGCTTGGGCGGTCCCAACCTCACCAGCATCCAACGAACAGCAAGCCCACCAGGGGGCCGAGGCACCGCTCTGCAGACTGGGGCCTGTCCATGAGCTTCCTGATAGACTCGGCGATCCTTTCGTCGATTGGTCTGTTGAGGGGCGTTTGTTCGGGCGCGGCGAACTGGCCGACAGAGACTGGGTGAGGGTCACGCTGCGCCGCAACTGCTGCGCGCGCGGTCAGTGGCATCGGTATGGCCCTGCTGTCAGCGGGGCCCCTGGATGGTGGGCGCTGACACGCCGTTGGGCGAGCAGCCCGATCAATATGTCTCTAAGCAGACATGCCGCGTCCGACGGAGGGTATGGCGGCACGGCTGCACCCAGGCTGTGGCCGTGGTAACGGCTTCGTTTTCCGAAGGCAGCCAGGAGAAGGCGCTCCCGCCGCTTCTTGAGGAGTTTCGCGAGGCGCTGCGCGAGGAGATAGAGGCGGCGCGGCGTGCTTCGTCCTCGGCCGCCGTCGAGCTCCTCTCTGGCAGGCGGATCGGCCAGCGGGGTGGCGGCGTCCAGTACGTCTTTGTCGTCGAGTCAGCGTTGAATCTGCCAGACGACTCGCCGGCCGACCTCCATGTGCCCTCGCTTCGGCAGATCCTTGAGGCCACGATCGTCTCGGTTGAGGGCTTGTTGGTCACGGTGAGTGTTGCGGTTGACCTCGGTGAGTTCGTGCCGCGGGCGCGCCTGCAGAGCGACCTTACCCACCTGCTGCGCACGCTGATCGAACGGATCGAAGGCCTTGCCGAGGTCGAGAACCCTGCTGGAGCGCGCCTGCTCGGCCAGCAGGAACCCTCGGGTGCGCCGCTCAAGGTGGTACTGCCGGGGCTCAACCCCGAGCAGATCGCCGCGGTGAAGAGCGGGCTTGGCCGCGACACGACCTTCATATGGGGGCCGCCCGGCACTGGAAAGACGCCGCACGATCGGCGCGCTTGGCGCCGAGCTTCACCGCCGTGGGCGGCCGCTGTTGCTGGTCTCGCATACCAATGCCGCTGTCGATCAGGCGCTGCTTCGGATCGCCGATGAGGTCGACTTGGCAGAGCTTGAGCGGGGCTTGGTGATCCGTCTCGGTGAGACGAAGGAGCGAATGGTCGCTGAGCGCCCTGAGCTGCTTGCACAGACCCACATCGAGCGGCGCTCGCTCACGCTTATCCAGGAGCAGGACGCACTTCAGGCCGAGCGGGCGGAGCGGACGGGCAGGCTTTCGGAGGTTGAGCGGCTGCTGGAGATCGCTACCTGGCTTCCCCGCGCGACGGCCGAGTTTCCCGCTCGCCATTTTCAGCTCGAGCAAGTAGAGCAGCTGGAGCGGGCAGCGGCCGAGGCACTTGGCCGCCTGGAGTCGCTGGAGGCCGAGCTCGCACCGTTCGCCGTAATGGGGCAGGAGGCAGAGCAGGCGCTTGCGCTGGCCAGGCGCGCGGCTGAGCTTCAGCCCGAACTCGCGCAGGCAACCATGCGACACCACGCCGCGACGTCGGCACTTGCCGAACTTGCGGCGCGCCGAGAGAGTGCCGAGGCGCTCGCAGCTCGAGCCAGAAACTACGCCCCTGTTGTGCGAGCTGCCGAGGCGCGGCTCGCCGAGCTGCGCGCGGAGCTTCCGAAACGCGAGCCGCTCCTGGCCGCAACCGACGCCGAACTCGACGAATTCCGCCGCTCGATCACCGAGGCCAAAGAGCACCTGGAGCGGGCGGAGGCGGCAAGTGCGCTCACCCGAAGGCTGCGGGGGCTCCCCCGTCCCGACGACCAGCGCCAAAGACTGGCGTCACTGCAGGCGCGAGCCGAGCGCCTCGCCCAGGCCCGCCAGCAGACTGCACAAGCGATCGAAGGCCTTGAGCGGGAGTTCCGCGAGGCACAAGAGTTCATCGTGCGGTTCGGCCACCTGCCAGAGCCTGACCTCGCCAGGCAGCAGGCAGATGACCTGCGCGACCGGGAGGAGCAGGCCCGGGCGGCCCTCGGGGCGGCCGAGGACGAAGAGCGGCGTCTGGTTGGCGAACTCGCGTGGATCGGCGATCCCGAGGCGCTGTTCGAGGCCACCTACGGACGACCGGCCGCAGACATCGTCGTCGTGACGCGCGAGTTGCGCCAGCGGATCAGACCTGTGGCGCGGGAGGTACAGCTGCTCGCCGCGCAGGCACGCCAGCGTCGGGAGGTCACGGCGCGGGCGCTTGTCGAGCGGCTCGCTGACCTTCGCCGCCTCGGCCTTTCTTTACAGCAGCCGGAGACCCTGAATGGCATGGTCGCAGAGGTCGAGCGGGCGTACGACGAAGCGCAGGGGCTCCTCGCCGGCACGTCAATGGCCCTGCTCGAGCAGGAGCAGGGCAATCTGCAGCAGCGCCTGCGCGTGATCGCCGCACGACTGGCCGAGATCGACGAGGAGCTCAAGCGAGTCGAGGAGCTCGTCATCGCCGAGGCGTCGGTTGTCGCCACAACCCTCGCCCGCGCATACAAGCGAGAGTCCGTGCAGCAGCGGACCTTCGACACGGTGATCCTCGACGAGGCATCGATGGCGCCGATCCCTGCGCTGTGGGTCGTCGCGGCGCGGGCCGAGCGAAACGTCGTCCTGGTCGGGGACTTCCGCCAGCTGCCACCGATCAAGCACTCCTCGCATGAGCTTGCCGACCGCTGGCTAGGCCGCGATGTCTTCGAGGTCGCCGGCATCCAAGGTGCAGTGGAGGCTGGAGCGGCACCCTCACACCTGCTGGAGCTGCGCGAGCAGCGGCGTATGCACCCAGCGATCAGCCATATCGCCAACCGCTTCATCTATGACGGAAGGCTTCGGGACGGAGTGACGCCGAGCGACGCCGAGCTGCTGGGTGGCTGGTTCAACGCCGATTGGGGCGCTGACGCGCCGGTGCTGCTTGTCGACACTGCGAGCTTGAACGCATGGGTGACAAGCGTCAGCCGAGGCGGGCGCACCAGCCGGCAGAACTTCTTGTCTGCGACCGTGTGCGCTGACCTCGCCGAGTTCCTGCTCTTGCCGGATCGTCCGGCGTTCAAGCCGGGGGAGCGGCCACGCATCATCCTGGGCGCTCCCTACCGGCCACAGGCGAAGCTGCTCGGCCTGCTTGCCCGCGAGCAGGGTCTTGCCGGCGAGGTCGTCGCCGGGACGGCCCATACCTTTCAGGGCAACGAGGCACCGGTCGTCATCTTCGACCTGGTCAACGACGAGCCCCACTGGCGAGTTGGCATGTTCGACCCACGCCGCGACGAGGGCACGCGGCGGCTGCTCAATGTCGCCCTTACACGGGCGCAGCGTCGGCTGATCATCGCGGGCGACTTCGCATGGATCGAGCGACAGGCCGGCCGCGGTGGCTTCTTGCGCCGGCTCGTGGCCGAGCTGAAGGCGACCTACCCGCTTGTCGAGGCGAGAACAATCCTTCCCGACGGATTCGCCGGACGCGCCGCGGCGGCGCAACGCAGCTCGCTCGCCACGCAGCCGGAGCCTGTGCCGCCACAACTTGTCGTCACCCAAGAGCGCTTCTTCGACCAGCTCCATGCGGACCTCGCCGCCGCTCGTCACCGCATCGTGATCTACTCGCCTTTCGCGACGCTCGAACGAGTCGGACGGCTTGAGCCGCACCTGCGCGGCGCCGTCGAGCGCGGGGTCGAGGTCTGGGTGGTGACAAAGACCCTGGAAGAGCGCGGCCGCGACCGACAGCTCTACGAGCAGATCGAGCGAGGACTCCGGAGTTGGGGCATCTCGGTCGCCCACAAGCGGCACATGCACGAGAAACTCGTGCTCATCGACGACGATGTGCTCTGGCAGGGCTCGCTCAACCCTCTTAGCTACAGCGCCACGCAGGAAGTGATGGAGCGACGCCAGAACCGCGAGATCGCCGGCGACTACGCGAGCGTGCTTCGCCTCGGCGAGTTCCTGGGTGCGTACGGGGCTGGTCAGACGACCTGTCCATACTGCGGGTCGGAGGTGGTCGCCGCCGAGGGTCGAGACGATCCGTACTACTGGCGCTGTGTCGCCGATGACTGCTTCTCACGGTCGATCGGTGACCCGATGCCGGTGGACGGCCGGGTTGTCTGCCGGCGATGTCAGGGCAAGCTAGAGTTTCGCTGGCCGAGCGAGGAGCCGTTCTGGCGCTGCACCGACAACCACCATCACCGGCAGCCGCTCGCGCGCAGCCACCTCCGCCTGCCAAGAATGCGCGAGCTGATCCCAGCGCACGAACTGCGCACGCTCGACCGGCAGTTCGGGATCGAGAGCACCGCTGCCAGAGTGCGAAGGTCCCTCTGATGGCACGTCAACCTTCAGCCGGATGCTTGTCTTGCTGATAGCGGGAAAGGGCAGGGCAGCGCCACGGCCTCATGGACCGAGGGAATGTGGTCGGTGCGTCGGAGTCCATGGCTCCTCGTCAAGGCGGGTTGTCCGGGCGGGTGGTACACGGTTGGGCTCGGCCACGCGGCGGCGGAGCTGCCCGAACCCAAGGAGGCATGCCCTGGCTTTCCTTGCGGTTCACGGGCCGTCCACCGGTAACCCGCTGGACGCCAGGATTTATCCGGCAGACCTTCGCGCCTCCTCCGCCATGACCCGACGGGCGGCCTGCAGCTTGGCGGTCCAGGGAGTGCTCACCCCGGCGAGGTTGAGCGGTGGTTGCCAGTGTTGCAGCAGCTCACGCTCGACCGTGCCGAGGTCGATCGGGTCGTCGGGAACCCAGGCCGCGATCCTGAGCTGCGTTTCCATCCATGAGGTCAGGCACACCTCCCCAGGCTCGGCGAGCGCATAGTTGGCAAAGTGGCCGGGCTTGCCAGGGTTTCGCGCCACCGCGGACAGACCCAGGCGGGTGCGCAGCAGCGCCGCAATCGACCGGCGCAGTGTCGAGGAGCCGGTCATCCCAGTGCCGAAGTGTTGGCGGATGTCGCGGCCGGCCAGGCTTCGTTCTGCCTTGCCGACGTAGAGCGGGCGGTCGTCGGGGGGCCGCCCCAGTCCGAGCTGCTCCCAGGTCTCGGCTCCACCATGGATCGCATACAGACCTGGGCGGGCTCGTATGCCCGCCCGGGCGACCGGCAGTGCCGTACCCGGCCCGGCGAGTGCCTGTCGTGCCTGGCTACCTGGGGTCATCGGTCCTGGCCTGGAGTTTCTCTGGGGCGGTCCGGACTTGTCGTGGCGCCGGTCGGTCGTCATCCCGCAGCAGATCGGACCGACCTGCTGAGCAAATTCGGCCGCCAGCGCGCGCGTCGTAGTATCCCTTATCACCAGCCTCCTTCCTCGTGGGCTTCGGAGCGTAGGCGTGAAGCAGCAATACTTCGGTGACGCGCGCGACTACTTCAAGTACGACGTGCTGGACCGATTGGCCAGCGATCTCGCGGGCATCGAGCGGCTGACCTGTCTCTGGATGCTGAGCGCCCCGGACTACACCGGGCAGGGACGGGTCCCGTTCACCGGCGACCCGGAGCTGCCTGAGTTGACCGAGTTCTTTCGCGAGCGGCTGGCATCCAACGATCCTGCGCGGCGACGGGTCGGGGAGATGGGCTCCTACTTCGCCAACCGTCCGTTCGCGTTGGTCTCCTATCGCGACGACCGGGAGGACTTCGGTCCTGGTACCAGGGCCGAGTACTTTGCTCGGGTCCCGGACAAGGCGCTACGGCGGGCGGTGGTGTTCTTCGACCCCGATATCGGTATGGAACCCGGTCGTGCAACCGCCAAGCACCTGCGCTTCGACGAGTTGGGTGACATCCTGTCGCGAATGGACAGCACGTCGGTGGCGGTGGTGTTTCAGTACTGTCGGCGCGTGACGGACTGTTGGGAGCTGATCGCCTCGCAGTTGGCCGGGCGGCTGGGCTGTCCGGTGGCCTACATCGCCGAGGCCGTTCTGGCCTTCTACGTGATCGCTCAGACCCGCTCACGGCTTGCCGAGGTGGTGGGAGTGCTGGAGCGGATCGCCGACCGCCACACACCTGGAGCACCAGGGACCCGGATCGTCCGCGTGAGCGATCGATGATGCAAGGTTGGGCCGCCGTCGGCAATGACATCAGCTACTGGCATCAGGTGCGGCCGGGCTAATGCCCGCTCGCCAATTGCATGTGGGCCCTCAGGCTGATATCGGTATGCCAAAGGGCAATCCCGTCCACGAAAGCTCATGGACCTCCTCCACAGCTCGCCCTCCAACCGATGACCTTGGGGCGCCCAGCGAGCCGAGCCACTCCCGGTATGGTGCCGGCAGGACCGCACAACCATTCGTACGATCAAGCCCTTCGGATCTCTGGCGTCCTGGCGTGATTGTTCGTCTGCTTGTGGGTGAACTCCTCCCGAAAGGGAGGAATGATGCAGCAGGCGCTTGGCGAGGACGGCCGCTATCGGCCCGTGCGACAGATCGCGGGCGGCGGCATGGGCGAGATCTGGGAGGCCGACGACACGCTGCTCGGCCGCCGGGTCGCGGTCAAGGTGCTGGCCGAGGAGCTGACCAGCGACCGGGCGGCGGTCCGACGCTTCGGCCAGGAAGCGCGGGCCACGGCCAAGCTGGCCCACCCCAACGTCACCCGCGTGTACGACTTCACCGACGGCGCAGCGCCAATGCTCGTCCTGGAGCTTCTGGAGGGCCAGACACTGGCCAACCGGCTACGCCACCGAGGCCCCCTTCCGCCACTGGAGGCGGCAAGGATCGCCGCAGCGGTGGCTGACGGCCTGGACGCCGCGCATCGCGCTGGGATCGTGCACCGCGACGTCAAGCCCAGCAACATCATGCTCACGCCTGGCGGCGACGTGAAGGTCATGGACTTTGGCATCGCCGCCGCCTGGGACGCGCACTCCACCACCGGCCGGCAACTGCTGGCCACGGCCAGCTACGTCGCTCCCGAGCGGATCGCGGGCGGACGCGCATCCCCCGCCGGGGACATCTACTCGCTGGGCACGGTGCTGTACGAAATGCTCACCGGCCGGCCACCCTTTGTGGCGGAGACCGCCGAGCAGCTCCTCCGCGCCCACCTGGAGGCGCCACCCCAGCCGGTGCGGGCACTCGCCCCCTGGGTGCCGTCTGCGATTGCTGCCGCCTGCGATGCCGCACTGGCCAAGGACCCTGCCCAGCGGCCCACCTCCGCAAGAGCCCTGGCCGCGCGGCTACGGGCCGCTGTCGAGGCCTCCGCTGATACGCTGCCGTCCGGCAGCGGCACCGCTGAAGGCTCGCCCGAGCCCACCCGGATGCTGTCGGCCGACCAGACCCAGATCGTCGGCAGGCCGCACGACAGGCGCCGCTGGTCCCCTCCGGTCAAGGCCGCAGCCGTTGTGGTGGCGCTGCTCACCACGGCCGCTGCCGGATTGGCCTTGTGGCAGACAACAAAGCATGACCGCCCTGATCGCCGCCAGCCGTCAACGGCGATCGTGCGGCAGGAGCCGCCGACCCGGCCGGCCTCGGTGACGGTGACGCTGCGCTATCACGACAGGGTGTGGACGCAGTGCACGGTGGACGGCCGAATGGCCTTCGAAGGCACCGGCGCGCGCGGTGAGCGGCGGACCTGGACGGCGCGCCGGAGCGTGGAGCTGGTGCTTGGCAACCCGACAGGGGTGGAGCTGGTCGTGGACGGTCGCGTCCTGGGTCGGCCCAACGGTCACGGCCACCCCTGGCGTGGCGCATTCCGACCCAATGGACCGCTGCCCCCTCTTGCCTAGCCCCTGGCCGCTGGTAATCCCCGGCGCTCCTAACCGCAGCGCAGGGCAAGAGCCGAGGCCACGCCAAGGGTCGCTCCGGCATCTCGCAGCGTTGCTGGGTTGGATCATGGGCGACGACGGTGGTTCCACTCGTCGAGCATGGCCTGCACGCCGGCAAGTTGGTGGGCTCCTGCGAGCACGGCCATTGGCCCCGAGCTGGCATGACCGGTTTCAGCCCCAGGTGAATCTGGGGCCGACACCGCTCGCGGCCCTCAAGGAGCTCCATACCGAGCAGGCGCAACGCCGACTCGCCCTCGGACGGGCTACCACCCCGACGTTGACCGGCGGCGCGCTCCTCGTTCCCGAGCCGGCGGCCGTCCGCATCGCACGGCAACGCATCCCTCTTGGCCTTGCGGCTGGAGCGTACGGGGTGAGCGAGCAACTGATGCGCTGGCGCCTGCAGGTCACCGGCGCCGCCAAGCGAGCCGAGCGAACAGCCCAGCGCATCGCATAGCTAAGCAGCCTGCCGGGAGTTCTGCATGTAACCCCGCGGGCCATGATGAGCTGAGGGCTATCGGTGGCGTTGGGTCGCCTTGGCTGGCTGCTGGTTTCATCGTCGATGGAGGCGCCGTGCATGGCTGATCAACCAAACCTGCACCAGCCAGCCCCGCCCACGCGGTCGCGCGCAACGGCATGGGCCGCGTACGCGGCGTGCGCGCTGGCGTTGCTGTACGCCGTGCCCAGCTTCTACTGGGCCCTTGGCGGCACCGCCGGGCTCCACACCGTGGGCGGTGCGATCGAGCGGTTGGGTCGCACTCATGACCCCGCCGGCATCGCGTTGGGCATCGGCGCCGGCGTCCTCAAGGTCGCGGGAGGGCTGCTGGCGCTGGCCCTGGTCCGCTCGTGGGGTCGCGCGATCCCTCGCCGGCTGCTGCTCGGCCGCCTGGGCCGCCAGCACGGTGCTGACCGCCTACGGCGGCCTGCTGGTCGCGGTGGGGGCCCTGGTGTTGACCGGGCGGATCAGCGCCTCCGGTCCGGTCGACCGGACGGCGCTGCGGTGGCATGTCCTGCTCTGGGACCTGTGGTTCCTGGACTGGGGTCTCCTGCTCGGCGTGGCTGCCTGGCAGTACGGTCGGGAACCCCGTTGTCGGGGGACGCGATGAACCAGTAAGGCATGGCCTCCCGGCGCGTGGCTCCGTGATGCGGCGTGGCGCACATCAAGCCCTCGGATCAACGGTTCGGGATCCGACGTTCGTGCAGAGCTTCTGGCCACCTGCGAGCCGGTTAGCGGTCCGTCTGGCCGTGCACGGCGACGGTGAGGATGACCGCAGCGTCGTCCAGCGCCGTCAGGCTGTGCCGTTCGGTCGGTATGACAAGGTAGTCGCCGGTTGTTCCTTCCCAGGTCTGGGTGGCGGTCGCCAGGCGAACGTGGCCCGAGAGGACCTGCAAGGTGGCCTCGCCGGGACTGTGGTGCTCATCCAGGCTGCGCCCGGCGGCAAGCGCCAGCAGCGTCTGCCGTAGCACCTGCTGCTGGCCGCCGTGGATGGTGTGGGCGCTGCGGCCGCTGGCGGCCTGCCGGGCGGCGCCCAGCTGCTGGTCGGCGAGGGTGGTCAGCGAGATCGACTGCATCGCACCGCCTTTCGAGTCTGTGGGTTCATGCGCCCAGCAACAGCACGCCGGTGGCAAGCAGGGCGCCCACCTTGGCGGTCTCCAGGGCGAGGTAGGCGTGGTGGCTGGGGGAGCGTGGCGCGTCCGCGCCAGCCAGGATCCGGTCGGACCGGCGGGTCAACCGTGGGCGAACCACGGCCAGCTGCACCGCCAGCACGGCGACGACCACCACCGTCGCGATCACGATCCGCGCCGGGGAGCTGGCGAGGAGGATCGCGACCACCAGCGCCAGGGCGAGAACGGCTTCGATGGTGTTGAGGGCGCGAAACACCAGCCGGCCGATGCCGAGCCCGATGCGCAGGCTCACCTCGGGTGCGCGGAACCTCAGCGGTGCTTCCAGGAAGGAGATGGCCAGCACCATGCCAAGCCACACGAACGTCACAGCGGTCGCGACCGCCAGTGCTGGACCCATCAGCGGGAACCCTCCTCTCGCATGGGCATTGGGGTGGTGTCCTCACGGATGCGTGTGGGTGGTCAGCGCCCCTTGCAGCTAAGCGGCCAGACGACCCAGGCTGGGTTTCGACGAACTCGACGAAGGGCATTCGACGCGCTCATGGGGCAGCAACCAACCGGCGGTTGGGACCTACGGTTCGGTCGGGCCGGCCCCTGGAGTTGGCGGATGCCGGCCACCCGAGGGGGGCTCCGGGCGCCGGCCACCCACCGTGGGGCTCCAGGGGCCGGCCCGACCGACCGGGGGGCGGTGGTCGCCGATGAGCCGCTGGACGCGCCGGGCGGCGGCCAGGTCGTCCAAGGTCAGGGTGTGGCCCTGCTTGGGAGTGAATGCCACGGTGACGCGCTCGCCGCGGACGTCCATGGCGGGCTGGTGACCAGTCGCTACAGCCGCGAGGGCAACTCGGTCGACGAACCGCATCGCAGCGGCGAAGTCGTCGAAGCCGAAGGTCTTGCTGATGGTGTTGCCGTGGCGCTGCCAGCCCGGCAGCTCCCGCAGGGCGCGGAAGTGCTCCACGTCGATGGCGGCCATGGTTTCCCCCTATTGGCGTTTCCTCCTCGACAGCCTCTGGCGTCGATGCTGGTCCAACGTCGAGGGTACCACTTCATTGACTGTAAGTTACATGAAGCAGTACTTTATGACTTGGACAAGCGACCGAGTGCGAAGGGATGCCGATGGACCGACCGTCGACCGGCGTCGATCCGCTCGACGAGCTGCTGGGCGGCCTCGGGGTGGGGGACAACGTCGTCTGGCAGGCGGCCGATCCGGCCGACGTCGAACCCTTCGTCCAGGCGCTCCTGCGCAGCGCCCGTGGCACCACGCCACTGACGTACCTGAGCTTGCGGCTGCCCCCGGCCGGCGTGCTTGACCGCTTCGGCCCGGTGTGGGACCCCGACCGCTTCATCCTCCTGGACGGCTGGACCGGCGGGGCGCGTGCCCGCCGCGGCTCCGGGGGCCCGGCCGCCGGGTCGGCGTCACCGGCCCGGGTGCGGCGGCTGAAGGATCCCGCCGACATGGATCAGGTCAACCGCGAGCTAGCCGAGATAGAGGAGGAGCTTGGCCCGGGCGCCCGCTACGTGTTCGACGACCTGACCAGCATGCAGCGACTGTGGGGCCCACAGGCCGCGCTGGCGCTGTTCCTGCGCGTGTGTCCGCGCCTGTACCAGCAGCGCACCGTCGCCTACTGGCTGCTGGAGCGCGACGCCCACCCGCCGGCGTTCCTGGCGCGGCTGGCCGAGATCACCCAGGTCGTGCTGGACCTCGACGCAGCGCCAGCCGGGCCGGACGAGCACATCCTGCGGGTCGTCAAGGCCGACGGGCACCCCCCGGTGGTGACCGGGCGCACCCTTTCCTATGTGGCCGGCGACGGCGGGATCGACGTGCGGGGCCGTGCGGTGGACACCCAGGAGCGCATCGGGGAGCAGGTCCGCGCCCAGCGCATCGCCGCCGGCCTGTCCCAGGCCGAGCTGGCCCGCCGCATCGGCATCAGCCCCAGCGCGCTGTCCCAGGTGGAGCGGGGCCGCCACGGCCTGTCGGGGGAGACCCTGACCCGCCTGTGGGCGATCCTGGGCGTCCCCTTCGGTCCCGGCCCCGGCGCCAGCCCGGCCGCGCCTGCCTACCGGCTGGCCAGACGGGGCGCCCGCCAGCCGGTCACCCCCGGCGCCGGGATAGGTGGCGAGACCGTCCTGCAGGACCCGTCCGGGCTGGCCATGCACATGCTGACCTTTGCCGCCGGCGGCAGTGGCCGCCGGCCGTTTGAGACCAAGCAGCCCGAGCTGGTGCTGGTCCTGGACGGGGCGCTGGAGCTGCAGCTCGGCCAGACCACCCACACGCTGCAGCAGGGCGACGCGATTCTGCTGTCCACCCAGCCCCTCACCGGCTGGCGCAACCCGACCGACGCGCCGGCGCGGGTGCTGTGGCAGCTCCTGCCACGCTGAGGCAGACCCTGCTCGAGCGAACCCGGCCGACACCCGGAGCGCGAGTCGGGCTCCGGGCGGCAACATGCAGGCATCGTGAAACGGGTCAGCCGGAAATGGTTCATGGGGATCGCGAGGATCAGGACGGTCGGGCTCTCGGTGGTGGCGGACAGAGTCGCGGCCGGGAGCTCCAAGGCGGCTTGTGGGGCTTCCCAGGCGCGTTGGTGAGCCAACTGGCTGCGCGAACGCGAGCGCTGCAGTCAGGCCGACGATCACGTCGCAGCTGATCGTCAGGCGAGCGCAACGATCGCCGGGCAGATCAGCGGCCCGGCTCCCAGTTCCAGCCGTCTCTATGTCTCTATATCGTGCCGCCTGCCACGGCTTCGGCGTGAGCGCGGCCGTGGCCGGCGAGGCGGCATTCGGTCGGTGGGTTGGTTCTCGCACATACCGGCTGGACTCAGGGTGAGGTGCGGCGCCGGACCCATTTCTCGATCTCGACGGCGATGAAGGCCACGGTTGAAGCGGCGAGCACGGCGGCGAGCTGGACTGGCGCCAGCGGCTCGGTGTCGAACAGGCTCGGCAGCAGTGGGACCGGCAAGGCCAGCATGGTGGCCAGGAACATGACCCAGATCTCGCCCGAGTTGGTGGTCAGCACGTAGCGCACGAAGCGGCGGATGTTGTCGTAGATCCGCCGCCCCTCACCGACCGCGGCGACGATGGTGGCGAAGTTGTCGTCGGCCAGGACCATGTCGGCCGCGCTCCAGGCGACCCCTCGGCTCGTCTCCCGGTTCCACCGGTTGTTGAGCCTGGAGGAGAGCGGTCAGGCATGATCAGCCGAGCGTAGCCTGCGCTCTGCCCCGCCTACCCTGACCCGCTCGCCGATCACCAGCACCGGCACGCTGGCCCGGGCGGCCAGCCTGGTCGCGACGCTGCCAAGCACGACGCTCGACAGGCCGGCGCCCCTGGCGCCTACCACCAGCAAGCCGTAGCCGTCCTCGGCGGCGATCCGGTCCAGGATCGCCGCGGGCTGGCCCGAGCGCAGCACCAGTTCGGGGATGACCGGCTGTGCTCCCTGGTCATGCTGGCGCTGCTCGCGCAGCCACAGCCGGACGGCCTCGGCCTGCCGTTCCAGCTCGCCTCGCAGGCGTTCCTGGTCCTCGCGTCCGGCGACGCTGTCGTCCAGCTCGCTCACCGCCACCAGGGTGAGCCTGCCCACACGGTTGCCGAGCAGACCCAGGGCGGCGGTGGTGGCGGCCGCGCTCTCCGGCGACCCGTCGATGCCGACCAGCACGTCCACCGGCCCGCTGCCTGGAACGCCGGCGGCTACCAGCCGCGACCAGGACTGCTGGTCGCGGGCTGCGACCAGGGCCAGGAGCAGCGCGATGGGTCCGAGCACCAGGCCGGCCAGGCCCCAGGCGAAGGGGCTGTGGCCAAGCCGGCCCATCACGATCGCCAGCACGAGCCCGATGCAGGCAAACGTGGCCACCAGCAGTGACAGGAACACGGTGAACGACACCTGCCTCACCTACCTTCGAGATCCAACGATCCGAGCGGGCGCGGAGCCCGCGCTAATACCGGAGGACGGCCGCGGCGCTCCCGCCGCCCGGGACCTCACCTGAGGGGAGCGCGTAGACGGTGCCGCCCTTGGTAAGCGTGGCGACCGTCGCGGACTCCACCGGTTCGCGTGCAGCGCCGCTCGCGTCGCCGTGCGGGGCAGCCTCCCCAGTGGCGCTGACCGCGACCGGGCCGGCCGGATGCTGGGAGACGAACAGCGTCTCGATCCGGCCTTCCTCGGCGGCCCCCGCCATCTCCTGTGGGTCCCGGGAGGTCAGCCCGGTGCCGGCCAGCTGGTCGTACCGTGCGGCCGCCTGGCGCTGGGCTTGCAGGAACAACGGCTCGATGATGGGCCAGGCGCTGGCGTGCAACTGGTCGGGACGCAGCTCCTCGGGGTTGCCGGGCAGCGTCTGGTCGACCAGGTGCGGGTAGGTGGTGGCCCTGCGCCACAGTGGCGCCAGATGCTCTACCGCGGCCAGCATCATCGGGGCGTGCTCACCGGCCAGCACCTCGCGAAGCCGTCGGTCGACGCTGCGGAAGTACTGAAGGACTCGCTCCTCCTGCACGTCGCCCACGTCTCCGTGGCCGTGGAAGATGCCCCTGGCGCCCACGCCGCCCCGGTCGGCGACATACGGTTGGACCTGCCGTTCGACCTCGCCCTGGAGGGCGTCCCGACCCCCAAGCGGCTCGCCTGGCAGATCGATCTCCTCCAGCCGGTCGCGGGTTCCCTCCAGCAGCCGGATCTGGTTTTGGCTGAGCGCGAGCACGAAGAAGTGTCCGTCGCCTGTCAACAGGGGCAGCAGCGGGGTGACGTGGAACCGGTCGGCCACCACCGCCAGCTCCGGAAGGTCGAGCGGAACGCGGAAGGAGCCCCACCACCCCGGCCGGCTGAACAGCGCCAGCCCGTCACTCTGGTACAGCCAGAACAGGCGGTCATCCAGCAGCCGCCGCAGCGGCGCCAGCAGGCTCTCGACCGTCGGCGCGCTGCCGCCGTCCGCCTCGAGGCCGTCGGCGGCCTGCCGCAGCAGGTTCTTCAGCCTGATCGGGGCCTGCTGCACCTCACGCCCGACGCGATGGGTGGGAAGGAACAGCGAAACGCACGGTCCTGTTCCCTGCAGCGCCAAACGTTCCAGATCTGCTCTACGAACCACGTCCATGAGGCCTCCCCTCACCGTCACATCCAGGCCTCGACTACGTCCACGCTTCGACGATCGCTTCGGCGGTCCGCCGCGCTCGTCGGTGACGCGCCGATCCTGTCAGGACGTGTCGAGTTCGATGCCTGCCGGCTTCTGGCGCGCGGTCTCCAGCTGCCCCGGGAGCTGACTGCGTCCCGACGGCGACGTCGCCTGCATGCTGGGGCCGGGCATCGCGCGGTCGATGCCGAGCCGCCGGCCGGAGTGGCCCAGGACCCGACGGCGAGTGCCCGTGATCGTTGTACGGGCCGCTGATCCAGTAGGCCCTGGCCGGGAGGGACCATGTCCTGGTGCCCCGCCGTCGGGCCGGTCCGGCATGGTCGGCGCCGTCACCCGTCAGCAGGTGCTGGATGGCCCGGGCGGCTTGGCGGTCCAGCTCGCCCTGCCGGTCGTGGGCGGCCAGGCGGTCGACCTCGGCCGCGACCTCGGCAGGGGGGCCGCTGACCGCGCCGTCCGGGTGGATGACGACGACCTCCGCGCCGAACGGGTACAACGCCCAGGTCCCCCGGCCGGTGCGGGCCAGGGTCGTCGGCGTGCCGAGCGGCAGGTCGACCAGGTGGAAGCGCGACGACGGGACCCGGACGCCGAGCAGCGCCACTGGCCGGTCACCCTCGTACCGGATCCTCCCAGGCGGGTAGCGGACGAACACGACCTATCCCCTCCTTATGTCACTTGGCTGCTGGTAGTCCTGGCCGCCAGCGACGCCGCAGCCGGCCGGTGCCGACCGGTGGCGACGATCCGCCACCGGTAGCGGCCGGCGGGTGCCTCGACCTCGACCTGGTCACCGACCCGGCGGCCGACCAACGCCCGGCCCAGCGGCGACTCGACCGAGATCCGCACATCGTCAAGGGGAACCTCGATCGGGTGGACCACCACGAACCGCCCGGTACCGCCCGAGGGGAACTCGACCACGACCTCGTCGCCGAACTCGACGATCCCCGGGCGCTCTGGCGGCAGCTCCTCGGTGGTGGTCGCCCGGCCAAGAATGCTGGTCAAGCGCGCCAGCTCGGTCACGGCCTGGTCATACTGCCCGCCGGCCCACCGGTCCTGATGGGGGTCGTTGAGGTTGTGCGCGAGCCGGGGGATCGACTCGGTCGCCAGCCAGGTGGCCCGCGCCGCCAGCTGCCGCTGCCCGTCCGGGGTCAGCACCACAGCAGGCTTGGCCTCCAGGGCGCGCTGCTGCACGGCCGGCAGACGCCGGCCTGGGTGGGCCATCCGGGACTGGGTGTCGTGGTCAGTGCGTGCCATCGGACACCTCCTTAGAGGCTGGACGAGGAGTTGCTCGCTGAGGCGAGCAGCGGACAGGAACCTTCTATCCGGCCGGCTATCTGCTTCTCGCCCGCCTGGTCGAGCGCGGTCCCGGTTCGATAGTAGCACTTCATTATAGTGATCTGCAATGAAGCAGCGCTTCATGACCTCACGAACCCCAGGGCTCATCCCCAATCACAGAGCATGGGCTTTGGATCGCCCAGTGGTGGACGCCGACCGACGAGTGCTCGGGTCATCAGCGAGGCCGATCTGCTGGTCGAGCACGAGCACCCCGACCGCGAGGCGGACCCCGTTGACTTGGGCCAGGCACCAGGGCCGGGAGCGGGGGAAGGCAGGCGTCGCCGTGGCGGGCAGGCTGATGACCACCCCAGCGGTGACCGTGCCGCACACCGCCACCGTCACCGAGGCGATATTGGTCACGAGCCCGCACGCCAGCGGCGGCGCAGCAGGTGCGCGGCCGCCTTCGGTCGCCGCTCGCGGGTGAAGACGCCCTTCTTGTTGCCGTCGACGCGCATCACGCCTGGGGCCGTGGCGAAGTCGGCGAAGTTCCAGACGTGCTCGCCGACGACGGCGTGGAAGCGATCGAAGACGCGATGGAACATCGCGAGCAGCTCGGCCTGGTACTCCTCCGACCACGGGCCCGGCACAACGTCGTGCACACCCGGGAACGTGTCTGCGCCGTATTCGGCGAAGACGATCGGCTTGTCGTACGCGGCGACCCAGGCGGAGATCTCGGCTTCCAGGGCGAGTTCGGCGGTCGCGAGATCGCCGGGACTCACGTACCAGCCGTAGTAGCGGTTCAGCATCACGACGTCGAAGAGGTCGGTGAGCACGTCGAGGTCGGGGGTCGATCCCATGACATTGGCGAAGCCGATCGGGCGTGTGGGGTCGAGCCGCCGCGCCTCCGCCGCGAGCGGCTCGAAGTAGGCGCGCGACTCGGGCGTCACCGACTCCGGCTCGTTCGCGATGCTCCAGAGCACGACGCACGGGTGGTTCTTGTCGCGTGCGACCAGCTCGCGGATCGCCTGGGCGTGCGCCTTGCGGGTGTCGTCGTTGATCGTCTCCGGCGAGAAGGTGGTGTGCGGCTCGGCGCCGAAGGCGCCGGCGGCGAGGCCGCTGTTGATCCCCACGGCAGGCGTCTCGTCGATGACGACGATGCCGTGCCGGTCCGCGTACTCGAGCACCTCCTCGGCGTACGGGTAGTGGGACGTGCGGAAGGAGTTCGCGCCGAGCCACTCCAGCAGCGCGAAGTCATGGACCATGAAGGCGTTGTCGTGCGCCTTCCCGCGCACCGCGGCGTCCTCGTGCTTTCCGAAGCCCCGGAAGTAGAAGGGCTCCTCGTTGATCAGGAAGCGCGACCCGTCGATCCGCACGGTCCGGATGCCGACTGGGAGCGAGTACGTATCGACCGGCGTGTCTCCCTCGCTGCGAAGCTCGACCGTCAGGTCGTACAGATGTCCCTCGCCCGGCTGCCACGGCCGGACGTCCTCGACTGTCAGCTCGCCCGTTGCGCCGCTCGCCCGTGCGACCTCGCCTCCCTCGACGTCGCAAAGCGCGACCGCCACGTCGACCTCGCCGCCGACCGTATCGACCTCGTAGCGCACGGTCCCGGTCGAGTCGTCCAGGCCCGTCACGACGGTCACGTCAGCGACGTACGACGCAGGCGTCGTGTAGAGCCAGACCGTCCGGTGCAGGCCCGCGTAGTTGAAGAAGTCGTGGAAGACCTGCTGCCGACGCCCACCGTCGGCCGTCTCCTCGACATACCCCGGCGGGATGGTGTGCCAGGTGAGGACGTTGCTCACGACAACGGTGATCCGCACCTCGGCGCCCGGCTCGACCAGGTCGGTGACGTCCGCCTCGAACGGCGTGTAGCCGCCCTCGTGCTCGATCACCTGCGTCTCTCCGATCCAGACGACGGCGCTGTGCGTGGCGGCGTCGAAGCGGAGCACGATCCGCTCACCTCGCCACCGTTCGGGGACCCGCGTCAGGGTCTGGTACCAGACGTCGCCGACGTGGTTCCGTACGTCTGCGGTCGTGAAGATGTCGTTGAAGCTGGCCGGGACGGGGATCTCCCGCCCGCTCGTGAGCCGCTGCCTCCACCATCCCTCCCGCCGACCGCGGCCGTCGGCGTCGAGCGCGAAGCGCCAGAGCCCGTCCAGGGACTTGCGCTCACGCGTCGCCGTCTCACGAGGTCTGAGCATCTCTATCGCCTCCTGTCGGGCCCGCCGGGACGGGATCTCGGGCCAGGAATTCGCTCGCCACGACGGTCAGCTCGACGCAGACGTCCCGCCGCGCCCGGCGGCTCCGGGGCTCCTTGTCCGCGGCGACGACCGCCGCCTCCGAGAGACCTGCGCGCCTCGCGACTGAACCCGGAATCGCCCGATCGAGGAACTGGACGCCGAGCCGCTCGGCGATCCGCGGCCCGACGACGCTCCCTCCGGCCTCGTAGAACGTCGCCTGCGTCACCACACGGCTGATGGGCACCTCGCCTCCTCGGCTGCCAAAGCGGACGGTTGGGAGGGACTTGCTCGACCCCGTACCGGCCAAACGGCAGGACGCGACGATGACGACCGTACGTCCTGCGATCATCAACCGGGTGAACGTCGCTGTCTCGTCGACCCGTTCGAAGCCCCTCATGAGCTGGCAGCGTCGCCACCGCGCTGGCTGCCGGGACGAACATGCCGGCTCGTCCTTTGGCCTTGCCGGACAGCGTCTTCGATGATGTCTTGTGACTTCATCACACTCTCTGTTCTGGAGTCCGCTGCGGCACTTTGTCAGGCCCGCAGTCGCCCGCCGCGACCATGACCAGGCGAGTGGCAGACTCGATCGATACAGCCTCGGCATCCTGAACGGACGCGACTGCTGGTGAAAGGGGCGTGGCCGGAATGGTCGACAAGCGGTACCGGATGGCGGTCGGCTCGGACGACGCCGGAGTGCACCTCAAGGATTACATCCGGGACCGGCTGAAGAAGGACCCCCGGGTGGTCGAGGTGACCGACTTCGGGGTGGCCGACACCAGCGACAAGACCCCGTACCCGATCGTCTGCATCAAGGTCGCCGAGGCGGTCGCCCGGGGCGAGTTCGACCGAGCCGTGCTGTTCGGGGGCACCGGGCTCGGCGAGGCGATCTCGGCCAACAAGGTCAAGGGCATCCGGGCCGTGGTGGCCACCGACCCGTTCTCGATCGAGCGGTCGATCCTGTCGAACAACTGCCAGATCATCGCGCTCGGAGAGCGCGTGGTCGCACCCGAGCTGGCCGCCCGGATCGTCTCGGACTGGCTCGGCTACGAGTTCGACCCGTCCTCACCATCGGCGGCCAAGGTGCAGACCATGATCGACTACGAGGAGCGCGGCACCCTCTGACGGTCGCACGCCGCATCGTCGCCCGTAGGAGGCAGGAACTCAACGGCCTCGCTGAGTGTGGCCAGCCGCGGCGAGCCTACGGCGGGCGCAGTTGGTGCGGCCGTTGACGATCAGGACCGGCACGTAGGACTCGGCCTACCGTTCCAGCTCGCCTTGCGGATGACAGCGTGAGCTCGCGGCCTCATGCCGCTTCCCAGGGCCGAACCGCCAACCTGGCCGGCGCTGGGGGGCCGACTACCGGGGCGTGCCCCGTGCGGCCTACACCACGCCGGTGCAGGCCGCCGCCGGGCACACGGAGGCCTCGGCCCGCGCCGCCGGGATCGACCCGGTCGTGGTGACCGCCGAGCCCGGCGAAGTGGTCCGGTCCAACACGGAGGGCTCCACCGACGGCTGGCTCAAGCTGCTCGCCTCCCCACCTACAGCGAGCTCCTCGAGGGCCCGCTCTGGAAGCTCGCTGCCCAGCTGCCCGCCTGAGCCTGAGCGAGCGTTTCGGCATCGAGCTGCGCGCCGAGGAACACGACACACATACCATTCAGCCCCTCATCTCTTCGGGAGGTGGAGCCGATGAAGGTCACCATCGTCGGTGCAGGCAACATGGGTCGCGGCATCGGGACCCGCGTCGTCGCGGGCGGGCACCAGGCCGAGCTCGTCGACCACGACCCGGCCGACGCCCAGAAGCTGGCCGGGGAGCTCGGCGGCTCGGCCAGCGCGCTCGAACCCGGAGCGCCGTTCGGCGGTGAGGTGCTCGTCTTCGCCGTCTACTACCCCTGCATCAAGGACGCCGTGCGCCAGTACGCCGACCAGCTCGACGGCAAGGTCGTGGTCGACATCACCAACCCGGTCGACACCCAGACCTGGGACAAGCTGGCCACGCCGCCCGGCACCTCCTCGGCCGAGGAGGTCGCGCAGCTGGTCCCCGAGAGCGCCGCGGTGGTGAAGGCGTTCAACACCACCTTCGCCCCAACGCTTGTCGCTGGTGAGGTCAGCGGCCAGCCACTGGACGTGCTCATCGCCGGGGACGACGGCTCCGCCAAGTCCAAGGTCGCGCAGCTCGTCTCAGACAGCGGCCTGCGCCCTCTGGACGTTGGCCCACTGCGCCGGGCCCAGCAGCTCGAACAGCTCGGCTTCCTGCACATCTCGGTGCAGCAGCCACTCGGCCTGAACTTCGCCAGCGCGGTCAAGCTGCTCTCATGACCGACTGGTCGGCCGCGCTCAGGCAGCGCGCGCACGGCCCCGCCGACGCCTTGCGGACGGCGACCAGAAAAAGGAGGGGAGACGCGAAGGAGGCTCTGGCGGAAACGCCTCGCCTCTCGGCGCCGGGGCTTCGCCGCGGCCCACCCATCGCCTCGATCGCGTCCCAGAACGTGCCCGCGCCCAGCCCGAGCTCGACCCGCCCGCCGCTGAGCACATCGAGCGACGCCGCCGCCTCGGCCAGCATGGCCGGCGGGCCCAGCCGCGCCGTCATGTCACGCCCTGGCCGCTGGCGAGCACCGCCCTGGCCTGACCTCCCGCATGCTCGACACCTTCATCAGCCTCGATCCAGGCGGACCACTGAGGGATGGCCACCTCCCGCCGGAACCATACGATGACCAGGGCAAGAGCGAGGAATCGTTCCGCGAATGCAGGGTGTCACCAGCTCCCTCGGGTGGTAGATGTCAGGCTGACCGCCTCGCAGGACGTCAGCGACTCCACCGACCGTTGAGCGGCAGAACGGCGGTTACCTGGCGGGAGGAGTACTTGGAGCTATGGGCCAGCAGCACAGCCACGATGCCGAGGTCCACGACCACGAACACGCCCATGTGACCCACTATCTCAGCGGTGGCCAGTCCCCATCGGGCAGCGCTCCCCGCAGGGCGTGGCCGTCACCGGGCTGATCGTCGGGCTCTCGCCCGGGTCGATGCTGCTGGAGGTCGACGAGCAGCGGCGGATGATGCTGTTCCACGTCATCGACGCCCGCGACCCCGAGGCCGTCCGGGCCCAGATCGACCGCCTCTATCAGCGCTGGCAGCGGCGGGTGTTCCCGTGAGGCACCAGACCGTCTTCTTCGCCGGAGTCATATGGCTGGCAGTCCTGCTGGGCGTGGCCGTCGTGTCCATCGGGCGGGCCCGCACGACGGCCGAACGCCTGGTTGCCCTGGACGTCGCCGTGCTCGTGCTGATCGGGCTGCTGGGGCTGGCCGCCGGCGCGGTCCGGCGGTCCTACCCGTTGGACGCCGCCCTGGCCCTGGCGCTGCTGTCGTTCGTGTCAACCCTGGCCGCGGCCCGCTACCTCGGCGACCGGCGCCCCTTCGAGCAGCCCAAGGGGCCGGAGAAGGGAGGAGCCGGATGATGGCCTGGCTCGCCGACGCCTTGCTCCTGCTCGGCCTGGCCGTGATGACGCTCGGCGTCTACGGCATCGTCCGGTTCCCCGACGTCTACACGCAGCTGCACGCCTCGAGCAAGGCGGCCTTTCTGGGAGTTTCCCTCCTACTGGTTGCCACCGCCCTGGGCGGTGGGCCGTCCATTTACGCCCGCGTCGTGCTGATCGTCGCGCTGCTTTCCATCACGACCCCGGTCGCCGCCCACGCCATCGCCCAGGCGGCCTACCACCAGCGCGAGCCGATGCACGCGCCCAGCGCGGTCGACGAGAGCGGTACCATGCCGCTTCCGACCGCCACGCCACCCCGGCAAAGCGACCCGGAAGGTCGCACCGGGCCCTAACCATGCCTGCCCGTAAACCGCTGGATCAGAGCGCCTCGGGCCGGATCACCCCGGCGAACCCGCCGCCCACCACCACGACGCGGGCCGCCGGTTGTCAACCTTGCCCGTCCTCATGTCAGCTCGCCTCTCCGCGGCGGTCTCGGCTTGCAGGGCCGTTCGACGGTGACGCGGCGACGCTTGCCTGCCCAGGGACTGGCTGGGTCCCGGCGGCGGTGCGGCGTGGGTGCCGGCCGGTGGTGACGATGCGGCAGCGGTAGCGGCCGGCAGGCGCCTCGACCTCGACCTGCTCACCGACCCGGCGGCCGACCAGTACCTGTGCCAGCGGCGACTCGACCGAGATCCGCAGGTCGTCAAGGGGGGCCTCGATCGGGTGGACCAGCAGGAACCGCTCGGTCTCGCCTGAGGGGAACTCGACCAGGACCTCGTCGCCGAGCTCGACGACGCCGGGTCGCTCGGGGGGCAGTTCCTCGGTGCTGGTGGCCTGCCCGAGGATGCTGGTCAGGCGGGCCAGTTCCGCCACGGCGCGGCTGTACTCCCCGCTGGCCCAGCCGTCCTGGTCTGGGTCGTCCAGGTTGTGCGTGAGCTCGGGGATGGCCTCGTTCGCCAGCCAGTCGGCCCTTGCCCGCAGCAGCCGCTGGCCGTCTGGGGTCAGCACGACGGCTGCCTGGAGGTCCAGCGCGCGCTGTTCCCAGTTCGACCAACGCTGGCCGTTGCTGACCGTGGTGAGGGGGGCGGCGTCGTGGTCTCCAGTGCGCGCCATCGGGTACCTCCTTGGAGGCCGAATAGGGAACTGCCCGCCGAGGCGAGCGCTTGACGGGATCGCGCGTCACGACCGGATGCCTGCTCGCGGCATGCCTGGCGGATGCGCGATCCGAGAGTATACCTTCATGTGTAATGCGGCAAGTGAAGGTATACTTCATAGCCTGCTGATGGAGTGGTCGTCGGAGACGACAGCCGCAACCGCCGAACCCCACAGCCAGGCGCTGGCCCGCTCGACCCGCCAGCGAGACGCCCCAGCCGCGTCGATGACTCGACCCACGCCACCCCACCACAAACGATTCGCGGTCCTGCCCCTACGCGTGGTACCCGGCCCGGTCCGGCGGACCAGGAGGCGCGCCGCCCCTAGACTCGTTGTTGAGCGATTCCGAGGTGTTGACGCGGCGCACCCTCCGGAGTCGGCTCGCCGCTTCTGGGGGAGGACCGGGCCGATGACCGGGTGGGGCAGCGAGGCGTTCGCGCGGGCAGTGCGCGAACAGGATGCCGCACGCCCCCGTCGCCGGATCGGCGTCGGCGTCGGCCGGATCATCATGCTCGGGGGCGCGGCCATCTTGCTGTACCTCGTGGCACCCAGCGTCATCGATGTCTTCGCTGCTTGGCCGCAGCTATCCCGGGTCAGCCCCGGCTGGTTCCTTGTGGTGCTGGCCGGGCAGACCCTGAGCTTCGGCTGCCTCTTCGTCTTGCAGCGGATGGCGCTGCGCACCGACGCGTGGTTCCCGGTGGTCACCTCGCAGCTTGCAGGCAACGCGGTCAGCCGGATCGTGCCTGGCGGCGCCGCCGCGGGCGCAGCGCTGCAGTTCCGGATGCTGGCCGCCGCGGGGGTAGAGGCGACGCGGGCGGTCTCCGGGCTCACCGCGTTTGCACTGTTGCAAATCGCCAGCGTGCTCGCGCTGCCGCTGCTGGCGCTGCCGGCCATCGTGGCTGGCGCCTACGTCCATCGCGGCCTGGTCCAGTCCGCCATCCTCGGGGGTGTCGCGTTCGTCGTCGTTGCCGGGCTCGGCACGGTCGTGCTCCGTAGCGACCGTCCGCTGGCGGCCGTGGGGCGGGCCGTGCAGGCAACGCGCAACCGCGTGTACCACCGGCGCCCACCTCTGAGCGGGCTGCCCGATCGGCTATTGGCCGAGCGCGACGCGATCCGAGCGGTCCTCGGCTCCCGGTGGCCGCGAGTCTCGCTCGCGGCCACGGGAAAGCTCGGCTTCGACTTCGGCTCGTTGCTCGCTGCCCTGGCCGCGGTGGGCAGTCAACCCCGGCCGTCGCTGGTGCTGCTCGCGTTCACTGCCTCGCTGGTCCTCGGGATGATCCCCATCACTCCCGGCGGCCTGGGCTTCGTCGAAGCTGGCCTCACCAGCACGCTCACCCTCGCCGGGGTTCCGGCTGGCGAGGCCGTGCTCGCCACGTTGGTCTACCGGCTGGCCTCGTACTGGCTGCCCATCCTGGCCGGGCTG
>DASVXQ010000451.1:0-8844 GCA_036392615.1 Actinomycetes bacterium | reverse complement strand
GCGCGGCACGGCTTCCGGCGGCTGCTGTACCTGAACGGGCACGGCTCCAACCAGAACCTGGTCGAGATGGCCGCGCGGCTGGTGATGCTCGACCACCCGGAGGTGCTCGCCGCGGCGGCGTTCTACCTCGCCAGCCCCGAGGGGCTGGCCACGGTCGAGCGGGTGCGCTCCTCCGGGCGCGGCGGCATGGGCCACGCCTGCGAGCTGGAGACCTCGATCTACCTGGCGATCGACCCGGAGGCGGTCGACATGGACCTGGCGGTCGACGAGCGGGGCTACCCCGCGGGGGAGCACGCCTGGATGGACTGGGTCGACGGCCCGCTGAAGCTCATGCCCTGGTGGTCGTCGTTCAGCGCCACCGGGGTCCACGGCGAGCCGACCAAGGCGAGCGCCGACAAGGGCGTCGCCCTGCTGGAGGCGGCCGTGGCCGAGTGCGGCGCCTACGTCCGTGAGCTGCTCGACAAGCCGCTGCCGCGCCGCCGGAGCCCGGCGTGAGCGCGGAAGGCGCCCCGGCGCCCCCAGCCCCGCTGCTCGGCGCGGCGCTGCCGCCCGGCGGAGTCATCGGCGTGCCGGCGCCCGCCAGCCCATGGGAGAACCGCTCGGACGTGCTCCGCGGGGTCGAGTGGTGGGAGTCCCGCGGCTACCGCGTCAAGCTCGCCGAGGGGGTGTGGCGCCGCGACGCCTACGTCGCCGGCGACGCCAAGGCCCGCGCCCGCGACCTGGAGGCGCTGTTCGCCGACCCGGAGGTCGACGTGGTGCAGTGCCTCACCGGCGGGTACGGCTCGGCGCAGCTCATCCCCAACCTGGCGCTCGAGGTGATCGCCGCCAACCCCAAGCCGTTCATCGGCTACTCCGACATCACCGCGCTGCACGTCGCGCTGCGGCAGGCCACCGGCCTGGTCACCTTCTACGGGCCGCACCTGTGGACCATGGGCGCCAGGGAGACCTCGGCGTTCACCCGCGAGCGGATGCTGGCGGTGCTCTCGGGGGACGGCACCGGCCTGGTGCCGGCCGACCCGGACGACCCGTACGTGCGCCCGCTGCGCGGCGGCCGGGTCACCGCCCCGCTGGTCGGCGGCTGCCTCTGGCTGCTGGCGCAGACCATGGGCACGCCCTGGGAGGTGCGGCTGGACGGCTGCATCCTGTTCATCGAGGACTTCGACGCCCCGCCCTGGTACATCGACGGCATGCTCACCCAGCTGGGCCACGCGGGCAAGCTGGACAACCTCGCCGGCGTGGTGGTCGGCGAGATGGCCAAGTGCGACTGGTCCGAGAGCCGGCCGGAGTGGCCGCGCACCAAGTCGCTCGAGGACGTGCTGGAGGAGCGGCTGGAGCCGCTCGGCGTGCCGGTCCTCTACAAGCTGCCGGTCGGCCACGGCAGGCACCTGGCGACCATCCCGTTCGGCGTGCTCGCCACGCTGGACGCGGACGCCCGCACCTTGGAGATCGTCCAAGCGGCTTTGGGACCCGCAGGCGAGCGCGGGCCCACGAGGGAGGGGACCTGACCATGGTGGGACGTCGAGGACGGCTGCGGCTCGGCGCCGCGCTGGCGGCGGTGGCGTTGCTCGCGGCGGGCTGCGGCGGCGGCTCGGCCGGCAAGGCGAGCAAGGCCGGCAAGGTGATCGAGGGCGGGACCTTCCGGCTGGGCACCTCGTCCGGCATCGACTCGCTCAACCCGTACGTGGCCTTCCAGCAGGACGCCTACACGACCTTCGCCTACATCTACCCATTCCTGGTGCAGTACGACCAGCAGCTCAAGTTCGCGCCGGACTTCGCGGAGCGCTGGACCACCTCATCCGACGGCCGCACCTGGACCTTCACCACGCGCGCGGGCGCGAAGTGGTCGGACGGGCAGCCGCTGACCGCCAAGGACGCCGCCTGGACCTTCACCACCGACCTGAAGTTCGCCGACGGCGCCACCGCCAACGCCTCGCCGCTGCTCTCGCACGTCAAATCGGTGACCGCGCCGAACGACACCACCCTGGTGATCACCTACAAGCAGCCGGTGGCCAACGTGCTCTCGCAGCTCCAGCAGGCGCCGATCCTGCCGCAGCACGTCTGGCAGCAGTACGCCACCGGCGACGGCTCCAAGCTCAAGACCTTCAACAACCACGCGCCGATCGTGTCCGGCGGGCCGTTCATGGTCACCAAGCACCAGAAGAACGAGATCACCCTGTTCCAGCGCAACCCCAACTGGTGGGGTCCCAAGCCGCACATCGACGGCTTCGGGCTGAAGTTCTACGCCAACGACGACGCCATGATCACCGCGCTCAAGGCCGGCGAGCTGGACGGCGTCGAGACCGTGCCGCCGACCAACTTCGACGCGCTCAAGACCAGCTTCGTCACCTCCGAGGTGCCCGGGCTGGAGCTGCGCGACTTCATCTTCAACTCCAATCCCAAGAAGCCGAAGAACCGCGAGCTGCTCGACCCCAAGGTGCGCCAGGCCTTCGAGCAGGCCATGGACCGGCAGAAGATGATCCAGGTCGCCTGGCTCGGCCATGCCAAGCCCGGGTCCACGCTGGTGCCGCCCGCCACCGGGGACTGGCACAACGCGAACCTCAAGACGGTCGGCTTCGACCTCGCCGCCGCCAACAAGCTGCTCGACGACGCCGGCTACCGCAGGGGACCCGACGGGACCCGCGTGGCCAACGGCCACCCGATGTCGTACACGATGATCTTTCCGCAGGACGAGCGGGGGAAGCAGGAGCGCGCCTTCCAGATCATCAAGGAGGGCCTCCAGCAGATCGGCGTCAAGGTCACCGAGCGGGTGCTCGACAACGACGCGGCCTTCCAGGAGATCACCAAGCCGGACAACAAGTACCTCGACTTCGACCTGGCGATGTGGGACTGGGTGCCGCTGATCGACCCGGACTTCATCCTCTCGGTGGTCACCTGCGGGCAGTTCGGCGGCTGGAGCGACACCGGCTACTGCGATTCCGCCTACGACAAGATGTACCAGCAGCAGGGCCTGCTGACCGACCCGAAGCAGCGGCAGCAGGCGGTCTGGGCGATGCAGCAGAAGCTCTACGACGACCGCCCCTACATCGTGCTGAGCTACGACAACCAGCTCGAGGCGCACTCCAAGAAGTGGGACGGGCTGGTGCTGACCGCGCAGGGCTCCTTCAACCCGCTGTCGGTGCAGTCGATGACCCAGGTCCACCGGGTCGGCTGAGCGCATGCGCAGCGCCGACTACCTGCTGAAGCGGCTGGTGTTCGCGCTCGCCACGGTGCTGGTCGCTGTGACCCTGAACTTCGTGCTGTTCCGGCTGGCGCCGGGCGACGCGGTCTCGAACTTCTCGCGCGTGCCGCACGCCACCCCGGAGCTGCGCCGCGCGATCGCGCGGGAGTTCGGGCTGGACCAGCCGAAGTGGCGCCAGTACGTCGTCTACCTCGGCCAGCTCGCCCACGGCAACCTCGGCGTCTCCTACGAGAACCAGCAGCCGGTCTCCGCCAACCTGCGCAGCGCCCTGGGCAACACCATCCCGATGCTGCTCGCCGGGACGCTGCTGGCGATCCTGCTCGGCATGGTCACCGGGGTGCTGGCCGCGTGGCGGCGCGGCACCGCGGTCGACCACGCCAGCGTGTCAGTGGCGCTGGGGTTCTACGCGCTGCCGACGCAGTGGCTCGGGCTGATGATGATCCTGCTGTTCGCCGGCATCCTGCCGACCGGCGGCCGCACCGACGAGTTCCTGCTCGCGCCGGGCTTCGTGCAGCACTGGCTCGACGTGGGCAAGCACATGCTGCTGCCGGCGCTCACCGTGGCGCTCACCCTCTACGGCGAGTACACCCTGGTGGTCCGCTCGACCATGCTGGAGACGCTCGGCGAGGACTACATCCTCACCGCGCGTGCCAAGGGGCTGGCGCCGTGGACGGTGGTGCGGCGGCACGCGCTGCGCAACGCGCTGCTGCCGACCGCGACGCTGGTCGCCCTGTCGCTCGGCTACATCGTCGCCGGCCAGATCCTGATCGAGGTGGTGTTCTCCTGGCCGGGCATCGGCCGCGCCACCTACCAGGCGGTGCTGGTGCGCGACTACCCCATGCTCCAGGGCGTCTTCCTGGTGTTCACCCTCACGATCGTGACCCTGAACCTGCTCGCCGACCTGCTCTACGTGCGGCTCGACCCGAGGATCCGCGAATGACCGTCGGCCTCACCCAACCCGACGCGCCGCTGGAGGCGCCGGTCACCCGCCGCACCGGCGGCCTGCTCGTCCAGGTGCTGCGCGAGCGGCGCGCCGCCGCGGTGGGCGCCGCGATCCTGCTGGTCGCGATCCTGGTCGCCGTGGCCGCGCCGCTGCTCGCCCCGTACGGCCTCCACCAGCGCGTCGGCGACGTGTTCGAGCCGCCGTCGTCGCGGCACTGGCTGGGGCTGGACGACGGCGGCGTCGACATGGTCACCCTGCTGATCTGGGGGCTGCGCATCTCGCTGGTGGTCGGGTTCGCCGCCACGCTGGTGTCGATGCTGCTCGGCGGCCTGGTCGGCATCCTCGCCGGCTACTTCGGCGGCGCGACCGACTCGGTGCTGATGCGGGTGACCGACTACTTCATCGTCATCCCCGACGTCCCCCTGATGATCGTGATCGCGGCGATCTGGGGGCCGAGCCTGTTCCACATCATCGTGGTCATCGGCGTGCTGCTGTGGGCGCCGACCGCGCGGATCATCCGCTCCCAGGTCAAGAGCGTGCGCGAGCGGGTGTACGTGCAGCGCGCCCGCTCGATCGGCGCCGGCCACGCCCGCATCATCGCCACCCACGTGCTGCCGCAGGTCGCGCCGCTGCTGGTGGCGACCACCGTGCTGACGGTGGCGGTGGCGATCTTCGACGAGACCTTCCTGTCGTTCCTGGGGCTCGGCGACCCGAGCACGGTGTCGCTCGGCAAGATCATCGAGAACGCCTTCGTGCGCACCGCGATCTCCTCGGGCGCGTGGTGGGCGATCGTCCCGCCGGGCATCGAGGTCGCCCTGCTGGTGCTGGCGTGCAGCCTGCTCGGCCAGGCGATCGAGGACGCGCTGAACCCGCGGCTCAAGGTCGCGCACCTGTCGCCGCGCTTCTTCCGCATCCGGCGGCCGGTGAGCCTGGACCGGGAGCGGCTGCCGTGAGCCCGCCGCTGCTGGAGGTCCGCGACCTGCACGTCTGGTTCGACCTGGCGGGCGGCCGCGAGCTCCACGCGGTCCAGGGGGTCAGCTTCACCCTGGAGCGTGGCGAGCGGCTCGGCCTGGTCGGCGAGTCCGGCTGCGGCAAGACCACCACCATCCTGGCGCTGATGGGCCTGCTGCCGCCGAGCGCGAGCGTCAGCGGCCAGGTGCTGCTGGAAGGGCGCGACCTGCTCGCCGGCGGCGAGGAGACGGCGCGGCCGCACCGCTGGCGCGACCTGGCCATGGTCTTCCAGGGGGCGATGAACGCGCTCAACCCGGTGCAGACCATCCAGGCCCAGCTGGTCGAGCCGATGGAGCTGCACGGGGTCGCGCGGGGCAGGGCTGCGCGGGCCCGCGCCGCCGAGCTGCTCGAGGCGGTCGGCATCCCCGCGTCCCGGGCCGGCCGCTACCCGCACGAGCTGTCCGGCGGGATGCGGCAGCGCGCCGCCATGGCGATGGCGTTGGCCTGCGGCCCCAAGGTCCTGCTCGCCGACGAGCCGACCACCGCCCTGGACGTGATGGTGCAGGCCCAGGTGCTGGAGCGCCTGGTGGGCCTCACCGAGGAGCTCGGCCTGGCGCTCGTGCTGGTCACCCACGACCTGCCGGTGGTCGCCCAGGTCTGCGAGCGCACCGCGGTGATGTACGCCGGCGAGATCGTCGAGGCCGGCCCGGTCCGCGCGCTCCACCGCCAGCCGCGCCACCCCTACACGCGGCTGCTGTTCGCCAGCACGCCCGACCTGCACGGCGGCGGCCAGGTGGCCTCGATCGCCGGGGCGCCGCCGCGGCTGGACGCGGCGCTGGTCGGCTGTCCCTTCCAGCCGCGCTGCGACGTGGCCTTCTCGCGCTGCCCGACCGAGCGGCCGCTGCTCAAGGGCGTCGGCGCCGAGCACCTGGCCGCCTGCCACCGCAACGACCTGCCTGCGAGGACCCCGGCGTGAGCGCGCCAGCCGACCCGGCCGCCACCCGCGCCCAGGCCGACGCGCGCGTCGCCCCGGCTGAGCCCGCCGGACGGCCGCCGCTGCTGGAGGTCAGCGGGCTGGTGACCCGCTACCCGCTGCGCCGCGGGATCGTCGAGACGCTGCGTCGGCGGCCGCGGCTCAGCGTCGACGCGGTCGACGGCGTCTCGCTGACGCTGGCCAGAGGCGAGATGCTCGCCCTGGTCGGCGAGTCGGGCTGCGGCAAGACCACCACCGCCCAGAGCATCCTGCGGCTGGTCGAGCCGACCGCCGGCAGCGTGCGCTTCCTCGGCGAGGACGTCACCCACCTGCCGTCCGGGGAGCTGCGCGCGCTGCGCCGCCGCATGCAGCTGATCTACCAGGACCCCTACGAGTCGCTCGACCCGCGCTTCACGGTCGCCCGCACCCTGGAGGAGCCGCTGCTGGTCCACGGCGAGCGCGGCACCCGCGCGGCGCGCCGCCGCCGCGCCACCACCGCGCTGGAGCGCGCCGGGCTCAGCCCGCCGGCCATGTACCTGGAGCGCTACCCCCACGAGCTGTCGGGCGGGCAGCGCCAGCGGGTGGCGATCGCCGCGAGCCTGGTGCTCGAGCCGGAGCTGCTGGTGGCCGACGAGCCGGTCTCCATGCTGGACGTGTCGGTCCGCGCCGGGGTGCTGGCGCTGCTCGACAGCCTCCGCCGCGAGCAGGGGCTCGGCATCCTGATGATCACCCACGACCTGTCCACCGCGGCGAACTTCGCCGACCGCATCGCGGTGATGTACCTCGGCGCGATCGTGGAGCAGGGCCCCGCCAGGCAGGTGGTGGACCACCCGCTGCACCCCTACACCAGGGCGCTGCTGTCGGTGGTGCCCAAGCGCGACCCCGACGACGCGGGGGCGCCGCAGCTGCTGGCCGGCGAGCCGCCCGACCCGGTCGCGGTCCCCTCCGGCTGCCGCTTCCACCCGCGCTGCCCGGTCGCCTTCGAGCGTTGCCCGGTCGAGGACCCCGCCCCGCGCGCAGCCGGCGGCGGCGACCCGGCCCACCAGGCCGCCTGCCTGCTGGTGTAGGGGGGCGGCGGGGCCGCGGGCCGGCCCGGCAGGCGGGGCCGCGGGGCGTCCCCGGGCCTCCGGCTACCAGCCGAGCGACGGGTCGGCGTGGACGGCCTCGCCCTCCACCAGGGTGGCCAGCACCCGGGCGTCGCCGGCCGGGCCGGCGTCGGGGTCGAACAGGTCGCGGTCGAGCACGGCCAGGTCGGCGAGCTTGCCGGGCTCGATCGAGCCGGTGGCGGCGTCGAGCCGGTTGGCGTAGGCGGCGCCGATGGTGGCCGCGTCCAGCGCGGCGGGCAGGTCGAGCCGCTCGGCCGGCAGGAACGGCTCGCCGGCGCGGTCGTCGGGGGCGACGCGGTCGACCGCCACCTCGATCAGCGCCAGCGGGTCCGGGGTCGAGACCGACCAGTCGCTGCCGAACGCCAGGGTCGCGCCGGCGCGCCGCAGGCTCGCCCAGGGGTACTGCCAGGCGGCCCGCTCGGCGCTGACGAACGGCAGCGTCAGGTCGCGCATGTAGCCGTCCAGCACCGCCCAGTACGGCTGGGCGTTGGCGACCACGCCGAGCCGGCGGAAGCGGGGCCGGTCGTCGGGGTGGACGAACTGGAGGTGGGCGATCTGGTGGCGGGCGTCGCGGCGGCCGTTGGCGGCGGCGGCCGCGGCGAACGCGTCGAGCGCCTCGCGCACCGCCCGGTCGCCGATCGCGTGGACGTGCACGTCGAAGCCCTCGGCGTCCAGCAGGGTCACCACCCTGGCCAGCTCGGCGGCGGGCAGCATCGAGATGCCGCGCTCGGCGCCGCGGCCGAGGTAGGGCTCCAGCATCGCCGCGGTGAAGTTCTCGAACACGCCGTCCTGCACGATCTTGACCGCGGTGGCCCGCAGGCGGCCGACGCTGCCGGCGCCGCGCTGCTCGACCAGGCCGGCGAGCTGCCCCTCGCCGGCCTCCGGCTGCCACTTGAGCGCCGCCACCACCCGCGCGGTCAGCGCGCCGGAGGCCGCCGCCGCGCGGTAGGCGTCGAGCTGCTTCGGGAAGACCCAGGCGTCCTGCCAGGCGGTGACGCCGAGGCGGTGCAGGTACGCCTGGGCGGTGGCGATCGCCTCTGCGAGCAGGTCCGCCGAGGGCGGCGGCACGAGCCGCTCGACCAGCCACATGGCGCCCTCGTGCAGCACGCCGGTGGGCGCGCCGCCCGGGTCGCGCTCCAGGCGCCCGTTGGCCGGGTCCGCGGTGGCGGCGGTGACGCCGGCGAGCGCCAGCGCGGGCGCGTTGGCCCAGCCGGAGTGGCCGTCGCGGCTCTCCAGCCACACCGGCCGGTCGGGCACCAGCCGGTCGAGCAGGCCGGCGGGCGGCACGCCGCCGGGGAAGGCGTCCATGCGCCAGCCGCCCCCGAGCACCCAGGGCGCGTCCGGGTGGTCCGCCGCCCAGCCGGTGATCGCCGCCGCGTAGTCGCCCGGGTCGGTGTCCGTCAGCGAGCAGCGCAGCAGCTCCAGCCCGCTGGTGAGCGGGTGCGCGTGCGCGTCCTGGAAGCCGGGCACCACCATCCCGCCGTCCAGCTGGAGCACGCGCGTGCCGGGCCCGCGCAGGGCCAGCACGTCGGCCTCGGCGCCGACCGCGGCGATCCGCCCGCCGCGCACCGCCACCGCGCTCCCCCAGCGCCGCACGGCGTCGGCGGTGTACACCGGCGCGCCGGTGACGATCAGCTCGGCCGCCTCCGCCCGGCGGGTCACCGGCCCAGCA
>DASVXQ010000450.1:0-13309 GCA_036392615.1 Actinomycetes bacterium | reverse complement strand
GGCGCGAAGTGCACCGCGACGACCTCGGCGTTCCCGGCCGCCTCGACGACCTCGTCCGGGGTGGCGACCGCCTCCGGCCCCTCCTTCTCCATCACCTGCTGGGCGGCGTGCTGCTCCTCGCGGTCGGCGCCGGCCCAGGTCACGGTGGCGATCGAGCCGGCGTCCGGGCCGAGCTGGCGCTCGATGGCGCGCTGGAACGCCTCGCTGGGAATGAACTGGTCGCCGACGACAAGGATCCGCATGCGCGCCTCCTCGATCTGGACCCATCGGGCCAACGGCCCACAACGGCGCGGCGACCCTCTCGGCACCCTGGCCCGCCCACGGTACGGGGCGACTACCCGGGCTCTGGCATCCGTATGCATACAGCGCGATTGGAGGCGCGCTCCGGCGGGGAGGCGTCCCGGACCCGATGGCCGCGAAGGAGCGCGGCGAGGGGGGTGAGGGTGATGGCAGACCTCGTGCTGGGCATCGACTGCAGCACCACCGCCAGCAAGGCGGTCGCCTGGGACCGCGAGGGCAAGCCCGTCGCCGAGGGCCGCGCCCCGCTGGAGGAGATCCGCCCGGGCCCGCAGATCAGCGAGCAGCGCGCCGAGGGGTGGATGGAGGCCACCTCCGGCGCGATCGCCGAGGTGCTCGAGTCGGTCGACGCCGGCCGCATCGCCGGCGTCTGCCTGACCCACCAGCGCGAGTCGTTCGTGCCGGTGGACGAGCGCAACCAGCCGCAGTACCAGGCGATCCTGTGGGACGACGCCCGCTCCCAGCGGCAGCTCGACGAGCTCGACGAGCGCTTCGGCCACGACCGGCTCCAGCGGCGCACCGGGCGGGGCCGCTCGACCACGCAGGCGTTCTCCAAGCTGCTGTGGCTGGTTGAGCACGAGCCCGGGATCGCCCAGCGGGCCTACCGGTTCATGGATGTGCACGGCTTCCTGGTGCAGCGGCTCACCGGCGAGTTCACCACCAGCCTGGCCTCGGCCGACTCGTTCGGGCTCACCGACATGGCCGAGGAGCGCTGGGCGGAGGACCTGATCACCGGCATCGGCCTGCGCCCGGAGCAGTTCTGCCGGACGGCCGAGCCGGGCAGCGTGATCGGCGAGGTGCGCGACGCGGGCGCCGAGGCCACCGGCCTGCCGGCCGGCCTCCCGGTGATCGCCGGGCTGGGCGACGGCCAGGCGGCCTGCCTCGGCGCCGGGGTCACCTCGCTCGACCGCTCCTACCTGAACCTGGGCACGGCCGTGACCGGCGGGCCGATCGAGCGCTCCTACCTGACCGACCCGTCCTGCCGGACGCTCTACGGTGGCGCGCCGCACACCTTCCTGCTGGAGAGCTGCCTGCGCGGCGGCATGGCCACGATGAGCTGGTTCATGCGCTTCGCCGGCGAGGACGAGCCCGACTTCGACCGTTACGAGGCCGCTTCCCTCCAGATCGGGCCCGGCGCCGCGGGTCTCGTCCTCGTGCCGTACTGGAACAACGTGATGAACCCGTACTGGGACCCGTCGGCCAGCGGCATCGTGGTCGGCTGGAACCAGGCGCACCGCCCCGAGCACCTGTTCCGGGCGATCCAGGAGGGGATCGGCTACGAGTTCCGCCTGGCGATGGAGGGCATCCAGGCCGCCACCGGCGAGCGGATCGGCGAGTACGTGATCCTCGGCGGCGGCTCCAACAGCGACCTGTGGTGCCAGATCATGGCCGACATCCTCGGCGCGACGGTCACCCGCGCGCACACCGTGGAGGCCACCAACCTCGGCGCCGGGATCCTCGCCGCCTACGGGGTCGGCTGGTACCCGTCGGTCGAGGAGGCCGCCGCCGCCATGACCGACGTGGCCGGGCGCTTCGAGCCGGACCGGGGCAACCAGGACTTCTACGACCAGGTGTTCGCCGAGGTCTACCGGCCGCTGTTCCCGGCGATCCAGCCGAACCTCCAGCGCCTGGCGCAGCTGGCGCAGCGGGATGGCGAGGCCGCCGCGGAGCGCTGAGCCGGCGAGCCGCCCAGCGGTGCGGGAGACCTTCGCCGCGCCGGCCCATCTGGGAAGATGAGCTGACCGCGGGGGTGAGGACCATGGACGAGCCGACCGGCGGGCGGCTGCCGGAGCGCCTCTACCAGGCGTACGCCTTCGATCTCGACGGCACCGTCTACCTCGGCGACGGCCTGCTGCCGGGCGCCAGGCGGCTGATCGAGGAGCTGCGCGCTCGCGGCCTGCCGGTCCGCTTCCTGTCCAACAACCCCACCAAGGACCCCGAGCAGTACGCCGAGAAGCTCGGCAAGCTCGGGCTGCCGACCCCGGTCGACGAGATCGTCAACACCGTGGTGACCATGACCCGCTGGCTGCTCGACCACGCGCCCGACGCGGTGGTCTTCCCGATCGGCGAGCAGCCGCTGGTCCGCGCGCTCGAGCGGGCGGGCGTCCGCATGTCCAGTGACCCCGCCGAGATCGACATCGTGATCGCCAGCTACGACCGCACCTTCACCTACGAGAAGCTCCAGATCGCCTTCGACGCCATCTGGTTCCACCAGCGGGCCCGGCTGGTGGCCACCAACCCCGACCGCTTCTGCCCCTTCCCGGGAGGCCGCGGGGAGCCCGACTGCGCCGCCATCATCGCCGCCATCGAGGCCTGCACCGGCGCCCGCTGCGAAGCCAACCTCGGCAAGCCGAACCCGGCCATGCTCCACACCGCCCTCGCCGGGCTCGACCTCGAGCCGGGCGAGTGCCTGATGGTCGGCGACCGCCTCGCCACCGACGTCCGCATGGCGCTCGACACCGGCCTGGCCGCCGCCCTGGTGCTCACCGGCGACACCAAGCGCGCCGAGGTCGACCGCGCCGCCCCGGCCGACGCCCCCGACTTCGTCCTCGACCGGATCGACCGCCTCCTGCCCCCGGCCGTCTGGAAGGAGCTCGGCTGGACCGAGAACGAGGGGTGACCCGGCGCCGGCGGGCTCACGGCTCGCGTTCTTGTCCGGCCACGCCGCACCGCCGGATTGTCGCCTGTCGCGGGCCCTGGCGTGGTACCAAGGGGGCATCAGGAGCGGATCGCGAGGAGGCGTCATGCGGCTGACCAAGTTCGGGCACTCGTGCCTGCTGGTGGAGGAGCGGGGGACCAGGCTGCTGCTGGACCCCGGCACGCTGTCGGACGGGTTCGAGGACCTCCAGGGGCTGACCGCGATCCTCTACACCCACCAGCATGCCGACCACCTCGACCCGGACCGGGTGCGGCGGCTGCTGGACGGCAACCCGGGCGTGCGGGTGGTCAGCGACGAGGGCAGCGCCGAGCAGCTCGGCCAGGCCGGCGCCGAGGTCGAGGTGGCGCACCACGGCGACGAGCTGGACCTCGGCGGGGTCGGCGTGCGCGTGGTGGGTCGCGACCACGCGGTCATCCACCCCGACGTCCCGATCATCCCCAACGTCGGCTACCTGGTCGGCGGGCGGCTGTTCCACCCCGGCGACGCCTTCACCCCGCCCGGCCAGCCCGTCGAGGTGCTCGCCCTGCCGGCCGGCGCGCCTTGGCTGCGGCTGGCGGAGTCGATCGACTACCTGCGCGAGGTCGCCCCGGCGGTGGCCGTGCCGGTGCACGAGAAGCTGCTCTCGCCGATGGGCGTCGGCCTGTCCTACCGGCAGCTCGAGACCCTGGGCGCCCGCGGCGACACCACCTTCCGCGTGCTCGACGACGGCAACCCGGTGGACGTCTAGGCCCGGCCCCGACGTCAGGAGTCGGCAGCGAACGCCAGGGGAGCGCACTGGAGGCGGTAGGGCTCCAGGGTGTCGCGCTGGCGGCGGGCGCGGCTGGCGAGGGCCTCCAGGTCGGTCGAGGCGAGGCGCTGGTCGAGCTCGGCGATCTCCTGGAGCTCCCGCCACATGGCGTACTTGCCCTCGATCCCGAGTGTCAGGCCCTCGATGTCCATCAGCCGGCTGAGCTCGGCGCTGCCGGTGAGCGTCTTGCTGGTGCGCAGCCTGGAGAGCTTCTCGATCCCGCGGCCGGCGCTCAGCTTGCCGGGGTTCCGCTCGATTCCGAGCCGGTCCATGAGGTTCTCGAGCGTCGCCCTGTCCTCCTTGATCTCCAGCACCAGCTGCGCCATCACACCGCCGAACGGCGTCCCGTCGTTCCTTGAGCGGAGCTTCTCCGCCATCTCGACACCCGCCGCCGCACCGCCCAGGTGATCGTTGAGATAGACCCCCAACGAGTCGGTGGCAACCATGTCTCCCTCCTCCAACGCGCCCGATGGGCCTCTCCACATGGGGTTCCCCGGCACGGCGCTGTCACGCGGACGTGCTTTCCTGGGCGCTCCAGGAATGTCTGGACAAAGCGAACATCGCCGGTGACGATGGGCGCGTTCGCTGCCACCGAGGGTGAGGAGCGTCGAGGTGAGCACGCAGACGACGACCCAGATCGGCGACGGGCTGCCCGCGGGCGAGCGGGCGCATCCGCTGCGACGGCTGAACGCGGACGAGCTCCGGCGGGCGAAGGCGGTGCTGGCCGGGCACGGCCTGGTCGACGGGCAGACCCGCTTCACCTACGTCGGGCTGGAGGAGCCACCCAAGCAGGAGGTGCTCGCCTTCCGGCCGGGCGATGCGGTCGACCGCCGCGTGCGGGCGATCCTGCTGGACGCGTCCAGCGGCGCAGCGACCGACGTGGTGGCCTCGCTGACCCGCGGGGAGGTCGACTCGCGGCGCGACCTCGACCCCGTGCGCGACGGCCAGCCGCCGGTGATCCTCAGCGACCTCGAGGCGGTCGACGAGATCGTCAAGGGCGACGAGGGCTGGCGCGCGGCCATGGCCCGCCGCGGCGTCACCAACCTCGACCTGGTGCGGCCGTGCCCACTGTCGGCCGGGTCGTTCGACCTGCCGGGCGAGCGGGGCCGGCGCATGCTGCGGGTGCTGTCCTTCGTCCAGGACCACGAGCGGGACCATCCCTGGGCGCACCCGGTCGACGGCCTGGTCGCCTACGTCGATCTGATCGAGCGGCGGGTGGTCGAGCTGATCGACGCGGCCGAGCTGCCGGTCCCACGCGAGCAGGGCAATTTCGACGACCCGGCGGCGGTCGGCCCGGCGCGCACTACGCTCAAGCCGATCCAGATCAGCCAGCCGGAGGGCCCCAGCTTCACCATCGACGACGACGAGGTCGCCTGGGAGGGCTGGCGGCTGCGGATCGGCTTCGACGCCCGCGAGGGACTGACCCTGCACCAGATCTCCCTGTGGGACCGGCCGGTCGTCTACCGCGCGTCGATCGCCGAGATGGTCGTCCCCTACGCCGACCCGAGCCCGGCGAGGTTCTGGCAGAACTACTTCGACGCCGGCGAGTACCTGCTCGGCCAGCAGGTCAACCCGCTGATGCTCGGCTGCGACTGCCTCGGCGAGATCCGCTACCTCGACGTGGTGCTGCCGGCCGAGGACGGCGAGCCGCGCGAGGTGCCCAACGCCATCTGCCTGCACGAGGAGGACACCGGCGTCGCCTGGAAGCACAACGACCTGTTCACCGGCTCGGCCGAGACGCGCCGCCAGCGGCGGCTGGTGATCTCCACCTTCCTCGCCATCGGCAACTACGACTACGGCTTCTACTGGTACCTCTACCTCGACGGCACCATCGAATTGGAGGTGAAGGCCACCGGGGTGGTGTTCACCTCGGCCTACCAGCCGGGGAGCCGCTGGGCGACCGAGGTCGCGCCCGGCCTGGGCGCGCCCTACCACCAGCACATGTTCAGCGCGCGCCTGGACATGACCGTCGACGGCGTCGAGAACGCGGTCGACGAGGTCGAGCTGGAGCGGCTGCCGATGGGGCCCGACAACCCGCACGGCAACGCCTTCACCAGGCGCGCCACCCGGCTGGCGCGCGAGTCGGAGGGCGCCCGGGTGGCGGATGCCTCGGTCGGCAGGAGCTGGCACGTGGTCAACCCGGCCAGGCGCAACCGCTTCGGCCAGCCGGTCGCCTACGCGCTCTACCCGCAGGGGCCGCCGCTGCTCGCCGCCGACCCGCAGGCGGCGATCTCCCGCCGTGCGGCCTTCGCCACTAGGCACCTGTGGGTCACCCGCTACGACCCGGCGCAGCGCTACGCCGCCGGCGACCTGCCCAACCAGCACCCGGGAGGAGCCGGGCTGCCGGAGTACGTCGCCGCCGACCGGGAGATCGACGGCCGCGACATCGTCCTGTGGCACACCTTCGGGATGCTGCACTTCCCCCGGCCGGAGGACTGGCCGGTGATGCCCGTGGCCCACTGCGGCTTCTCGCTGCGACCGGTCGGCTTCTTCGACCGCAACCCGATCCTCGACCTGCCGCGCTGACCCGCCGACCCCCGCCACGTCGCCGAACGGAGATGCCGATGTCCGCTCCCATCGCCACCGCCGGTGAATCCGCCCTGGCCAAGGACCGCCTCGGCGTGCCGGCGGTGATGTTCTTCATCCTCTCGGCGATCGCGCCGATGACCGTGGCCGCCGGCGTGGTGCCGACCCTCTACGCCGTCACCGGCCTGTCCGCCATCGGCGCCGCGTTCGTCGGCGTGGCCATCGTGCTGGCGGTGTTCGCGGTCGGCTACGTCGCCATGGCCAGGCACATCACCAACGCCGGCGCGCTCTACGCCTACGTCTCGCGGGGCCTCGGGCGGCCGCTGGGCGTGGGCGCCGCGCTGGTCGCCGCGCTCGCCTACAACATGCTCCAGGTCGGCCTCTACGGCATGTTCGGCCCCACGCTGGCCGGCTACCTGTCCGACAAGCTCGGCATCGACCTCTCCTGGTGGGTGTGGGCGCTGGCCGCCTGGCTGCTGGTGGCGGTGCTCGGCGTCCTGCGGGTCGACCTCAACGGCAGGGTGCTGGCGGTGCTGCTGTCGGCCGAGGTGCTGGTGCTGCTGGTCCTGGCGATCGCCGGGCTGGGCAACCCGGCGTCCGGCTACCCGCTGACCAGCCTGTCGCCCGGCGGGCTGTTCGGGCACGCCGGGGTGGGGGCGCTGCTGGTGACCGCGCTGCTCGGCTTCGTCGGCTTCGAGGCCTCGGCGGTCTTCTCGGAGGAGGCCAAGGACCCGCGCCGCACCGTGCGGATCGCCACCTACACCTCGCTGGCGGTGATCGCCGCGGTCTACACCCTGGCTTCGTGGGCGATGAGCGTGCACTACGGCGACGACCAGGTCGCCGCCGTCGCCGGCCAGCAAGGGCCCGGGATGCTGTTCTCGATGGCCAACTCGACCATGGCCGAGGTCGCCACGGTGCTGTTCATGACCAGCCTGTTCGCCGCGATGCTGAGCTTCCACAACGCGGTCGGCCGCTACATGTTCGCGCTCGGCCGCGAGCGGGTGCTGCCGGCGCCGCTGGGCCGCACCGAGCCGCGCAGCGGCGCGCCGCGGACCGCGTCGCTCACCCAGTCCGCCATCGGGCTGGGCGTGATCGTGGTCTACGCGCTGGCCGGCTGGGACCCGATGGTGCGGCTGTTCTTCTGGCTGGGCACCTCGGGCGCGTTCGGAGTGCTCTGCCTGCTGGCCACCACCTCGATCGCGGTGATCAGCTTCTTCGCCCGCGAGCCGCGCGGCGAGAGCGTGTTCGTGCGGCTGATCGCGCCGGGCCTGGCCACCCTCGCGCTGCTCGGCATGGTGTGGGCCGGGGTGGCCAACTACCCGACCCTGCTGGGCGTCGAGCCGGGCTCGGTGGAGGCGTGGGCGCTGCCCGGCTCGTTCGCGATCGTCGCGGCGATCGGCATCCTCTACGGCCTCTGGCTGCGCTCCGCCCGGCCGGCCGTCTACCAGGGCATCGGCCTGGACGCCGCGGTGATGCCGGCCCCAGAACGCCCCGCCCCGCTCACCGGCCCCGCGGAGCCCGCCGGCACCTGAGCCGGTTGGACGGTCCGGCCAGGGTGAGGCAGCGCTCCCGCGTCCCCTCGACGGCCACGCCCGGCGGCGGGCCCGGTTCTCCGGTCCGTCACGTACAACGAGATCTTCATCGTCCGCTTCGCCGGCGGCCGAATCGCTGAGATCTGGGGTCGTCGACGTCTTCTCCCAGCTGCAACAACTCGGCGCCGTTCCGGCCTAGCCAACCATCGTGAATGTTGACGCAAGCGCCGCGAGAAGCTCCACGGCACGGGCCTGCGACGCATGCCGCATCCGGGTCAGCACCGCCTCCCGAATCTGGGGGGCGGCCACGCCGATAGTCGGTGACCACCGCGACCGCCCGCCCAGCGTGAGGCGCAAAGCAGCACGGCCCGCTGAGAGGACATTCCGGAACGGCTAGCGAAGCTCCTGTTCCTCTGTTGGCATCGCTCGGGCTGCGCCCGGCTGCATGCCAGGAAGCACAGGGCGACGAGGTTCGCGCACGGGCGGCTGATCCCCTGGAGGAGGGGAGAACGGTGGCTGGACTTCCCACCCTCCGTGCCCCCACATCCAGGCGTGGGCGTAGCGGTCGATCCACGGAATCCAGAACCACGCCCGCACCCACCACGGCACAAGATCCAGCCGCGGCATGGCCCCCTCAGGTGGCAGCCAGTTCCATCCCGGCCGCGAGCCCGGTGGCGGCGTCCAGCCTCCGGGCGAGAGCACGTGTCCCGGGTCGGAGGCGACACGCTGGCCATGCCCTGGTGCGCGCGCAGGTGAGCGGCGCCCTCTTCGAGGGCCAAGAGCTCCAACCAGCAGCCGACGCATGCGTCTCACTCCCACAGCATCGGCCACCCCCACCGATGCGTCGAGGTCCTATGGCCATGGTGGCCGCCGGAGCGTGTTGGAACCGCTGACCGCGCAGGCCAGCAGCACCAACGCAAAGAACCGCTCCGAGTCGCGGTCGTGGCGGATCCGCAGCCGCTGGAGGCCACCCAGCCACGCCCCGGTCCGCTCGACCGTCCAGCGGTGACGGCCCAGCCGCCGCGACGACTCGATGCCACGCCGCGCGATCCGTGGGCCGATACCGCGCCGGCGCAGGGAGGCACGGCGATGTCCTCTCAGTCTTGGGAGCGCCCGCCGAACTGCCAGTCGTGGATCTCCACGCCGGTGTACAGCCCGGCCTGCACGTAGGGCGCGCCGGCCAGCATGGCCTCCACAGCGGCACGGTCACGCAACTGGACCAGCAGCGCGCTGCCCGCCCACCCGGCGCCATCGTCGGACAGCAAGGGCCCACCCAGGATGACCCCGCCGCGGTGGCCGGGCTCGCCAAACCAGCGCCGCTGCGCCGCCCCCAGCGCCTGGCGGGCTGCCTCCACGCCCGGCTTGCCGTGCCCGATGACCAGGAAACGCCGGTCATCGCCGAGCTCGGCGGGGAAGTCCCACATCGTGCGGCCCAGCACGTTGCGCCAGCGGCGCACCAGCACCTGGTCGTACACGCCAGCCCGCCAGAAGGGCTCCTGGAAGGCGAACACCCGCGCTGCCTGGGCATCGGGGAGGTCGACGATGTGCATGCTGCCGGTCCAGGTGGTGCGGTCTGGGGTCAGCGTCGGCCCTCTGGCGATCATCGCCTCCGCATAGCCGTCCATGAACGACCAGTGGGCCTCGGCCAGCTCCGCCAGCAGCGCCTCGGTCCCTGGCCGGCCACGACAGTAGAAGAAGTACTCCACGATCGGGCAGGCTACCCTCTCGCGCCTTCGGCCGCGCCCGCCGTCCCGCCCAGATCCTGAACGACCGCCGCCAGGCAGCTCACCATGGCTGCCAGCTGAGCGTTGCTGCCGTGCCGAGCGTGAGCGACAACGGACGATTGACGCCATGCATTTTCCAGGGGCCGCCAGACGTATCCGGCTCGAGCACGTCGGGGCGACCCAGCCCAAAGGTGCCTCCAGTCGGGGCATCAGCGTCATTGTCGTCAGGCCGCGAATCGGCGGCTCAGCGTCGGGCGAAGGCGTCGAGGGCGGCGCGCTTGCGGCCGCGGGTGGTGAGGCTGCCGGTGTGGCCGGCGTCCTCGACCACCACCAGCTCGGCATCGGGCCAGGCGCGCGACAGCGACCGGGCGGTCTCCAGCGGTCCGCCGAGGTCGAGGCGGCCGTGGATCAGCACGCCCGGGATGCCGGCCAGCCGTCCGGCGTCGCGCAGCAGCGCGCCCTCCTCCAGCCAGGCGCCGTGGGAGAAGTAGTGGGCGGTGATCCGCACGAACGCCATCAGCGCGTCCGGCGGGCGGTCGCTGTAGGCGCCCGGCGTCCCGTTGGACTCCAGCGAGATGACCGCGTCCTCCCAGGCGACCCAGTCGTGGGCGGCGCGCTCGCGGACCTTCGGGTCGGGGTCCTCCATGCGGCGCGCGTAGGCGGCCACCAGGTCACCGTCGGTCTCGGGCACGCCGTCCCGGAAGCGCTCCCACGCCTCCGGGAAGAAGCGGCCCACGCCCCGGTAGAGCCAGTCGATCTCGGAGCGGCGGGTGGTGGTGACCGCGGCGATGACGATCTCCGACACCCGCTCCGGGTGCCGCTCGGCGTAGGCCAGCAGCAGCGTCGACCCCCAGGAGGCGCCGGACAGCAGCCAGCGCTCGACGCCGAGGTGCTGGCGCAGCAGCTCCATGTCGGCCAGCAGGTGCCAGGTGGTGTTGTGGCGCAGGCTGGTGGCCGGGTCGCTGGCGTGCGGCCGGCTCCGCCCGCAGCCGCGCTGGTCGAACAGGATCACCCGGTAGCGCTCCGGGTCGAAATACTGGCGGTGGCCGGGGGTGCAGCCCGACCCGGGGCCGCCGTGGACGACCAGCGCCGGCTTGCCGTCCGGGTTGCCGCAGGCCTCCCAGTACACCAGGTTGCCGTCGCCAACCTCCAGCATGCCGCTCTGGTATGGCTCGATCGGTGGATACAGCTCGGACATGTGGTGAGCCCTCCGGGTCGCCGCTGGGAAGCCGTCTGGTCGACGAGGCGCTCGACGCGATCCAGCGCCGGCCGATGCGCCAGCGGATCGCGGATGCCGCCCCAGACCTGCTCGGCACCCCGACCTGAGGCTAGCGCCACTCCGCGGCGGGCCGGAGCAGCGCCCAGCTTCGAGCTTCGCCCCAGATTGAGCGGGCGTCCACATAGGGGCGCAGCAGGGCGGTGAGCTCGGCGTCGCCATGGCCGTTGCGCGCGTCCGAGGCGATCTTCCGCGCCACCCCGGCGAGGAAGTCGGCCACCTGGACCCGCGCGTCCGCTCGCGAGTCGACGCGCCGCAGGCTGGCCAGCCGGCCACCGACCTCCGGGAGGCGCTGGAGCCGCGCGATCCGGCGGGTGGTGAGCGTGCTGTGCTCGTCGTGGACGATCGCCACCGGCGCCGCGTCGCGACCCCACCAGGCGACCGCTCCGACGATCGCCGGGAACAGCAGGTCGAGCGCTGGAATCGTGCTCGGGTCGTCCAGCAGCGCCCGCAGCGCGAGCGCCCGCGGCCTCGCCTGGCAGAGCAGGCCCAGCAGCTCGGCGACCGGGCCGGGGGGGCTGGCGCGCCGCAGGTCGTCGACCATGCCGAAGAACGTCTCGACGGGGGTCTCGGGGCCGTGGCGGTTCCTGGGGCGCAGCACGTCGGTGAACGACGCCAGGAAGCGCTGCCAGCGGGCGGCGCCGAAGGTCGCCGGGCCCTGCCGGTACAGGGTGGCGGCCATCTCCCTGGAGCGCGGGTCCCGCGCCGGCCCGGCGCCCGCCGGCACGGCGGGCCGCGGGGCGAGCAGGTCGACCAGCGTGGCGACCACGAAGAACGTCTTGTCGGTCAGCTGCACGTGCGCGTCGCCGTGCAGCAGGCCCGACGGCCCGAGGAACCACTCGAGCACCGGCCGGTGCTTCTCGCGAAGGAGATGTGTCGATTTGTATTCCCGCACCGGCGAGCGGATCCGCCGGTGGATCTCGCGCAGGCACGCCGTAGCGGCCTCGCCGTCCAGCCGCACGCCGGCGTGCGCGAACACGTCGGTGGTCCCGCCGATGAGGTTCTCGCCCTCGTAGCCCGACTCGTCGCAGGCGATCTCCAGTGGCGGACGAGCGGTCGGAAGTGCAGGCTCCATACGGTCTGGCGATCGCCTCCGGCGTCGGGGTCTGGCGGGGGCCCGCGCCCCCGGTTGCGCACCACTACAGGCCGCGACGTCCCCGAGAGCAAGCCAATTTGGCACGCCGCTTGTGACGCCGGCCGGCGCCCCCGCCTGGCTGCTGACTTCCGGGACTCCGCCAACCACCGATCCCTCAAGCTGGGATCCATGACCGATGCTAGCCCTCCAGGCGGCGCCCGACCTCCCAGTGGTGGCCCGAGGGGTCGGCGAGGCGGCCGACCCGCCAGCCGTGGTCCTCCTGGACGGGTGCGACCTGGCGCGCGCCGGCCGCGACCGCGCGGGCGAACACCGCGTCGGGGTCGTCGACGGTGAGGATCATGCGGACCGGGGAGCGGTCCCCGAGCGCGTGCGGGTCGCCCTCCGGATCCTCCTGGACCCAGAAGTCCGCGCCGCCGATCGCCAGCCGCGCGACCACCACCCTGCCCGCCTCCTCCAGCCGCTCCAGCTCGGCCGCGCCAAAGGCGGCCCGGTAGAACCCGACCGCCGCGTCCCCCTCGGCGACCGAGAGCCACGGGGCGATGCTGGTAGCCGGCGCTTGCCCGCGCTCGCTGGTCATGACCACCTCCACTGTGTGGATCCGGCGGCCAGTATCGCCCACGGGCGGGGGGTGGACGGCCGGTTGCGGCGCGGCGCCGGCCGTGGTTGCGTGGCGGCCCGTCGCCCGTCAGCCCGGAGGTGAAGCAGGTGCCGCATTACAGCAGGCTCTCCAAGGTCGTGATCGACGTCCCGGCCGCCGAGCACGACCAGGAGCTGGGCTTCTGGCAGGCCGCCACCGGCCAGACGTTCGAGCGGTCGAAGCGCTTTCCCGAGTACCACGGCGCCGACCTGAAGGACGACTTCGGCGTGCTCGTCCAGCGCCTCGACGAGGGGCCAGGACGCGTGCACCTGGATATCCACACCGACGACCTGGAGGCCGAGGTCGCCCGGCTGGAGGATCTCGGCGCCACCCGTGTCCGCAAGGTCCACCGCTGGTGGATCATGCGCGACCCCGCCGGCCTGCCGTTCTGCGTCATCCCCGAGGCCCCCGGCGCGCTCCACGACGGCAACGCCCACCGCTGGGAGTGACCGCCAGCCGATGGCATTGCCATATATCTTGTCTGCCGATATATTCTGGCCATGGCGAACCGGACGATGACCGAGCCGGCGTTCCTGATCCTCACCGCGCTGGCCGACGCGCCGCGCCACGGCTACGGCATCGTGGGGGAGGTCGCCAAGCTGTCGGACTCACGCGTCCGGCTCAAGATCGGGACGCTCTACGGCGTGCTGGACCGTCTGGTCGGCGACGGCCTGATCGAGCCCGACCACGACGAGGTCCACCAGGGCCGGCTGCGCCGCTACTACCGGCTGACCGAGCCGGGCAGTCGCGCCCTGGCCGCCGAGGCCGACCGCCA
>DASVXQ010000449.1:0-1732 GCA_036392615.1 Actinomycetes bacterium | reverse complement strand
GCCCGTGCAACTGGGCACGCCGGCACTGATCCTCGACGTCGAGCTACCAGACGGCGGACAGATGACCACTCCGGTGCCGCCGGAGTTCCAGGGCTTCGCCTACCTGCTCGACGGCGAAGCCGTCTTCGGGGCCAACCACCGGACGGCGCGGCCTCCGCAGCTCGTCCTGCTCGGTCCGGGCGAGGAGCTCGCCGTGACGGACGCCACCGCAGGCACGCGGTTCATGCTGATGGCCGGCAAGCCCTACCGGGAGGAGCCGCGGTTCAACGGCCCGTTCGTCGACTAACCACCCTTCCAAGTAGCTGCCGCGGCAGCCGCCGGACGAGACCGTCATCTGCCAGCGACCCAGTTCTGAGGCGGGGCGAGCTGCCGCGGCGGCTCGAGTAAGCGACTCCGGTAGTTGCTCCGCACGCAGGGTCGTCAGCCCTGGAAGGGCGGAAGATACTTGGCCTCGGTGATCGTGCCGTCAGCGACCTCGATCACCCACACCGATCCCTTCGCCCAGTCCGGCCTGTCGCTGATCGGCGCGCCAAGGTCCTGGAGCCTGACCATCGACCAGCAATTCCTCGCCGCGGGGCTCGTGGACCAGATCAGGATCCACCTGGTCAATGTCCTGCTTGGCGGGGGCCGTCGGCTGTTCGACCAGCTCCCGGAGCGCATCGAGCTGGAACAGACCAAGCCCACATCCCCGGTGCCGACCCGGCCGAGCCAACGAGCGTCCCCCAACCACGATCCATGGACCGGGCCCGGTCGGCGGTGGTGGCGGGCCTTCGGCAGCCTACGGCGACGCGGACGGTGGTCCCGCTGCCGAGCGGCCCCAGCGGTTGAGCAGCGGATCCGGGCCGGCATGGGCCCCGGAGGTCACCCGCTTCGGTCGGCGCCCGGCGCGCCACTCTGGACGCCTGGAAAGCAGACGGGGCCGCTAGATGGCCAGCAGCCCGATCAGTGCCGCCACGTCCTGGTCGGTCAGGGTGACGGGGCGGTTGGGCTCAGCTTGGCGCTGCTGGTGATGTGTCCGCATGGGCCGCCCATCCTGGTCGTGTTGTCGATCGCGCGGAGATCGTACGGGCGGCCGGGCGCATGGCGACAGGCACAGCATCGCGGCACCGCGTGGAGCTGGCCGAGACTTCGCAGGCATGGAGCAGCGGCGGCTTCGCGCCGTCCACCTGTTCGACCATGGCGCCACCCAAGCCGAATTCGCCCGCACCCGCGGCGTCTCCCGGCAAAGCGTCCACGTCTGGGTACCATAGCGACCTTTCCCCTATGACCGAGCTATCAGCCTATTCTGCGAAGCATTTTTATGCTCTTTATTCGCGGACGCACAACCGCAGCCCAGCTTTGAGGTCCTGCCTGGGCTCTTGACAGGGTGGGCGGGGCGGCCGATCTTCGTGACCTGGGAGCTGAGCGCTAGCAAGCCCAGGCTCCTAGCCCGCCCAGGCTGTTGGGCAATCATCACAAAGGCGGTGAGATGGTGCAGGGTTCCCTGTATGAGCGCCTCGGCGGAACTAATGCCCTCACGGCGGTCACCCGGGCCTTTGAAGAGCGCGCGGCGAAGGACGACCGCATCAATCAGAAATTCGCCAGGACCGACCTGGACCGGTTGACGAAAGAATTCGTCGATCAGCTGTGTGCGGCGACCGGTGGACCATGCACCTACACCGGGCTCAGCATGACGCAAGCGCATACCAACATGGGGGTGACCAACGGCGAGTTCGATGCCTTCATGGAGGAC
>DASVXQ010000448.1:0-2758 GCA_036392615.1 Actinomycetes bacterium | reverse complement strand
GCAGCACGCGCCCGGCGCCGCGGGAGCGGGCCAGGCGCGCGTGCAGGCAGCCGATCGGGCCGGAGCCGATGATCAGCACGTCGTCGCCCTCGCCGACGCCGGCGAGCTCCTGGCCGTTCAGCACGCAGGCCAGCGGCTCGGCGACCGACGCCTCCTCGAACGAGGTGCCGTCGGGGATGCGGTTGACCCCGCCGACCCGCAGGACCTTGGCCGGCACCACCATGTACTCGGCGAAGCCGCCGTCGTAGTGGTAGCCGATCGACTCCTGGTTCGGGCAGACGGTCTGCTGGCCGCGGCGGCACTGGCGGCAGTGCCCGCAGGGGATCGCGGCGATCACCTGGACGCGGTCGCCCGGCCGCCAGTCGCCGGCCTCGGTGCCGGCCTCCACCACCTCGCCGGCGATCTCGTGGCCGAGCACACGGGGCGGCACGATGTGCGGATGGCCGAAGCGGGAGATCTTCACGTCGGTCCCGCAGGTCGAGCAGTTGCGCACCCGCAGCTTCAGGTCGCCCGGGCCGGGCGCCGGCTCCGGCGCCTCCTCCAGCCGGATGTCGCCTGGAGCGTAGAAGCGGGCGACCCTCATGTCGTCGAGTCCTCCCGTGCCGGCTGGAGCAGCCGCAGTACCTCGTCGGGGTCGTCGGCCTCGCGCAGCGCCCGCGCCCTGCCCGGCTCCAGCAGGATCTCGGCCAGCGCGGACAGGATCCCCATGTGGCCGCCGCCCTGGGCGGCGATGCCGATGCAGATGGTCACCGGCTCGCCGCCCCAGTCGACCGTCTCGGGGAAGCGCACGAACGACAGCGCGTCGCGGCGCACGGTCTCCTTGCTCGCCAGCGTGCCGTGCGGGATGGCGACCCCCTCGCCGACGTAGGTCGAGATCGAGCGCTCCCGCTCCAGCATCGCCTCGACATACGCCGCGTCGACCGCGCCCGTGTCGATGAGGGCCTGGCCGCAGGCGCGGATGGCCGCGTCCCGGTCGGCGGCGCGCTCGTTGAGCCGGATGGCCGCCCGCTCCAGCAAGCCGGCCGGCTCAGGCATGGAGCACCCCGCCGCTCTTGATCGCCTCGACCACCTTGGTCACCGCCGGGTCGCCGATGAACACCTGGAAGGGGATCACCAGCTTGCCGGGCGCGCTCGCCCTGGCCCGCTCGGCCAGGCCGGCGTGGCAGACCACCACGTCGGCGTCGGCGGGGATGGCGCTCACCGGGGTGTGCTCCACCGTGACCGAGTTGGCTTTGAGCTGCTTGCGGAGCTGGCCGGCGAGCATGACGCTGGAGCCCATGCCGGCGTCGCAGGCGACCACCAGCTTGTGGATGTCGCTGCCGTTGATCGTCGTGGTCATCTGGACCTCCGTGTGCTCCTACGGGTGGGCGGGGGCGGCCGGGCCGGTGGCCGGGTCCGCGCTGGCGGCGGTCTCGCGGCGGCGCTCCTCCTCGGTCTCCTCGTCCTCTTCCTTCTCCAGGCGGCCGAAGCCGAGCAGGACCGAGCCGACGCCGAACGACACCGCGGCGGCGACCAGCACGCCGGCGAACACGCCGAACCAGCCGCCCTTGGGGGTCACCGCCGCGTAGGCGAAGATGCTGCCCGGGGAGGGCGTGGCCACCAGGCCGGCGCCGGTGATCAGAAAGACGATGATGCCGCTGGCGCCGCCGAGGATGGTCGCCACGATCATGCGCGGCTTTATCAGCACGTAGGGGAAGTAGATCTCGTGGATGCCGCCGAAGAACTGGATGATGATCGCGGCCGGCACGCTGGGACGCAGCGACCTGGGGCCGAACAGCAGGTAGGCCAGCAGCAGGCCGAGCCCCGGCCCGGGGTTGGACTCCAGCATGAACAGGATCGACTTGCCGTGCTGGGCGGCCTGGGCGACGCCCAGCGGGGCGAGCACGCCGTGGTTGATGGCGTTGTTGAGGAACAACACCTTGCCGGGCTCGATGATCAGCGACGCGAACGGCAGCAGGTGGTGGCTCACCAGGTAGTCCACGCCGTGGCCGGCGGCGGTGGTGATCGCGCGCACCACCGGGCCGATCGCGTAGATGCCGAGCACCGCCATGGCGCCGCCGAGGATGCCGGCGGTGAAGTTGTCCACCAGCATCTCGAAGCCGGCGCGGGTCCGCTCCTCGGTGAAGCGGTCGACCCACATCAGCAGGTAGGCGGCCAGCGGGCCGACGATCATCGCGCCGAGCAGCATCGGCTGCTCCGCGCTGAGCACCACCCCCATGGTGGCCACCGCGCCGACCACGGCGCCGCGCTGGCCGTGGACGATGCGCCCGCCGGTATAGCCGATCAGCACCGGCAGCAGGATGTGGATGATCGGGTCGACCAGCGCGCCCAGCTTGGCGTTGGGCAGCCAGCCGGTCGGAATGAACAGCGCGGTGATCAGGCCCCAGGCGATGAACGCTGCGATGTTCGGCATGATCATGCCGGCCAGGAACGCGCCGAGGCGCTGGATGTTGGCCTTGACTCCGGTTCCTTGGACCGGTGGGGTGTAGGACATGGCCATGTGATGCCCTCCTTTGCGGCGTGGGACTAGGAGGAGGCGGGCTGGGCGCCGGCCCCGGTGGTCAGCGGTCGGGTGAGGTCCGGTTCGTCGTGGACGTGGACGATGTCGCGCTGGATCTGGGCGGCGGTCGGCATCCGGCTGCCCGGCAGGCAGACCGCGGCGGCGCCCCAGGCGAGCGCCTCGGCGAGCGCGCCGGCGCCGCGGCCGCCGGCGGCGAGGAAGCCGGCGAGCAGGGCGTCGCCCGCGCCGACGCTGCTG
>DASVXQ010000447.1:0-6183 GCA_036392615.1 Actinomycetes bacterium | reverse complement strand
GGGCTCCAACCGCGCCGCGCGCCGGGCCGCCCGCCGCGGCCGTGGCGCTGCCGTCGCGCCGGAGGCCGCCGAGGCGGAGGCCGAGGCCGGCGCCCGCGAGGACGAGGAGCTCGCGCCGAACGTGCCCACCGACGCCGAGATCGAGGCCGGCGCCACGCCGCTCGAGGCCGCCGAGGAGGACCAGGCGGACGAGGACGTGGACGAGGACCTCGACGAGGCCGACGAGGACGGTGAGGACGAGGCCGTCGCCGAGGGCGACGTCGACGCCGACGCCGAGGCCGACCAGGCCGGAGACGGCGACGACGAGGCCGAGGGCAAGCGCTAGCGCCCGCCACGGACACCGGGGATGGCTGCTGGGACCGCCGCGCGACGGCTGCGCCTGGTGGTCGCCTACGACGGCCGGCCCTACTCGGGCTTCGCCAGGCAGAAGGGCCGGCTGACGGTCCAGGGCGAGCTGGAACGCGTGCTGTCGGAGCTGGCCGGCGAGCCGGTGGAGACCGGCTGCGCCGGCCGCACCGACGCCGGCGTCCACGCCAGGGGCCAGGTGGTCCACGCCGACGTGCCCGACTGGCTCGACCCCGAGAAGGTGCGTCGCGCGGTCAACGCCGCCGCCGGCCCGGCGATCGTCGTCCGCGAGGCGGCCTGGGCGGCCGAGGGCTTCGACGCCCGCTTCTCGGCGCGCCGCCGCACCTACGTCTACCGCATCGACGACTCCGGCAGCCCCGACCCGCTCACCCGCGGCTTCGTGCTCGCCTGGCCGCGTCCGCTCGACCTGGAGCGGATGCGCGCGGCCGCCGCGCCGCTGGTCGGCGAGCACGACTTCGCGACCTTCTGCCGCCGCCGGACGGGCGGCTCCACCTGGCGGCGGCTGCGCTCGATCAGCGTGCGGCGGGTCCGCGGCGTGGTCGAGGTCCGCATGGTGGCGGACGCCTTCTGCTGGCAGATGGTGCGCAGCATCGTCGGCTACCTGCTGACCGTGGGCGACGGGCGGCGCGACCCGGCCGGGACCCTCGACGTGCTCGCCAGCGGCGACCGCTCGAGGGCCGGCGACGTGGCGCCGCCGCACGGCCTGGTGCTCGAGTCGGTGGGCTATCCGCGCGGCTCGCAGGCGCCGCCCTCCAAGCGACACAAGTTGACCGGAAGCGCAGGTGACCGCTAGCCTATGCATTCGGCGTGACAGGCGTCGCCTCGATGCGTTGTCACCCACCATTCCACGGATCACCCACGGAGTTGCTCGCATGCCCCTTGCAAGCCAGCGCACGTTCTCGCCGCGCCCGCAGGACATCAGCCGCGAGTGGTACGTCGTCGATGCCGACGGGCAGACCCTCGGGCGCCTCGCCGCACGCGTCGCGGCGGTCCTGCGCGGCAAGCACAAGCCGATCTTCGCCCCGCACGTGGACACCGGCGACCACGTCGTGATCGTCAACGCCTCCAAGGTGCGGCTGACCGGCAACAAGCTGGAGCAGAAGCGCTACTACCGCCACTCCGGCTACCCCGGGGGCCTCAAGACCGTCCCCTACACGGTGCTGCTGTCGCAGCGGCCGTCGCGCGCGGTCGAGCGGGCCGTGCGCGGGATGCTGCCCCACAACCGGCTCGGCCGGCAGATGATCAAGAAGCTCAAGGTCTACGACGGCCCGACTCACCCGCACGCCGCCCAGCGCCCCAAGACGCTGGACGTCGGCCCGGAGTCGGGCGCCAAGCAGCAATAGGAGGACTCGAGTGACTGCTCCCGCGGAGCTCGCCCGTGGCACCGGCCGGCGCAAGGAGGCGGTGGCACGGGTCCGCCTGGTCGAGGGGACCGGCACGTTCAGGCTGAACGGCCGTCCTCTCGAGGACTACTTCCCAAACCCGACCCACCGCCGGATCATCACCGAGCCGCTGCGGGTCACCAACACCCTGGAGCGCTACGACATCATCGCCTCGCTCGACGGCGGCGGTGTCTCCGGGCAGGCCGGCGCGCTGCGCCACGGCATCGCCCGCGCGCTCGTCGAGCTCGACGTCGAGCTGCGCCCCGAGCTGAAGAAGCGCGGCTTCCTCACCCGCGACCCGCGGGTGGTCGAGCGCAAGAAGTACGGTCTCAAGAAGGCCCGCAAGGCGCCGCAGTACTCCAAGCGTTGACGCCGGGCCGGGAACCGTCACGTGCCAAAGCTCTTCGGGACTGACGGGGTTCGTGGACTGGCCAACGCCGAGCTGACCCCCGAGCTGGCGCTGGCGCTCGGCAGGGCGGCGGTCGCGGTGCTCTCGCAGGAGAGGCACGGGCCGCCGCTGGTCGTGGTCGGCCGCGATCCGCGTGCCTCCGGGGTGCTGCTCGAGAGCGCCCTGGTCGCCGGGATCATGAGCGCCGGCGGGCAGACGCTGGTCACCGGCGTGATCCCCACCCCGGCGATCGCCTATCTGACCCGCCACTACGGGGCCGCGGCCGGCGCCATGATCTCCGCGTCGCACAACCCCATGGCGGACAACGGCATCAAGTTCTTCGGGCCGGAGGGCTTCAAGCTGCCCGACGCGCTGGAGGAGCGCATCGAGGCCGCGCTCGGCCTGGCGGACCAGGGCGGCCGGCGGCCGGTCGGCCACGAGGTCGGCGGCCTGCGGCCGGCCGAGGACGCCGGCGAGGCCTACATCGCCCACCTGCTGGCCAGCGTCCGCCAGGACCTCGGCGGGCTGGAGATCGTGGTCGACTGCGCCAACGGCGCCGCCTTCCAGGTCGCCCCCGAGGCCTACCGGCGGGCCGGCGCGAAGGTGACCACCATCGGCGCGGAGCCGGACGGCCACAACATCAACGACGGCTGCGGCTCGACCCACCCGGAGCACGTCAGCCAGGCGGTGGTCCGCTCCGGCGCCGCCGGCGGGCTGGCGCACGACGGCGACGCCGACCGGCTGATCGCGGTGGACGAGCACGGCGAGCTGATCGACGGCGACGTGATCCTGGCGATCGCCGCGCTGGACGAGCGCGAGCGCGGCGGCCTGCCGACCGGCACGGTGGTCACCACCGTGATGACCAACCTCGGCTTCCGGAGGGCGATGGCCGACCGGGGCATCGAGGTGGTGCAGACCGCCGTGGGCGACCGCTACGTGCTGGAGACCATGCGCTCCGGGGGCCACACCGTCGGCGGCGAGCAGTCGGGGCACATCATCTTCCTGGAGCGCGCCACCACCGGCGACGGCGTGCTGACCGGGCTGAGGCTGCTGGAGATCATGGCGCGCACCAAGCTGCCGCTGTCCGAGCTGGCCCGGGTGATGCGGCGGCTGCCGCAGGTGCTGCTCAACGTGCGGGTCCGCATGCGCGACCGCCTGAATGACGCCGAGGCGGTCTGGCGCGCGGTCGGGGACGAGGAGGCCCGCCTGGGCGAGCACGGCCGGGTGCTGGTGCGCGCCTCGGGGACCGAGCCGCTGGTGCGGGTGATGGTCGAGGCCGAGACGGCCGAGGACGCCCACGCCACCGCCGACCGCCTCGCGCGGGTGGTCGGCGCCGAGCTCGGCACCGGCTGAGCGCGCTCAGCCCCAGAGGAAGAGCTGGTCGCCAGGCGCGACCTCGCCGTCCTCGCAAAGCTCGCTGAGCGCGTCCTTGGCGGCGTCGAGCGCCACCACCGGGCAGACGGGCGAGCGGCCGGCGGCGGCCACCGCAGCCGGGTCCCAGCGCACCAGCGGCTGCCCGGCCACCACCGTCGCGCCCTCCTCGACCAGCAGCTCGAAGCCCTCGCCGCCGAGCTGGACGGTGTCGATGCCGAGGTGGACCAGCACGCCCTGGCCGCCGTCGCTCAGCACCACGAAGGCGTGGGGGTGCAGCTTGACCAGCTTGCCGGCGATCGGGGAGCCGACCGCCGCCGGCTCCGGCAGGGGGTCGACGGCGGTGCCGGGGCCGACCATCGCCTCGGCGAACACCGGGTCGGGCACGCCCGCCAGGCCGACCACCCGGCCGGCGACCGGCGCCCCCACCCGCAGCGCCACGGCTCAGTCCTCCAGCAGGTCTTCGATGTCGCTGGCCAGCGTGTCGGCCTCCGGGCCGACCACCACCTGGACCACCTGCCCGCTGCGCAGCACGCCGTGCGCGCCGGCCGCCTTGAGCGCCCCCTCGTCGACCCGCGAGGGGTCGCGCACCTCCGTGCGCAGCCGCGTGATGCACGGCTCGATGTCCAGGATGTTGTCCACCCCGCCGAGCCCTTGCACGATCTGCTTTGCCTTGTCCATGCGACCTCGCTCCTTCCCGAGCTGGGAGAGCCGGTTCTCCGGGGAACCGAAGCCTATGCGGTCGAGCCGCCGGTCTGCGTGACCTTGGTCAGGCCGCGGGGCCGGTCGGGGTCCAGCCCGAGGCGCCGCGCGAGCGCCTCGACCAGCAGCTGCCCCGGCACGACCAGCGCCAGCGGCGCCAGGGCCTCCGGCAGGTCTGGGCCGGGCAGCACGGCGGTGCAGGCCGCCGCGAAGGCGCCGTCGCCGCCGATGCCGTAGGTGCGGCCGCCGCGGGCGGCCACCAGGCCGGCCAGCGCGGTGATGCCCGCCAGCACCGGGCCGTCCGGCGGCGCGACCAGCAGCGCGGGGGTGTCGGCGCGGACCACCGCGATGGGCCCGTGCTCCAGGTCGGCGTGGGACATGCCGATTGCCGGCAGCAGGCAGGTCTCCTTGAGCTTGAGCGCCAGCTCCAGCGCGGTCGAGTAGGTGAAGCCCCTGCCGGAGACGACCATGCTGGCGATGCCGCCGAGCTCGCCGGCGATCTCCGCGGCGGCCGGCGCGCTGGCCAGCATCGCCTCGATCGCCGCCGGCACCCGGCCGATTGCGGCGTCGAAGCCGGCGTCCTCCGGCCCGAGCGCGGCGGTCAGCTCGGCCAGCGCGGCGAGCTGGGCGGTGTAGGTCTTGGTCGCCGGCACGGCCAGCTCCGGCCCGGCCTGGGTGACCAGCGCGAGGTCGGCGGCTTCGGCCAGGGCGCTGCCGGCGCGGTTGGTGACCGCCACGGTGCGGGCGCCGCAGCGGCGCGCCCAGGCCAGCGTCTCGACGATCTCGGCGGTCTCACCCGACTGCGACAGCGCCACCGCCAGCACGTCCCGCAGGTCCAGCTCGGCCCGGTAGTGGGTCGCCACCGAGGGCGCCGCCAGGCTGGCGGGGCGGCACGCCTGGATCTCGCAGAGGTAGCGCCCGTAGACGGCGGCGTTGTCCGAGGTGCCACGGGCCACGAAGGTCACCAGCCGCGCCCCACCCGCGAGCCGCCGCAGCTCCGGCCGCAGTGGCCGCAGCGCGTCGAGCGTCCTGGCAACCGCCGCCGGCTGCTCCATGATCTCCGAGGCCATGATGGTCGCCACGGCGCCTCCTCCCGCGCTCACGCTCCGGCGGCCGCGCCGGGCTCGGCAGCCGCACCCGGCAGGCCGGCCGCGCTCCACACCTGCGTCCCGTCCACCCAGGTGCCGAGCGCTCGCCAGGCGTCGGAGAGCCACACCAGGTCGGCGCGGCCGCCGGGCTCGATGCGGCCGAGGTCGCTGCGGCCGAGCAGGTCGGCGGGGACCCTGGTGGCCGCCTCGACCGCGCGGACCGGGTCGATCCCCAGGCCGATCACGTTGCCGACCGCCTCGTCGAGCCGCAGGGTCGAGCCGGCCAGGGTGCCGTCGGCGCGCAGCGGCGGGCTGCCCTGGTGCAGCTCGACCACCTCGCTGCCGAGCTCGTAGCGGCCCGGCGGCATGCCGAGCGCGGAGACCGCGTCGGTCACCAGCACCACCCGGTCGCGGGCGGCCTCCATCACCACCCGGCAGATCGCCGGGTGGACGTGGTGCAGGTCGGCGATCAGCCCGCAGGCCAGGCGCGGGTCGGCCAGCGCCTGGCCCGCCACCCCCGGCTCGCGGTGGTGCAGGCCGCGCTGGGCGTTGAACACGTGGGTGACCATCCGGGCGCCGGCCTCGGCGGCGGCGGCCACCTGCTCGGCGAGCGCGTCCGAGTGGCCCACCGAGACCACCACGCCCGCGCCGGCAAGGCGCTTGGTCGCCTCGATCGCGCCGTCGCGCTCCGGAGCGAGGGTGACCAGCTCGAGGATCCCCGAGCCCGCCTCCAGCAGCCGCTCGACCAGCTCGGCGGTGGGGTCGAGCAGGTGGCCGGCGTCGTGGGCGCCCCGCCGCCGGGCCGACAGGAACGGCCCCTCGAGGTGGACGCCCAGCAGCCGGCTGCCGCCGCCGGCCGCGTCCCGCGCGGCCGCGGCCCGGCCCA
>DASVXQ010000446.1:0-3735 GCA_036392615.1 Actinomycetes bacterium | reverse complement strand
CGCCGAGGCCGCGCGCACCGCGGGCCGGGCGGCCCTGCTGGCGCCGGCGCTCGCCGGGGACTTCGACCTGCTGCTGCCGGCTACCGACGACCTGCTGCACCAGCCGGCGCGGCTGGCCGCGGCGCCCACCTCCGGGCGGGTGCTCGAGGTCCTGCGGGAACGCGGCCAGGCCGCCTTCCTGTCCGGGGCCGGGCCCTCGCTGCTGCTGCTGTGCGCCCGTCCGGCGTGGGCCGGGGCCGGCGCCGACGCGGAGGAGGCGCTCAAGATCGCCGGCGCCGATGGGTGGCGGGTCGAACCACTCGAGATCGCCCGGATCGGCGCACACAGCCAGAGCGGGCCAACCGGAAGAACGTTGTAACCAAGCCGAGCCGCCGGCGGCCCGGGGTACACTTCGGGCGAGCGCCTGCCTCAGCCGGGCGCGGGCGTGCCTCCAGCGCAGCAGGAGGTCACAGCTTCCAGCCGCAGCGTCGAGACGTGGAGCCCAAGCCCTTGGTGGACAAGGTGACCTCGCCGGCGGGCGAGGAATTCGAGCTGGTGAGCGAATCCGCCAATCGCGTCCTGGTCAAGGGCGTGGTGGCCGTGCTGAACCAGCGCACGGAACGCCTCTACTCGATCAAGGAAGGCGACATGTTCCTCTACGCGGACGCGGAGGGGAACCTGGACGCCGAGGAGGCGATCGGCGCCGGCCTGTACTACCGCGACACGCGCTTCCTGTCCGATTACACGCTGACGGTCGACAGCCGCACCCCGCTGCTGCTGTCCACCTCGGCGGACCGGCCGTACGCCAGCCACATCGACCTCGCCAACCAGGACCTCACCGATGCGGACGGCACCGTCACGGCGGTGCAGGGCACCATCAACATCCGCCGCACCCGCGTCATCAAGGACCGGCTCTACGAGCGCATCCGGGTGAAGAACTACAACGCCACCGCGGTCGACATGCGCGTCGAGCTGACCTTCGCGAGCGACTTCGCCGACATCTTCGAGGTGCGCGGCCTCAAGCGCAGCCAGCGCGGCAAGCTGGCGCTGCCCAAGGCGGACGGGCGCTCGGCGGTGCTGGCCTATCTCGGGCAGGACAACGTCTTCCGCGAGACCAGGATCACCTTCGACCCGGAGCCCTCCGGGGCCGCAGTCGCCAGCGAGCAGGTGCGGGTGAGCTGGCAGATGCGGCTGGAGCCGAGCCAGACCGAGGTGCTCAGCCTGGTGGTCGAGCCGCGCATCGCCGGCCGTCAGGCCGAGCTCCAGTCGTTCGACAGCGCGGTCCGCGAGCTGCGCCGCTCCTATGAGGAGTGGGAGCGCTCCTGCACGCGCGTGTGGTCCGACAACGAGCTCTACAACTCGCTGCTGACCCGCGCTCTGCGCGACCTGCGCGCGCTGCGCACGCCCACCGAGCACGGCGACATGGTGGCGGCCGGCATCCCGTGGTTCGTGGCGCCGTTCGGGCGCGACGCGCTGATGACCTGCCACCAGACGCTGATCGTCAATCCCCACCTCACCCGCACGACCCTCGAGGTGCTGGCGAGCTACCAGGCCGAGGAGGAGGACACCTGGCGCGACGCGCAGCCCGGCAAGATCCTCCACGAGTTCCGCCAGGGCGAGCTCGCGGCCGCGCACGTGATCCCGCACAGCCCCTACTACGGGTCGGTCGACTCGACGCCACTGTGGCTGTTGCTGTTCGCCACCTATTACCGCTGGACCGACGACCTCGATTTCTGCCGCTCGCTGCTGCCCAACGTGGAGCGTGCGCTCGAATGGGTCGACCGGTACGGAGATCTCGACGGCGACGGCTTCCTCGAGTACCGCACCTCGAGCCCGCGGGGACTGGCGAACCAGGGTTGGAAGGATTCGCACGACTCCGTTGTTCATACCGATGGGAAGATCGCCGAGGGCCCGATCGCGCTGGCCGAGGTACAGGCCTACGTCTACCTGGCCAAGCTGCGCGTGGCGGACATCTTCCAGGCGCTCGGCGACACCGAGCGGGCGGCCGCGCTGCGCGAGCAGGCGGCGATCCTCAAGGTCCGCTTCAACGAGGCCTTCTGGATCGAGTCGGAGCAGTACTACGCCGAGGCGCTCGACGGCGAGAAGCGCCAGGTCGGCAGCGTGACCTCCAACCCGGCGCACGGCCTGTACTGCCAGATCATCGACACCGAGCGCGGCCACCTGATGGCGCGCCGGCTGCTGGCGCCGGACATGTTCTCGGGCTGGGGCATCCGCACGCTGTCCAAATCGTCGGTCGCCTACAACCCGATGAGCTACCACAACGGCTCGATCTGGCCGCACGACAACGCCTTCATCGGCGCGGGCCTGAAGCGCTACGGCCACGCCAAGGCGGCGAACCGGCTGGCCACCGCGCTGTTCGACATGGCGGTGACGGTCGACGACATGCGCCTGCCAGAGCTGTTCTGCGGCTTCACCCGGCGCTCGCCGCAGCGGCCGGTGGCCTACCCGGTGGCCTGCTCCCCGCAGGCGTGGGCGGCCGGCGCGCCGTTCCTGCTGCTCCAGGCGATGCTGGGGATCTCGGCCCAGGCGCCCGAGAACACCCTGCTGGTCAACAAGCCGCACCTGCCGCCCTGGCTCAACACGGTCGAGCTGCACAACCTCCGCGTCGGCCGCTCGACGATCTCGATGGTCTTCCGCCGCCAGGGGGAGACCACCGGCTTCTCGCTGCTCGAGAAGGAAGGCAACCTCCGTGTCCTCATGGAGGAGTAGGTGTCCCCAGGATGCTGTTGCGCTGGATGATTGGTCACCTCTACAATGCTGGAGGTCACAGTCGCTGACCAATTCGGTCGACGCCCCCGCATCCCGCGCGCATCGCTTTGGCGATTCCTGTGGCTTGCAGTGCAGATCGACGTTGCCGTTCCGCGGGGGCCAAGCGGCGATTCAGGCCAGCGACGGCAGGGCCAAACGTTCCTTTCGATAGGCGACGGGGTCGCGTGATCCGATACCTCGGCGGGAGCTCGTTCCTGAGCTGAGGGGGTCCTGGGGACTGCAACCGCATCGAAGCGAGGAGTCTCTAGGCCTCCGACCTCGCCACGCGTGGTGGCGTGGGCCCTCGTTCAGGGCGGACGCACCGTGGTCGCAGAAGGGGAGCAGCGCGAAATTTCGCTGGCGCCTGACGGCGGCGCCGATCATCACTCTCGACGAACGGCCGAGTACCGCCGATCAGGCAGGAATCACCACAGGAAGGTGAAGATGGCAACCACCGAACGCGGCATACTTGAGGCCAAGGTGCTGCCCGAGCTGCAGGCGATCGCCTCGTCAATGGGTGTCCAGGGTTACCAACGTCTGCGCAAGGCCGACCTGATCGGCGCGATCATCGCCAAGGCCCAGGGTGTCGAGTTCGTTCCCTCGTCCACCCCGTCCAGTCGCGGGCGTCGCAGCTCGGCGGCCACGACGATCACCACGGAGACCGCCGGCCAGCAGCCACTGCCCGGCAGCGGCGCGGCGGACTCCAACGGCGAGACCCGCACCCGCCGCGGTCGCGGCGCGGCGCTCGCCGAGGTCGTCTCGGACGGGCCTGGGGCCCAGGCCTCCAGTGCGGGCGAGAGCACGTCTCAGGGCAGTGAAGGCAACGGAAGGGTCCACGGCGACGAGGGCCGCGCCGCCGAGCAGGCGACGCAGGCCGGCGCCGGGACCGACAGCACCACGCAGGGCGGGCCCGGCCCGTCCGGCGACAACCAGTCCGCCCGGCCCCAGCCGGCGGCCTCCGCCGAGCCGGAGGGCGCCGCGCGGGAG
>DASVXQ010000445.1:0-2394 GCA_036392615.1 Actinomycetes bacterium | reverse complement strand
GGCCGAGGCGCCCCGCAGCGCCGCGCCGCCCCGCGGTCCTGACCGCGCCGAAGGCGGGCGGCTCATCCGCCCGCCTCCGGCTCGCCGAAGTCCCCCACCAGCTGGACCTCGGTGCGCAGCTCGATACCGAGCTCGTCGCGGGCGCGCCGCATGGCGTGGCGGATCAGCGCGAGCACGTCGGCGGAGCGGGCGCCCTCGGTGGCGACGATGAAGTTGGCGTGCACCTCGCTGATGCGCGCGCCGCCGCGGCGCTCCCCCTTCATGCCGAGGCGCTCGACCACCTCGCCGGCGGCCAGCGGCAGCGGGTTGGCGAACACGCTGCCGCAGTTGGGCTGGTTCACCGGCTGGTTGTCGCGCCGCCAGCGGCGCGCCTCGTCGATCTCGGCGCGCACCAACTCCTCGGGGGCCGGCTCACAGGCGAAGCGCGCGGCGGTGACCACCGCGGTGGGCGGCAGGGCCGAGCGGCGGTAGGAGAGCCCAAGCTGGTCGGGCTTGCGTCGCACCGGCTCGGCGGCCGCCCCGGCGGCCAGGTCGACCACCTCGGCCCACAGCAGCCGGTCGGCGACCTCGCTGCCGTGCGCGCCGGCGTTCATCCGCACCCCGCCGCCGACGCTGCCCGGGATGGCCACCGCGAAGGACAGCCCGCCGAGCGAGGCGGCGGCCGAGCGCGCGGCCAGGCTCGGCATCGGCGCGGCCGCGCCGGCCTCGATCTCCTGCCCGTCGACGGCGATCGAGCGCATCGGCTGTCCGAGGTGGAGCACCACCCCTGGCCAGCCGGCGTCGGCGATCAGCATGTTCGAGCCGCGCCCCAGGATCAGCAGCGGCAGGCGGGTGGCGGCCAGCACCTCGCCGAGCGCGGCCAGGTCCTCGGTCGAGGCGGCGCGCAGGAACAGCCGCGCCGGCCCGCCGAGCCGGAAGGTGGTGAGCGGCGCGAGCGGGACGTGCTCGCCGAGCCGGCCCGGGCAGCGGGCCCGGAGCTCGGCGGCGGCCGCCTCGACCGCGGCGGCCTCGACCGGGCCGACCGTCGCCGGGAACGGCGGCCACGCCTCCGCGCGCGCCCGCCTCACCCCGACCCCTCCCGATGCACCGGGGCACCCCCTTGGGGTTCCCCGGACCCCTCCGGTGGCGCGCCGCGGGCACCCTCGCGGTCCACCGCGGGGAGCAGCGGCGCCAGCTCGTCGGCCAGGTTGGTGATGTCGCCGGCGCCGAGCGTCAGCACCAGGTCGCCGGGGCGCACCAGCGCCGCGACCTGCTTGGCCAGCTCGCCGCGGTCGGGCACGTAGAGCAGGTCGAGGTCTGGGCGGGCGGCGGTCGCCGCGGCGGCGACCAGGGTGCCGTCCACGCCCGGCTCGGGGTCCTCGCCGGCGGAGTAGACGTCGGTGACCACCGCCACGTCGGCGGCGGTGAGCGCCTCGCCGAGCTCCCTGGCGAGCGCCTTGGTGCGCGAGTAGCGGTGCGGCTGGAAGACCGCGATCACCCGCGACCAGCTGCCCAGCCGCGCGGCCACCAGGGTGGCGACGACCTTGGTCGGGTGGTGGGCGTAGTCGTCCACCACGGTGACCCCGCCGCGCTGGGCGCGCAGCTCGAAGCGGCGCGCCATGCCGGTGTAGCGGCTGAGCGCCGCCCGCGCGCTGGCGAAGTCGACCCCCAGCGCGCCGGTGGCGGCGATCGCCGCCAGGGCGTTGGCCACGTTGTGGCGGCCGGGGATGGCCAGCTCCACCTCGCCGACCGGCTCGCCGGCGCGCTCCACGCGGAATCGGGAGCCGGTCGCGCCGGTGGCCAGGTCGACCCCGCGCAGCTCAGCGCTCTCGCCCAGCCCGTAGCGCAGCACCCGGCAGGGCGCCCGCTCGGCCAGCGCGCTGGCGCCCCGGTCGTCGGCGCAGAGCACCGCGGTGCCCTCCGGCGGCAGCAGCGCCACGAAGGCGCGGAAGGCGGAGCAGACCGCCTCCAGGTCGGCGTAGTAGTCGAGGTGGTCGGCCTCGACGTTGGTGACCACCGCCACGGTCGGACGGAACTCCAGGAAGGTGCCGTCGGACTCGTCGGCCTCGACCACGAAGTGGGGGCCGTTGCCGGCGCCGGCGTTCACCCCGCTGGACATGAAGTCGCCGCCGATGGCGAACGACGGGTCGAGGCCGGCCTCCTCGAGGATGGAGACCACCATGCCGGTGGTGGTGGTCTTGCCGGCGGTGCCGGCGACCGCCACGGTGGCCTTGCCGGCCATCGCCCTGGCGAGCATCTCGGCGCGGCCGAGCACCGGGATGCCGCGTTCCCTGGCGGCCACGACCTCGGGATTGCCGGGGCGGATGGCGCTGGAGATGGCGACCACGTCGGGGTGGCCCATGCGCTCGCCGTCGCGCTGGCCGAGCCAGATCTCCGCGCCGAGCCCGCGCAGGG
>DASVXQ010000444.1:0-39798 GCA_036392615.1 Actinomycetes bacterium | reverse complement strand
CCACAACCTCGTGAGCCGGCTGCCACCCGACCAGGTGGCGGTGTACGCGCCGGCCTGGCCGGGCGCCAGCGCCTTCGACGCCGCCCAGCCGTTCCGGGTCGTCCGCCACCCGGGCACGACCATGCTGCCCGTGCCCGACGTCCTGCGCCGCACCGTCGCCCTGGCCCGGGAGGTGCGGCCGGAGGTGATCTGCTTCGGGGCCGCGTTCCCGCTGGGGCTGCTGGCCGGGCGGCTCACCCGGGCCACCGGCGTGCCCTGCATCGGCTTCACCCACGGGGTCGAGGTCGCGGTGGGCCGGGTGCCGCTGGTCAACCGGCTCCAGGTCCGGGTGGCCTCCCAGCTGCGCCTGCTCACGGCCGTCAGCCGCTGGTCGGCGGCCCGGGTCAGGCGGGCGGTGCGCGGCCGCTGCCCGGTCGAGCTGCTCCCGGCCGGGGTGGCCGCCGACGTCTACCACCCGGAGGTCGACGGCCGAGCGGTGCGCGAGCGCCACCGGCTGGGCTCGGACCCGGTGTGCGTGTGCATCTCCCGGCTGGTGCCCCGCAAGGGCCAGGACCGGCTCATCCAGGCCTGGCCGGCGGTGGTGGCCCGGGTCCCCGACGCCCGGCTGCTGATCGTCGGGGGCGGGTCCTACGGGCGGCGGCTGGGGCGGCTGGCCGCCGCCAGCCCGGTCGCCGACCGCATCCACCTGGCCGGCGAGGTCGCCTGGGAGGACCTGCCGGCCCACTACGCGGCCGGGGACGTGTTCGCCATGCCCTGCCGCACCCGCTGGCTCGGCATGGACCTGGAAGCGCTCGGCGTGGTCTTCCTGGAGGCCGCCGCCGCCGGCCTGCCGGTGGTCGCCGGCCGCTCCGGCGGCGCGCCCGAGACGGTGATCGAGGGCGAGACCGGCACGGTGGTCGACGGGCGGCGCGCCGCCGCGGTCGGCGACGCCGTCGCCGGGCTGCTCGCCGACCTGCCCAGGGCGCGCGCCATGGGGGAGGCCGGCCGCCGCCGCGTCGAGGCGGAGTTCTCCTGGGAGGCGGTCGGGGCGCGCCTCGAGAAGCTGCTGGCGGAGGCGGCCAGATAATGGAGGTCGAGGCCTGCGCGCCGCTGCGGATCAGCTTCGCCGGCGGTGGCACCGACGTGCCGCCCTACCCGGCAACCCACGGCGGCGCGGTGCTGTCGGCGACCATCAGCCGCAGCGCCCGCGCCCGCGTGCGCGCGCGGCCGGACCACGGGTACCACGTCGAGTCGCTCGACCTGATGGCCAGAGCCGCCTTCGCCCCCCACGAGCTGGTCTTCAACGGCCACCTGGACCTGGTCAAGGCGGTGCTGCGCGAGCTGGCCCCGGAGCGCGGGCTGGACCTGACCTTGGCCACCGACGCGCCGCCCGGCTCCGGGCTGGGCTCCTCGTCCGCGCTGGTGGTGGCCATGCTGGCCGCGGTCGGCGTGGCCGGCGGCGGCCTCTGGTCCCCGGCGGAGCTGGCCCAGCGCGCCTACCAGGTCGAGCGGATCGACCTCAAGATCGAGGGCGGCATGCAGGACCAGTACGCCGCCGCCTTCGGCGGGCTCAACTTCATCGAGTTCCACGGCGAGGAGGACGTCACCGTGCGGCCGCTCCAGGTCCCCGCCGAGACGGTCCAGGAGCTGGAGCGCTCGCTGCTGCTGGCCTGGTCGGGCCGCAGCCGCACCGACGACGGCATCCTGCGCCGCCAGGTCGACGGCGTGCTGGGCGGCTCGCCCCGCAGCCTGGAGAGCCTGGAGGCGATGAAGGCGCTTGCCACGGGTATGCGCGACGCGCTGCTGCGCGGCGACCTGGCCGACTTCGCCGACGGGCTGCACGAGGGCTGGCGGCAGAAGCGCCGGCTGGCGTCCGGCATCGCCACGCCGCGACTGGACGAGCTCTACGCGGTGGGTCGCCGCGCGGGCGCCGCTGGAGGTAAGGTGCTCGGCGCCGGTGGTGGCGGCTACCTGCTGTTCGCCACCCCGCCCGGGGCCAGGGCCCGGGTGGCGGACGCCCTTGAGGCGGCCGGCGCCCCCTGCGCGCAGGTGGAATTCGACGCCCGGGGAGTTCGCTGGTGACCGACGTCGCCGCCTACCTCGCCACCTCGGCCGCGGCGGCCGCGGCGCTGTCGGCGCGACCGGGTGCGGCCGCCGTCGAGCGGGCCGCCCGGCTGGTCGGCGAGTCGCTCGCCGCGGGCGGGCAGGTGCTCTTCTGCGGCAACGGCGGCAGCGCCGCCGACGCCCAGCACCTGGCCGGCGAGCTGGTGGGCCGCTACGGGATGGAGCGCACGGGCTACCGGGCGGTGGCGCTCACCACCGACACCTCGGTGCTCACCGCGGTCGGCAACGACTACGGCTACGCCGAGGTGTTCGCCCGCCAGGTCGAGGGCCTCGGCCGGCCGGGGGACGTGCTGGTGGCCATCTCCACCAGCGGCCGCTCCGAGAACGTGCTGCGCGCGGCCGCCAGGGCCAGGGACCTCGGCCTGCGCCTGGTGGCGTTCCTCGGCCCGTCGCGCTCGCCGCTGGACGAGCTCGCCGACGTCGCCCTGCACGTCGACGCCGGCAGCCCGGGCGTGATCCAGCAGGGCCACATCACCATCGGCCACGCCCTCTGCGGCTGGGTGGAGGCCTACCTCGCCAGCCGCGGGTAGCCCGGCGAGCGCGGCTACGAGCCGATCGCCGCTGCGGCGACACGCGCCGCGCTGACACTCCGCCGGTTGACGATCGGCAACGCCAGCGCGGCCGCGGCCAGCAGCACGACGGCGCCCACGAGGAACGGAGCGCGCAGGCCAAAGGCTCGTGCCAGCGCGCCGCCGGCGACCGCCCCGAGCGGCATCGAGCCGTAGGCCAGCATCCGGTAGGCGCCGGTGACCCGCCCGACCAGGCGATCCGGAACGATCGCCTGCCGCAGCGAGACGGTCACCACGTTCCAGAGGGTGATGGCCGCGCCGACCAGCACCAGCAGCCCGCCGACCGTCCAGGGATCGGAGCTCGACCCGGCCGCGGCCAGGCATCCCGCGGCGACCAGCACGATCGGGACGATGATCCCGCCGGAGCCGAGTCGGCGGGTGAGCCGCGTCACCAGCAGGCTGCCGAGCAGCCCGCCGACCGCCTGAGCGGTCACCAGCAGGCCGTACCCGGTGCTCCCCAGGCCGAGCACCTCGAGCGCGAACAGCACCTCGACCGCCGCGACCGCGGTGAACACCAGGTTGAGCGCGCCGACCAGCAACGCCAGGGTGCGCAGCAACCGGTGGCCGAGCAGCCACCGCAGTCCCTCGGCGATCTCGCGCCGCAGGCTGCGACGCCCGGCCGGGGCCGCCTGGCGCGCGGGAGCGAAGCGTCCGGGGATGCAAGCGATCAGCGCCGCGCTGCTCGCGAACGAGATGGCGTTCAGCAGGAAGGGGACCGGGGCCGCCAGAGGGAACAGGAACCCGCCGACCGGCGGCCCGGCCAGCTCCTCGCCGACCGTCTGCACGCCGAGCAGCCGGCTGTTCGCCCGCTCCAGACGGTCGGCCTCGCGGGTGGCCAACGCGGCGGTGAGCAACGCGGGCGAGGCGCTGTCGAAGAAGGTCTCGCCGACGCCGAGCAGGAAGCCGGCGATCGCCAGCAACGCGATGCCCGCCGAGCCCGTCACGACCGCCACGGTCAGCGCCGCGACGATCAGGAAGCGAACGGCGTCCACCACCACCATCACCCGTTGCCGGTCCCAGCGGTCCACCAGCGCGCCGCTGACGAGCCCGACGAGCAGCCAGGGCAGCGAGCCGGCGAAGTCGACCAGCGACACCCGCAGGGGGTCGTGGGTGAGCTCGGCGGCGAGCAACGGCAACGCCGTCAGGAAGACCCCGTCGCCCAGGGTGGAGAGCCCCGTGGCGCCGAGGATCTTCCGGTACTGCGCCCCCAGACCACCGCCACGCCGCCCTTTCATCATTTCAGAGCCCCTCGCCATCGCCGTCGCCACAATAGTCGCAAAGAAATCACCTCGGTGGGCGCCGGTCCGGCGCCCACCAAAGGCCAGCAGACGATGCTGTTCACGCCGCCCGTTGCCACGTCCTCTTGTCTTCGAACTGCCACGTCCTCTTGCTCTCGAACTGCCAGGTCTTCTTCGCCCAGCCGAGCTCCAGCTCCAGTTCGCGCAGCTCCTGGTCGATGTCGTCGCTGCTGAGCTGGTACGCGATCGCGGTCATGCCCGCCACCTCCATATCCGTTGAATCGTTCGCCAATACCGTGCAGAAATTAGCGCCAGCAATGGCGGCACCTCAGCGAATCTTTGACTCTCAGATGCTCCACGTATCCTGTTCGCGCAAACGGGAGTAGTTTGCTATAGGGGTGTCCGGTTGTCCAGAACTTTTTTGGCCTCAACCAGCCTCTGACGCCAATCCTCCAGGACCGCTGCCACGAATGTCGAGAAATAGCGCTTGGGGTCGGCGCGCTCGTCGCGCTGGTAGCCTCCAGCGACGACATGACCACCGGCACCCGGCTCCGACGGGCGGTCTTCCTGGACCGCGACGGCACCCTGGTCGAGGAGGTCCCCTACCTCCACGACCCTGCCCTGGTGCGGCTGGTGCCCGGCGCGTCGGGGGCCCTGCGGCGGCTGGCGGCCGCGGGCTTCGCGCTGGTGGTGGTCACCAACCAGGCCGGGGTCGCCAGGGGCTACTACGGCGAGGACGCGGTCGGGCGGGTGCACCGGCGCCTCCGGGAGCTGCTGGCCGCCGGCGGGGTCGCGCTCGACGGGATCTGGTACTGCCCGCACCACCCCGACGGGGCGGTGGCGGAGCTGGCCCGCGCCTGCCGTTGCCGCAAGCCCGGGCCGGGGATGCTGGAGGCGGCCGCCGCCGAGCTGGGCATCGACCTGGGCGCCTCCTACCTGGTCGGCAACGACGCCGGCGACGTCGGCGCCGGCCGGGCCGCGGGCGTCACGCCGCTGTTCGTGACCACCGGTCAGGCGGCCGGCCTGCCCGCGCCCGCGGGGGTGCGGAGCGCCGGCTCGCTCGCCGAGGCGGCCGCCGTGATCCTGGCCGGCCCGGTCGCATTGGAAGGCCAGGCCCGCCATCGGCCGTGACGAGGCAGGCCTGGCCCAGGATGCCGGCCGGGCGTGAGAGCGGGCTCACGCCCCTGGCCGGCACCTCCGGCGGCTGGGCTCCCGGCGATCCCCCCATCGCCGGGACCAGCGCCGCAGCCGCCCCCTCTCGTTCGCCCTGGCGGGCTCCTCCTTGCGTTCCGTGCATCCGCCAGGACTCGGGGAGGACAGTTGGCACGCTACCGGTCCAAGCTCGAACTGTCGGTGACGCCGATCACTGGCCGGGTGTGTCGTTCGACACACCGGCGTCAGAAGAGGCGGCGCAGGCCTTCCGGGTCGACCAGCCGGATGGCCACGGCGTCGTAGTCGAGCAGCCCGCGCCGGCGGAAGCTGGACAGCGCACGGCTCACGTTCTCGCGGCTGGCGCCGACCATGCCGGCCAGGTCCCGGTGCGTGAGGCGCACCGCGATCACGGTGTCGCCGCCCTCGTCCGCGCGGCCGTGACGCTCGGCGAGGCCGAGCAGCGTCTTCGCCAGCCGGCCCTTGATGTCGAGCGAGAGCAGGTCGTCGATCAGCGCCTCGCGGGCGGCCAGTCGCTCGGCCACCTGCCGCAGCAGCGCGGCCGAGCCCGACGGCGTCGCCTCCAGGAACGACCAGAAGGCGTCCCGGCTGATCGCCCAGGCGTCCGTCTCCGAGGTGGCCCTGGCACTGGCGGTGCGGCGCCCGTTGTTGAGCAGCGCCAGCTCGCCGAGCAGCTCGCCCGGGCCCATGATGCTGAGCACCTGCTCAGCGCCGCCGCGGGCTGGGGCGACCACCGCCACCTCGCCCTTGGTGATGACGAACAGGTGGGCGGCCGGCTCGCCCTGGTGGCAGAGGAACGAGCCCACCGGGTAGTGCAGCGGGGTGGCGCCCTCGACGAGCTCCGCCAGGCTCTCGGGACCGCCCCCGCTGAAGATCGGGTTCGACCGCAGCGCGCGCAGCAGGGCGTCGCCGTTGGCCCTCGACCGGCGGCGGGTCACGGCGCGGCCTCCGGCAGCCCCTGGGCCAGCGCGTGCGCGCCGATCGCCTCGGCATGCCGCCGGACCTCCTCGGCGACCTCGGCGGCCTCGTCGCGGAAGCCCGCGTCGACCAGCGCCGGCACCAGCTGCGCCGCGGTCCGCAGCCAGTCGAGGCGGTAGTCCGTGATGGTCAGCGCGGCCAGCGCGTGCCGCAGCAGGCTGGCGGCCGCCTGATGGTCGCCCCGGGCGCCGGCCAGGTGGGCCTCGACCCGCTCGACCTCCGCGTGCAGCACCACGTCCCCCGGTTGCAGGCTCGCCCGGGCCTGCCGGGTCGCGGCGGCCGCCGCCTCCAGGTCGCCCTCGGCCAGGTGGGCCTCGGCGAGGTGGACGAAGGCGTCGGGCTCGGCGACGCCGTCGGGCCGGCTGGTGATCTCGATCGCCTCCTCGGCGAGGCGCCTGGCCCGCTCGGGGGCGCCGCGGGCGATGGCCACCCGGGCGAGGCCGAGCAGCGGCCAGACGAGCTGGAAGCTCAGGCCGATGTCGCGCAGTTGCCGGCCGGCGGTGACGAAGCGCCGCTCGGCGCTGTCGAGGTCGCCCTGGAGCGCGTGGACCTCGCCGAGCGCCCAGTTGGCGCCGGCCTCGGCGTTGCGCCGGCCGTGCGCGCGTGCCGCCGCGGCGAGCTCGTGCGCCTGGGCGGCCACCTCGCCCAGCGGCATGGCGAGGTGCAGTCGCACCGGCAGCAGCGTCAGGCGCAGGTCGATCGCCAGCCCCGGCCGGTTGTCCCTGATCGACAGCTCCAGCGCCTCCTCCAGCAGGCGCGCCGTCTCCACCAGGTCGCCCGAGATGAAGGGGCCGAGCGCCTTGGCGCGCAGCGCGCGGGCCAGCAGCTCGCCGCTGCGCGCCGACCTGGCCTCGCGCAGCCCGCGCTCGGCCAGCGTCGCGGCGCCCTCGTAGTCGCTCAGCACGCCGTGGAGGTTGCTCAGCTCGATGAACGCCTGCGCCCGGATGGCCGCGCGCTCGGAGCCCGTGGCGGCCTCCAGGTCCGCCAGCGCGCGCTCGGAGTCGCCGATGGCGCCCAGGAAGCTGCCGCGCATCGCGCGAAGCTCGCGCCGGTCCTCGGCGGGCGTGCCGGCGATCTCGGCCATGGCGAGCGCGTCGTCCAGCATCGAGATCGCCGCCAGCAGCGCCTCCTGGTCGCGCAGCCGCTGCGCCGCCTGCCGGCACACCACCGCGGCCCTGCCCGCCACCCTGCGGTCCGCGCCGGTCGGCCGGCGGACCTCGGCGGCCAGGCGGACGGCCTCGACCAGGTGCGGCGCGACCGCCTCCGGCGGCTCGCGGACGCCACCCAGCCAGGACGCCAGCCGCTCGTGCAGCTCGGACCGGTCGGCCTTGGGCAGCAGCGAGTAGGCGACCTCGCGGAACAGCGCATGCTGGAAGGCATAGCGCTCCTGGTCACCCGCCAGGTGGCCGGGCAGCCGCTCGATCAGGCCGGCGGTCGCCAGCTCCTGCAGGCCGCGCTCCAGCGACGCGCCCTCCTCGGGGGCGAGCGTCGCCAGTGCGGCCAGGGAGAACCAGCGGCCGACGACGGCCGCCCGGCAGAGCAGCGGCTTGCCGGAGGTCGGCAGGCGGTCCAGGCGCGCGCCGATCAGCCCGCGCAGCGAGTCGGGCAGCGGCAGCGCCAGCGACCGCTGGAGCCCGGCGCCGGTGTCGCGGATGGCCAGCGCCAGCTCCTTGACGAACAGCGGGTTGCCGCGGCTCGCCTCGAACACGCGCTTGACCATGTCGGGGTTGACCTGCTCGCCGACGGTGGCCGCCAGCAGCCGCGAGGTGGCGCCGGACGGCAGGCTCGCCAGATCGATCCGCTCGGCCCCGGCGCCGGCGGTCCACTCGGAGGCGAGCGCGGGCGCCTCGGGCCGGGCGATGCCGAGGAAGCCGAGCCGGTGGCCGGACCGCGTGCTGGTGGTCACCAGGATGGCGGCGACCTCGAGCAGGTCCCGGCTGGCCCAGTGGATGTCTTCGAGCACCACCAGGGTCGGGTCGGCCTCGGCCAGGCGGGCGAGCACCCCGGCGACCGTGGCGGCCAGCTCGCGCGCGCCGAGCTGGCTGGGCGGCCCCACCCGCTCGTCGGGCTCCAGGCCGATCAGGCGGCACACGCCGGCGGCGGCGGTGCCGGCCGTCTCGGGCTCCGGCCATGCCGCCTCCACCAGCCGGCCGATGGCGCTCGCCAGCACGCTCGCCGGCTCGGTCACCGGCACCCCGGCGGCGGCGGCCAGCACCTCGCGCAGCGGCCACCACGGCTGGCTGTGCCACTCCGGCAGGCAGCGCCCCCACAGCACGCGCACGGCCCTGCCGAAGCGCTCGATCGCGGCCCGCGCCAGCGTCGTCTTGCCGACCCCAGCCTCGCCGACCAGCAGGACCAGCCCGCGGTCGTGGACGGCGCGGTCCAGCGCCTCCGCCAACTGCGGCAGGTCGCGTTCCCGGTCGACCATGACGGTGCGTTCGCCACCGAAGCTCAGCGGCATCGCCAGGCCCAAGACCTCGGCCACCTCGACCGGGCGCTGCTTGCCGCGCGCCACGATCCGGCGGGTCGGTCCGCTCTCGACCGAGTCCCGCGCCGCGCGCACCGTCCGGACCGACGCGAGGATCTGATCGGGTGCCGCCGCCTGCTGGATGCGCGCGGCGGTGTGCACCGCTTCGCCGGAGACGCGCAGGTCGCCGGCGAAGGCGCCGGCCACCACCTCGCCGGTGTCCAGCCCGATGCGCAGTCGCGGTGGGAAGTCGGTCAGCTCGGCACTGAGCGACCGGGCGACGTCACGCAGGGCCAGCGCGGCCTGCACCGCCCTGGCGGCGTCGTCGCCGTGGGCGGTGGGGTAGCCGAACACCGCCAGGATGGCGTCCCCGAGATACTTCTCCACCGAGCCGTCGAGACGGCGCACCTCCGCCGCCATCCGCCGGAACATCGCGTCCAGCCTGGCACGGGTGGCCTCAGGGTCGAGCGACTCGACCAGCCGGGTCGAGTCCACCAGGTCGGCGAACAGCACCGTGACGACGCGCCGCTCGGCGCGGCCCATGCTGACCGGCGCGCCGCAGGCGGGACAAAAGCGCGCCCCGCCCGGCAGCGCTGCGTCGCAAGCGGAGCACGACGCGTCGGGCGAGGCGCGATCAGACAAGGTCACGGCGGTTGCACCCGGTGTGGGCAGCCGGCCCTACATCCACTCCTTCTTGTCCGGCCGGGCAGTCGCGTCGGGCTCCTCGGTCGGCTCGTTCGCCTCCGGGTCGAGGGTCTCCTCCTGGGCTGGTTCCTTCGGTTCCTCCGCCGAGTCCTTCTTGTCAGGTCCCGTGTTGGGCATTCCTGCCTCCCCCTTGGTCGGTGCCCGCCCCTGCGGACTGATGGACAACCTCGGAGTCTACTTGGATTGGGGACGTCGCAATGCGGCTTCCGCAGCCTTCTGTCGAGAATCTGACCGTTGCACATTTGTGGTCACGCCGACCCTGCTCGTGCCAGCGGCGCCAGCGAGAGGCGATCGGAGGGCGGGTGCCCGGCGACCCGGTATTTTCGCCGAGATACCGTCCGCGAGACTGCGGGAAGCCCGGCGATTTGAGCGGCCCGGAATTTACCCTGAGGGCGTCGCCGCGCGAATTTCTCCGCTAAGAGGGAGCCGTCCAATGGAGACGCCAGCACCGTCCACCACCGACGTCGTGGTGGTGGGCCTGGGCGCGATGGGCAGCCCCGCGCTGGCGCCGCGGCTGCGGGTGGTCCGGCGGGTACAGGCCTGGTTCGCGTCCACCACGCCGGAGGCCTTCTCGCCGCGCGTCTTCCCGATCTTCGTGCGCAACCAGCGTGGCGGCAGCGGCGCCTGGTACGGCTGCCCCAGCCTCGACGGCGCCTCCGTCAAGGTCGCGCTGCACGACTGGCCGGGCATCGACGAGCCGGTCGACCCGACCCGGGGCCCGCGGCCGCCGGACGACGCCGACGCCGAGCAGCTCACCGGCATCGTCGCCGAGACCCTCCCGGAGCTGCGCCCCTGGCCGCTGCGGATGAAGGCCTGCATGTACACGCTCACGCCCGACCAGCACTTCGCGGTGGGGCAGCGGCGCGACCTGCCCGGGCTGACGTTGCTGGCGGGCTTCTCGGGCCACGGCTACAAGTTCGCGCCGGTGCTGGGCGAGGCGGCCGCCCAGCTCGCCCTCAACGGCGTCACCGACCTGCCGATCGACCTGTTCGGCCCGCACCGCTTCGACGACCCGCCCGGCTAGGACTCGAACCCGGGCAGCGGCGGCTCCGGCCAGCGGCTCCTGGGGTCGGGGGAGGCCTGGCCGAGGCGGCGGCGCAGCTCGGCGGCGGTCACGAAGCCGGCGCTCTCGAAACGGTTGTTGGCGAACGCGGCGGCCGGCCGCTCGCCCCGCCCGGCCCCGGCCAGCATGCCGGCCCAGCGGTCCAGGTCGGCGGAGCGGTCGCGCACCGGCCGGCCGATCACCGCCGTCCTCTGCCACTCGCCGAGCAGCCGCAGGTAGCTGACCGGGCCGTCCCAGGCGGGCCAGAGCGGCTCGCCGGGCCGCTCGGCCAGCGCCAGGTCGGCGTCGACGCCGGCGAGCAGCTCGGGCAGCCACGGCCGGTCCCAGGAGCGGTGGCGGAACTCGACCACCACCGGCAGGCCCTTGGGCCTGCCGCCGAGCAGCCTGGCCAACCGCTCGCGGCCCTCGTCGGCGCCCAGGCTCGGCGGCAGCTGGAGCAGCACCGCCAGCAGCCGGTCCCCGAGCGGCTCCAGCGCCCGCGCGAGCACCAGCAGCATGGCCGCGGCGGCCTCGCCCTCCAGGCGCGCCTCGTGGGTGATCGCCCGCGGCGCCTTGGCGGCGACGGCGAACTCGTCCGGCAGGGCAGCGGCCCAGGACGCCACCGTCGACCGGTCGGGCGGCCGGTAGAAGGTTCCGTCGAGCTCGACCCCCTCGAACACCTGGGCGTAGAAGCGCAGGAACTCCGAGGTCGGCAGCTCCGGCGGGTAGAAGTGCCCGCGCCACTCCGGGTAGCCGAACCCGCAGGTCCCGACCACCGGTCCCGTTGGCAATGGCACCTCGACCTCCTCGTCCGAATCCGGTGGCGCGCCGCCGCGGCGCGCCACCATCAAGTATCCACGTCGGCCGAACAACGCCGCCCGCGCCGTCGAGGGGGCTGTGGACGATCGGAAGCGGTTCCACCCGTTCCCGCCGTAGCATGGGGTTCCACGCCTGGAAGGGCCGAGCGTCGTCCGCCGGAGAGCTGCCATTCGGATCAAGGTCGTTTCCGACATCCACGGCGCCGCGGAGCGCCTGCGCGTCGAGGCGGCCGATGCGGACGTGCTGCTGGTGTGCGGCGACCTCCTCAACCTGATCGACTACCGCTCGTTGCAGGGGATCATGGCGGACGTCTATGGACCCGAGGCGACCCGGCGCTTCGCGCAGCTGCGCACCGCCGGCCGCTTCGACGAGGCCGGCCAGGTGCTGCGGCAGGGGATGGCCGGTCGCGAGGCGGAGCTGCGCGGCCTGGTGCGCGCCGCCTCCCGTGCCCAGTACGAGGCGGTGTTCGCGGCGTTCCCCGACCGGACCTACCTGACCCACGGCAACGTCGATTTCCCCGAGCAGTTCCGCGACCTGCTGCGGCCAGGGGTCCGGCACCTCGACGGCGAGGCGGTCGAGGTGGACGGGATGCGCGTCGGCTTCGTGGGCGGCGGTCTGCCCCGCGGCGCCCGGCCCCACCTCTCCGAGGTGTCCGAGGGCGAGTTCGCCACCAAGGTCGCGCGCCTTCCCAGGGTGGACGTGCTCTGCTCGCACATGCCGCCGCGCATCGACGACCTCTGCTTCGACGTGGTCGCCGGCCGGCCCGAGCCGGGCAGCCAGGCGCTGCTCGACTACGTCGAGGAGCACCAGCCCGACTACCTGTACTTCGGCCACGTCCACCAGCCGAGGGTCAGCCGCATGCGGATCGGGCGGACGCGGCTCGTCAACGTGGGACACTTCCGGGCGACCGGTCGGATGCTCCAGCACCCGGTGGAGTAGGCGATGGCAGAGCACGCCGAAGGATCGATCGACATCCTGGGTACCCCCAGGGAGATCATGGAGGTGATCGCGGACTTCCAGGCCTACCCGGAGTGGGTTGCCAACATGGAGGACGTCGAGGTGCTCGAGCGGGACCGCTACGGCCGCGGCTCACTGGTCGCCTTCCACCTGCGCACGCCGGTGCTGTCGGCGGAGTACACCCTCGCCTACAGGTACGCCGCCCGCTCGGGCGGGGTGTCGTGGACCTACCGCGAGGGCACCCTCGAGGACCTGAGCGGCTCCTACGAGCTGGAGCCGCTCGACGGCGAGGACGCCACCAGGGTCACCTACCGTCTCGACGTCGAGCTCGGCATGCCCCTGCCCGGGCTGGTCAAGCGGCAGGCCGCCAAGCAGATCGTGCGATCCGCGCTGAACGACCTGAAGCGCAGGGTCGAAGGCGCCTGAGCTGCGCGCCGACCGCTTGCGGTCCTTTGTCGGGCAGGTTCGCTCGGCGTAGGCTGCGGAGCCCAGGGGATGCGTGCCCCCGGAAGGCGGCGCGCACATCGGACCAGAGCCAGTGGGAGCGTCATTGCGGATCCTGTTGTTCACCGGCAAGGGCGGCGTCGGCAAGACGACCGTGGCGGCGGCGACCGCCGCCCGCGCTGCCCAGCTCGGGCACCGCACCCTGGTGATGTCCACCGACCCGGCCCACTCCCTGGCCGACTCGTTCGACGCCGAGCTGGGCAGCGAGCCCACCGAGCTGGCGCCGAACCTGTGGGCCGAGCAGATCGACAGCCAGGCGCGGCTCGAGGCCAACTGGCGGGCCATCCAGGACTACGTGGTCAGCCTGCTCAACTGGGGTGGAGCCGACGTGATCGAGGCCGAGGAGCTGTCGGTCATCCCCGGCCTCGACGAGCTGTTCAGCCTGATCGACATCAACCGCTACCACGAGCAGGGCCGCTACGACCTGCTGGTGGTGGACTGCGCGCCCACGGCGGAGACGCTCCGCCTGCTGTCGCTGCCCGACGCGCTGTCGTGGTACATCGACCGGCTGTTCCCGTCGTCGCGGCGCATCGCTACGGTGGCGCGGCCGCTGCTGGGCCGCTTCGGCAACCTGCCGCCGATCGCCTCCGACGCGGTCTTCAGCGCGGTCGAGCGGCTGTACCGCAACCTGGAGCGGGTCCGCACGCTGCTGGCCGAGCCCGAGTCGTCCACCGTCCGCCTGGTGGTCAACCCCGAGAAGATGGTCGTCGCCGAGGCGCGCCGCACCTACACCTACCTGTCGCTGTTCGGCTACCGGGTGGACGCGGTGGTGGTCAACCGCCTGCTGCCCGACGACGTCACCGATCCCTACTTCGGGAAGTGGAAGGACATCCAGGCCGACCACTTCCGCACCATCACCGAGTCGTTCTCGCCACTGCCGATCCTCACCTGCCGGCTGTTCGACACCGAGATGGTCGGGCTCGACCAGCTCGACACGGTGGCCGAGACGGTCTACGGGGAGCGCGACCCCGCCTCCGTGCTGGCCAGGACCAAGCCGATGCGGGTGACCAAGGAGAAGGGGGGAGGCTATGCGCTGCGGGTCGACCTGCCGTTCACCGACCGCGGCGATCTGGACGTGCTGCGCAAGGGCGAGGAGCTGTACGTCAAGGTCGGCTCGTACAAGCGCAACATCCTGCTGCCCCAGGCGCTGCACTCGCTCGACGTGGCCGGCGCCACGCTCCGGGCGGGGACCCTGGTGGTCCACTTCGCGGTTCCCGAGGCCGGCCAGGCCACCGGCGGCGAGCGGCCCTAGCACCCGGGCGGCCTGAAGGCCGTCCCGACGGCGTTCAGGAGGTGGCATTGACGCAAGAGGAGAGCCAGGCGGCCGGGCCGATCCCGGAGTGCGTCGTCTGCCCGCTGTGCATGGGCGTCGCGGCGCTCCGCCAGGCACGGCCGGAGGCAATGGAGCACCTGCTGAAGGCGGGTGCCGAGCTGCTCGAGGCGTTCCGCTCCCTGATCGACCCGCCCGACTCCGGGGAGGGGGGACGGCCCGGCGGCCTCCAGCGCATCGACATCGGCTGAGCCCGAGCCGGGCAGGTCGAACGACGAACGGGAAGGGGGACCCGTGCGCCTACGATCGATCCTCAGCGAGCGGTTCCGCATGCTGCGTGCCGTCCAGGCCGAGCGGCCGGTGGTGGTGAGCTGCTACCTCGACACCAGCGGCCGCGACCGTCCCAGGCGCCCCGACCTGCTGCGCGCCGCCGAGCGCCTGGTCCGCTCGGTGCGCGCCGACGCCAACCGGCTGGGCCTCGACCGGGAGGAGCGCGCCGCGGTCGACGCCGACCTCGACGACTTCCTGCGCGGCGTCGGCGGGCTGGTCGACCGCGGCAGCACCAGGCAGCTGATCAGCTTCTCCAGCCGCTCGCTGGGGCTCTCCGAGCAGCTGCGCCTGCCGCTGCCGCTGGGCGACCACGGCGCCATCGGCCGCCGCCCGATGCTGCTGCCGCTGGAGTCCGCCCTGGCCGCCGATGCGATGCTCGGCCTGGCGCTCACTGACCGGGGACGCACGCGGCTGTTCCTGCAGCAGCTCGGCGAGCTGGAGGAGCTGCCCGGCGTGGTCGACGAGGTGCCGGCGCAGACCTCCGGCGGCGGCTGGGCGCAGGCACGCCTGGCCCGCCGCGCGGACGCCGCCGCCCAGCAGCACGCCAAGCGCTCCGCCGAGGCCGCCTACCGGGCGTTCCGCGCGATCGATGGGCTGGAGCTGGTGCTCGCCGGGCCGGAGCCGGCGGTCAGGGACCTGGCCGGCCGCCTGCGGTCAGAGCTGGCCGACCGGGTGGTGGCCGAGCTGCGGCTGCCGGTCGGCGCCAGCCGGCAGGAGGTCTCGCAGGTGCTGGAGCGGGTCGCCGGCGAGCGCGCCGCGGCGCGCAACGCCGCGCTGGTCCGCCGTGTCACCGAGGGGGCCGGCTCGCCGTCGATCGCCGCCGGCCTCGGGCCGGTGCTCGAGGCCCTGCGCCAGCACCGACTGGCGACGGTGCTGGCGGCCGCTAGGATGACCTCGCCAGGGGCCACCTGCCCGGGCTGCGGGCAGCTCGCCCTGGCGCTGGAGTGCCCGTCGTGCGGGACGGCCACGGAGGAGCTGGACGACGTGATCGAGCCGACGCTCGAGGAGGCGATGCGCCAGGGCGCGACCGTCGTGGTGGTCCCGGACGAGGCGCTCGAGATGGTCGGTGGCGTCGGAGCGGTGCTGCGATACTGAGCCGCCGGCATGGCCACGATGGGGGTGAGCTGGCTGGACCCGATGGAACCTGAGCAGAGGGGCACCGCCCGGCTGTCCGCCACGGACGCGGCGCTGCCGCCCGACCCGCGCGCCCGGCGGGCGATCGGCATCGACATCGGCGGCACCAAGATCGCCGCCGGGGTGGTCACGGCCGACGGCGTGATCGTCGACCGCGCCCTGGTGCCCACCCCGATGGGCGAGGAGCGCGCCACCATCTCGGCGATGCGCGAAGTCATCGAGGTGCTGCGCGGGCGTCAGCCGACGGTCGACGCCATCGGCGTCGGCGCGGCCGGGCTGGTCGAGTGGCCCAGCGGCCGGATCCGCTGGGCGCCGCACAACGCCTACCGGCAACTGCCGCTGCGGCGCCTGCTCTACGAGGCGACCGGCCTGCCGACCGTGGTCGACAACGACGCCAACGCGGCCGCCTGGGCGGAGGCGCGGCACGGGGCCGGCGCGGGCAGCGACCACATGGTGCTGCTCACCGTCGGCACCGGGATCGGCGGCGGGCTGGTGCTCGACGGGCACGTCTACCGGGGCAGCTCAGGGCTCGGCGCCGAGGTCGGGCACATGACCGTGGACCCCGACGGCGACCCCTGCGACTGCGGCAACGTCGGCTGCCTCGAGGCGATGGCCTCCGGCTCCGCGCTCGGCCGCGCCGGCCGCCGCGCGGCCGAGGCCGACCCGGGCGGGCGCCTGGCGCGGCTCGCCGGCGGCCCGGAGAAGGTCACCGGCGAGCTGGTCTTCCAGGCCGCCCAGGAGGGCGACGCCACCGCGGTCCAGCTGTTCGACCGGCTGGGCTTCTGGCTCGGGGTGGGCATCGGCTCCCTGGTGACGGTCTTCGATCCCGAGCTGGTGGTGATCGGCGGGGGACTGGTGCAGACCGGCGACCTGCTGCTCAAGCCGGCCAGGGCCAGCATGGAGCGCTACGCCTTCGGCCTGGTGCACCGCGAGCTGCCGCCGGTGGTGCCGGCGCGGCTGGGCGCCGACGCCGGCATGGTCGGCGCCGCCAGCCTGGCGCTGCGGGCGGGAGGCTGAACCCGCCGTGGCGGCCCTCCCGGCGCTGGCGGTCACACTGCCGCAGTTCCGCTCGGACGCCCGCGCCACGGTCGAGGCGCTGGAGCACAGCTACCACCTCGGCTACTCCGGCGGCTTCCTGTTCGACCACCTCTGGCCGCTCGGCCAGCCCGACCGTCCGGCCCTGGAGTGCTGGACCACTCTCGCCGCCCTCGCCGGCCGCCTGGGCACCCTGGCGGCGGAGGCGGCCGGCACGGCGGGCCCGGGCGGGGCCGGACGGGCCTCCCGGCCTTCCCAGGCCCCCAGTCCCGCGCCGGCCGCCAGCCACGAGCCCTTCCGGCTCGGGACGCTGGTGACCCGGGCGGGGTTGCGGTCGTCGGCGCTGCTGGCGCACATGGCGAGGACGGTCGGGTCGGTGGCCGGGGCGCCACCGATCGTGGGGATCGGCACCGGCGACGCCGGCAACCGCCCCGAGAACGAGGCCTTCGGCATCCCCTATCACGTCGACCCCACCAAGCGCGGCGCCGAGCTGCTGCGCGCCATCGACGCGCTGCGCGGTCCACTGGGTGGGACGCCGGCGCCGCCGGTCTGGGTCGGTGGGACCAGTCACCGCGCCCACGGTCTGGCCGGGCGGGTCGCCGACGGCTGGAACGGCTGGGGCCTGCACCCCGACGAGCTCGCCGCCGGCATCGCCGAGGTCCGCCGCGCCGCCGAGGACAGCGGCCGCGACCCCGCGGCGATCGAACCCAGCTGGGGCGGCCAGGTGCTGGTCGCCGAGGACGCGGCGGAGGCGCGCGCGATGCTGGAGCGCTGGGGGGCCGAGCGCGCGCCCGAGGAGCTCGCGCGGGTGCTCGCGGGCGACGGCGACAGCGTCGTCCGGCGGCTGGCCGAGCTCGGCGGGGCGGGCGCCGTTTGGTGCGTGCTCGCCTTCGTGGGAGGTCCGGCTTTGCGCATGCGTACGCTCTTGGCGTCGGCGTCCGAACTTTCCATTCGTCGCAGCGCCGCTTCGCGTTCCAATCAGTAAACCAACCCAGGCTTTTCCGACGGAACCCGCGCCTTACTCGCTTCATTGCCGGCACTGCGCTAGCGTCACTTCTCCAGCGCGACAATCCGGCGACAGAACCGCAGAGTCAGGCAATCGACGCCTGCCCCATCCGCCCAGGCCAGAGGGGATGTCATTCGTGACTAGGAAATCCGGTCTAGGTATCTCGGCGCGCCAATTTGGTGCGTTTCTCTGCCGCTTCCGCTTTGCAAAAACGCGCGGGCCAAAGGAAAATCCCGATCTCACCACCCGTCAGCGCCGCATGGTCCCACTTCGCGATGGGATGCAGGGAGGAATCACGTGACTGTTGTCCGTCCAATGGTGTCCGCCGCAACCCCGGTAGGGGCCTCGGCGACTTTGCACAAGAACGGGGCTTCCGCGACGTGCTCCGGTCAAGTAGCCTCAACCGCATGGTCCCCTCAGGTGGCCTCCACCTTCCCCTCCCGTCAAGCCCCCACCGCCGCCTCCGCGACGTGGGCCCACCCGGTGGCGTCGGTCACCTGGGCCCGCCCCAAGGCCTCGGTGACCTGGGCCAAGCCGAAGGGGTCCGTGACCTGGGCCAAGCCGAAGGGGTCGGTGACCTGGGCTGGTCCCAAGGCATCGGTCACCTGGGCGCGGCCGAAGGGGTCGGTGACCTGGGCTCACCCGAAGGCGTCGGTGACCTGGGCACGTCCCGTGGCCTCGGTGACCTGGGCCAAGCCGGTGGCCTCGGTGACCTGGGCGCGGTTGCGGGAACTGGGCGCCGCCTGAGCGGCGCGGACCCGGGGGGCGCGTGGCCGCCGTGACCGCCACGCCCCTACCGTCCAGCGCCCGGAACGTGGTGCCCCGCAGGGTCTGGCTGTTCGTCCTCGCCAGCGCCTGCGTCGGCGTGGCCATCGTCGCGGCCCTCCTGCCCGACGCCGTCCGGCAGGTCGCCGCCCGCGACTGGCGGAGCCTCTGGCAGCCGGTCGCCTACGCGGCCGGCCTGGTGCTGGCCGAGCGCTTCGTGGTCCGCGTGCCGGTGCGCAACCACCGGGTCGCCATGGGCGTCACCGACCTGGTGGTCGTCCTCGGCATCGTCTTCATCGACCTGCCGCTGCTGGTGGTCGCCACCGTGGTCGGCATCGCCGCGAGCCAGATCCTCGCCGAGCCGTCGCTGGTCAAGCGGCTCTTCAACGTCCTCCAGTACATGTTGTCCACCGCCGCCGCGGCCGCGCTGACCGCGCTGGTGCTCGACCTGGTGGGCCGCTGGCACCCGTTCGGCCTGACGGCCAGCTCCGGTACCCCGTTCCGGCCCTCGCTCGCCTTCGCCTGGGTCATCGGGATGGTGGCCTTCTTCCTGGTGAACTACTCGATGGTCACCCTGGCCGTCGGCCTGTCCGTGACGCAGCCGTTCCGCTCCTCGTGGCTGCGCGCCGCGCCGGTGGCGGCCGCCGACTGGGCGGCCAGCACCGCCTACGGCCTGCTGATCGCCTCGCTGCTCGCCCACGACCAGGTGCTGCTGCCGCTGCTGGTCATCCCGATCGGCCTCACCCTGTTCGGCAATCGCGCCTGGGCCCGCACGCTGGCGCAGGGCCAGCGCATGCACTCGCTCTACTCCGCCGGCCGGGCGCTCTCCAAGGGGATGGGCGAGGTCGACGCCTGGCGCGACTTCGTCGGCCAGGTCGCCGAGGTGCTGAACTGTGAGGGCGCCGCGGTGTTCCTCGGCCGGCCCGACGACGGCGCGCTGGACGTGATCTCCACCGAGGGCGGCCCGGACCGGCTGACGGTCACTGACTCGCCGGCCGCCTGGGAGCAGGCCGCCAAGGGCTACGTCACCCGCTCGCGCTGGCCTCGCGCCGCCACGGTGATGATGGAGGCGGAGGGCCGCGTGGTCGGCTACGCGGTCGCCTACGGCCCGCGGGTCGAGCCGGACTTCACCACCGAGGACCGCGAGACGCTGCTCACCCTGGCGAACCAGGGCGCTGCCGCGCTGCGCAACGAGGCCCTGTACCGCGAGGCGGAGAACGAGCGCGCCACGCTCCGCGACATCGTCGGCCACTCCACCGACGGCATCTACACCGTCGGGCCGGACCGGGCGGTGCGCTCCTGGAACCCGGCGATGGTGTCGCTGACCGGCTACTCCGAGGAGGAGGCCATCGGGCAGAAGTGCTTCAACCTGCTGCGCGCCCGCGACGGCAACGGGGTCGACATGTGCGCGGCGGACTGCCCGATCCTGGCGGCCGCCAAGTCCGGGCAGGAGGAGGTCCGCGACGCCTCGGTGCTCAACAAGGACGGCGTGGCCCGCTGGATCCGCTACGCGCACGCGCCGATCGTCGGGTCCGACGGGGAGATGGACGCCGACGTGGTGGTGGTGCGGGACGTCACCCGGGAGCGGCAGACCGACGAGCTGAAAGCCGACTTCGTCGCCAGCGTCTCGCACGAGCTGCGCACCCCGCTGACGCCGATCAAGGGCTTCCTGATGACCCTGCTGCGGGAGGACCGCGACTTCACCCAGGACCGCCGTAACGAGTACTACAAGCTGATGCTGGTCCAGGCGCAGCGGCTCGAGCGGCTGATCGAGGACCTCCTGGAGGTGACCCGCCTGGAGACCGGCGCCGGGCTGGTGGACTCCACCGCGATCGACGCGATCGACCTGGTCCGGCAGGTGGTGGAGCGGTTCACCAGCGAGGACCCGGACCGCGTGGTGACCCTGGTCGCGCCCAACCACGCGGTCTACTGCCGCGGCGACTGGATGCGGACCGACCAGGTGCTGGCGAACCTCCTGTCCAACGCGCTGCGCTACTCGCCCGCGCACGAGCCGGTGGAGGTCCGGCTGGTGCCGCAGGGCCGCGAGGTGGTCTTCGAGGTGCGCGACTCCGGGCCCGGCATCTCGCTGGACGAGCAGTCGCGCATCTTCGAGCGCTTCCAGCGCGGCGGCCACTACCTGACCCGCGAGCAGGGCGGCGCGGGCCTCGGACTCTACCTGGCCAAGCGGCTGGTGGAGGCGATGGGCGGCCGCATCTGGGTGTCGAGCCGGCTGGGCAGCGGCTCGCTGTTCAGCTTCGCCCTGCCCGCCGAGCCCAGCCTTCAGGTGGTCACGCCACAGAAGCGCTCGATCGGCTAGAACGCCGGTCATGGATCGGTGCCGCGCCTGGATGACCCTGCGGTCACAGAAGGCGGCGATGGCGCGCAGCGCGGATCCGTGACGGGCGTTCTACAATGCCCGGCCATGACCACCGATGCGCGCAATGACGAATACCGCGCCTTCCTCGAGTCGCAGCCCGTCACCACGCTGCGCGACTGGGCGCTGCACCTTGCCAGGGAGCGCCGCGACCTTGAGTTCCTCTGGGACCTGAGCAAGTTCCTGCCCGACACGCAGACCATCAACACCGACTGGGCGGCCGAGAACCCGATCCATGCGGTCACCGAGCTGGTCCACCTGGTGACCCACTTCCGCCAGGAGGCCGCCAGCCCCGAGGTCGCCGAGCTCCTCAAGGCCCGCTACGTCGAGTACCTCTCCGACCACGCCGACGAGCAACGCTTCGACAAGCCGTAGCATGCTCGCGCTCGATGGTGCGCCGTGACGCCATTCCGGGTGGCGGCGTTCGTGGTGGCGCTGTCGACCGCCGGGTGCACGGTGTCGTTGAACCCGCCCGATACCGGCCGGTCGGCGGCAAGCTCGACCACCCGGCGGCCGGTGCCGACACGCGTCTCGGTGACCCGGGCGTCGGCCAATTACCAGTTCGAGGAGGGGCGAGGCCGCCAGGCGGCACCGCGGGTGCTCACCGCCAACCTTCCCGACGACGCGCCTGACGCAGCCGCGTCGACCTTCGTCCTGGTATTGCCGGTCGCGCGGACCTCGACCGCCTGCCTGCGCAGGGTCGAGCTGGAGCTCCGCGTGCTCGACGGGAGTGGCGGCGAGAATGGGACGCTGGCGGTCTACGGCGTCAAGCGGCCGGCGCTGGTGTCCGGGCGGCTCGACGGGACCGAGGCGCCATCCGCGTACGTCGCCATCCGGCCGCGCGGGATCGCGAACGTGCCGCCGCGCCCGGGATGGGTACGCTTCGACGTCACCGACCTCTACGAGCTGTGGGCGGACGGCCGCCCGTTTCCCAACGGCGAGACGGTTGCCGGGGGGACGCCGCTCGTGGTCCAGGTGCGGCCGCCCGCATATGTGCCGGCGAGCAGCGGGCGCGACTCGGCGTTCGTGCGCCATTTCGCCGCGATCGCGGCCGGAGCGGGGAGCGCCCCGAGGCTGCGCCTGACGGCCCTGCGCGATTGCTGAGACGGCGGGTCAGGGGACCAGCTCGTCGGCGAGGGCGCCGAGGAAGAGCCCGACGTCGGTGACCACGCCGGTGGCCTGGGTGGAGCCGCGGTCGGCGAGCTTGGTGACGGTCGACAGGTTGATGTCGACGCAGACCAGCGGGACCGAGGCCGGCAGCAGGTTGCCGGTGGCGATGGAGTGCAGCATGGTCGCCACCATCAGGGCGTAGCCGACGCCCGGAAGCAGCGAGCGCATGGCGCGCTGGGCCTCGATCACGTCGGTGATGGTGTCGGGCAGCGGCCCGTCGTCGCGCACCGAGCCGCCCAGCACGAAGTCCACGCCGTGCTGCACGCAGGCGTGCATGATCCCCGAGGTGAGCACGCCCTGCTCGACCGCCTTGGCGATCGAGCCGCAGCGGCGCACGGCGTTGATCGCGCGGATGTGGTGCTCGTGGCCGTGCTCGACGCCGACGCCCTCCGAGAGGTTGACGCCCAGCGACGTCCCGTAGATGGCGCCTTCGATGTCGTGCGCGGCCAGGGCGTTGCCGGCGAACAGCAGGTCGAGGTAGCCGGCCTCGATCAGCCGCACGGTCGCCGGGGCGGCGCCGGTGTGGATCACCGCGGGCCCGGCGACCCAGAGGATCTTCTCGCCGCGGCGCTTGGTCTCGCGCATCGCCTCGGCGACGCGCCGGACGATCAGCTGCTGGGGCTTCTCGCTGGAGACCTGCGAGGACATGAACTCGAAGACCTCGCCGGCGCGGCCGCGGTCGCGCGGCTGCACCCGGATCCCGAGGCTGCCGACCACCACCGGGTCGCCCTGGCGCACGTCGCTCATGGGCACGGTGCGGGCGTGGCCGTGGGCCACCACGATGGCGCAGTCCATCTCGGGGTGCTCGACCTCGTACCACTCGCCGCCGACGCGCACCTCGGTCTCGAGGTTGGTCGAGGAGTAGAAGCCGTCCGGCAGGACCCCGTCCATCTCGGCGGGCACCAGCTTGGCCTCGCCCGCCTCTGCCCGGGTCATGCCGAGCCCCATCAGCGAGCCGACCAGATGCTCGAGCTGCGCCGGACGGTCGGCCTTGACCACCAGCCGCGCGTACGACGGGTCAGCCTGCGTCCGCCCCACCCGGAACTCGACGATCTCGTAGTCGCAGAGCGCTTCGCGCACCTGGTCCAGGATGCGGGTGAACAGCATCGAGTCGATCACGTGGCCGGTGATCTCCAGGGTCTCCGAGTGGACGGGCATGGCACCTCATGGTCGGTTCGGTCGGCGGTGACGGCAGATTCTCGCACGAGCGTAGCGCCGCCGGCGCCGGGCTGGCGGGCGGCCGCCCCGGCAGCCGCAAGGCGGGCGGCCGGCCCCGACAGTATCGGTGTCACAATCGGGCCATGGCTATCGATTTGCGCTCGGACACCCTGACCAGGCCCACCCCGGCCATGCGCCGGGCCATGGCCGACGCGGAGGTCGGCGACGACCTCCACCGCGAGGACCCGACCACCATGCGGCTCGAGGCGGCGGTGGCGGAGCGGTTCGGCCGCGAGGCCGCGCTGTTCGTGCCGTCCGGCACGATGGGCAACCAGATCTGCCTGCGGCTCGCCGCCCCGCCGGGCACGGTCTGCATCGCCCACGAGGACAACCACGTGCTGTGGCACGAGAGCGGCGCCGGGGCGAGGCTCAGCGGCATCCAGTTCCACACGCTCACCGGCCCGCGCGGCCGGCTGGACCCCGCCGACGTCCGCGCGCGCCTGCGGACCGCCGAGTACGGCGCCCCGACCAGCGCCATCGCGGTCGAGCAGACCCACAACCGCGGCGGTGGCGCGGTCTGGCCGCTGGCGACGCTGGAGCAGCTCCGCGCGGTCGCCGACGGCGGTGGGCTGCCGCTGCACTGCGACGGCGCGCGCATCTGGAACGCCCACGTGGCCAGCGGCGTGCCGCTGGACCGCTACGGCGCGCTGTTCGACAGCCTCTCGGTGTGCTTCTCCAAGGGGCTGGCCGCGCCGGTCGGCTCGGCGGTGATCGGCGACCGCGACCTGATCGAGCGCGCCCGCGAGGAGCGCCAGCTGCTCGGCGGCGGCATGCGCCAGTCGGGCGTGCTGGCCGCCGCCGCGCTGGTCGCCCTGGAGCAGATGGTCGAGCGGCTCGCCGAGGACCACGACAACGCCTGCCGCACCGCCGCGACCGTGGCCGCGGCGGTGCCAGGCAGCGTGGAGCTCGACGCGGTCGAGACCAACATGGTGGTGCTGGCCGCCGGCGCCTTCGGCACCGACGCGCCCGGGCTGGTCAAGCGCCTGGGCGACCTGGGGGTGCTGGCCGGCGCGAACTCGCCCGACCAGGTCCGGCTGGTGTTCCACTACGAGGTGGGCGCGGACGACGCCGACCGGGCCGCCCAGGCGATCGTGGCCGCGGCCGGATGAGCGCGCCGGACGGCACGCCCATCGGGCTCGGCGACGTCGAGGCCGCCGCCGCGCGCATCGCCGGGCGGGTGCACCGCACCCCGGTGTTCCACTCCCACCTGCTCGACGCCGAGCTGGGCTGCGAGGTGCTGGCCAAGGGCGAGCACCTCCAGCGGGTCGGCGCCTTCAAGGCCCGCGGCGCGTTCAACGCGCTGCTGTCGCTGGACCCGGCGACCCGCGCCAGGGGCGTGATCGCGGTCAGCTCGGGCAACCACGCCCAGGCGGTGGCGCTGGCCGCCTCCGAGACCGGCGCCAGGGCGGTGGTGGTGATGCCGTCCGACTCCAACCCCGCGAAGGTCGCCGCCACCCGCGCGTACGGCGCCGAGGTGATCACCGAGGGCGTCACGCCGGCCAGCCGCGAGCAGGTGGTGCTGCGCCTGGCGGCCGAGCGGGGCCTGCACCTGGTCCACCCGTTCGACGACCTCGACGTCATGGCCGGCCAGGGCACCGCCGCGCTGGAGCTGCTGGAGGAGGTCGGCGAGCCCGAGGTGGTGCTGGTCCCGGTCGGCGGGGGCGGCCTGATCAGCGGCACCGCCGCGGCCGTCAAGGGCCGCTCGCCGGGCACCAGGGTGATCGGGGTCGAGCCGGAGGCGGCCGCCGACGCGCGCGACTCGCTGGCCGCCGGCCACCGGGTCTCCCTGCCCGCGCCGCCCGAGACCATCGCCGACGGGGTGCGCTCGATGATGGTGGGGGAGCGGCCGTTCGAGGTGATCCGGCGGCTGGTCGACGAGATCGTCACCGTGACCGAGGCTGAGCTGCTGGATACCCTCGCGCTGGCGTGGTCGCGGACCAAGCAGCTGATCGAGCCCACCGCGGCGCTGCCGCTGGCCGCGCTGCGCACCGGCGCGGTCCGCGCCAAGCGCGCGGGTGTCATCCTGTCCGGGGGAAACGTGGACGCGACCGCGCTGGCCGCGTCGCTGCGAAAGGAGGGGATCGATGCCGCCGCCCGCCGAGCCTGACCCGACGCGGGCGCCAGAGGAGCGGCCGCCGGCCGCGGCCACCCCGGCCCCGGCTCCGGCCACCCCGGCGATCCGGGCCTCCGACAAGGAGCGCGACACGGCGGTGGAGCGGCTCCAGGTCGCTTTCGCCGAGGGACGCATCGACGACCAGGAGTTCGACGAGCGGATGCGCTCGGCGCTGACCGCCCGCACCCGCGCCGACCTCGACCGCTTGCTGGCCGACCTGCCCCGTCCCGGCGCGCTCGCCACGGTCGAGCCGCAGCCCACCGGGCGGCTGCTGCTGGCGATGAAGGGCGGCGTCCAGCGGCGCGGGCGCTGGCGCGTGCCCGAGCGGCTCAACGCGGTCGCCTACAAGGGCGCCTGCGAGGTCGACCTGCGCGCCGCCGAGCTGAGCGCCGCCTCGACCGCGATCACCGCCGTGGCCTACAAGGGCCGCGTCGAGATCCTGGTGCCCCCCGGAGTGCGCGTGCAGGTGCGCGGCTACTCCTACGGCGGCCACTGGGACGACCAGGTGCCCGACGACGACCTCCCGCCGGACGCCCCGGTCGTCCACGTCCAGGCGGTCGCCTACAAGGGCACCGTCGAGGCGCGGCCCACCCCCGGCCCGCGCGGCGAGATCACCCGGGGCTGATGCGGGCCGCGACCGGGGCGGAGCCGGTGGCGCCGTGGACGCGGCGCTTCGTCTGGACGTTCCTGGCCCTGTTCGTGATCGCAGGGGTGTTCGGGATCGAGGCCTGGCCGCTGACCGGCTGGCGGCTGTTCGCCGACGCGCGCGCGGCCAGGCAGGTGAGCTGGCAGGCGGCGACGGTCGACGCGGGTGGTCGCGAGCAGCCGGTCCCCTGGGGCGAGCTGCCGGTCCGCTACCGCGGCGACGTGCAGGTGCTCAAGGGCTTCGCCGGCCTGCGCCCGGCCGAGCAGGTGGCGGTCTGCGCCGCCTGGGCGGACGGCGTGCGCGCGCTCGGTCGCGACGTCAGCCAGGTACGGGTCTACCGCCTGGAGACCGACGTCTCGCGCCGCGCCGGCGACCGCGCCGCCCCCGGCACGCGCGAGCTGCGCTTCACCTGCCGCGACGGCACCGTGCGGGCGTCGGGAGGGCCGGGTGGCTAGGCGCGCCCCGGCCGGCGAGGCGCCCCCGGCCACCCGCATCCGGTCGTGGGCCACGCGGGCCGAGGCCTGGCTGTTCGCGCCGGGCGATCCGCGGCGCCTGGCGGCGCTGCGGATCGGGCTCTGCGCGGTGCTGGCGCTGCGGCTGGCGTTCGGGCCCTACCTGGACCTGGCGCACCAGCCGGCGGCGCTGTTCCGGCCGATCTCGTTCATGAAGCTGCTGCCGTCGATGCCGCCGCCGGCGTTGGTCCTGCCGGTCCAGGTGGTGGCGGCGACCGCGGCGGCGCTCGCCACGCTCGGCCTGCTCACCAGGGTCACCCTGCCGGTCGCCTGGCTGGCCGCGCTGCCGCTGATCGCGATGACCTCGAGCCTCGGCAAGACGGTCCACAACGACGTGCTGCTGCTGCTGTCGCTGCTGCCGCTGGTGCCCTCGGCGGCCGGGGCGGCCTGGTCGCTGGACGCCCGGCGCGGCGGCGGGGGCGTCCCGGCGGCCTCCTGGCGCTTCGGCTGGCCGGTCCGCACCGCCATGGTGGTGGTCGCCGGCGCCTACTTCTTCTCGGGCTTCGCCAAGCTGCTGCACGCCGGGCCCGCCTGGGTCACCAGTGGCAACCTCCGCTGGGTGCTCTACGCCTCCAGCGACGCCCAGGGGCACGCCAACCAGATCGCGCTGTTCGTCGCCGACCGGCCCTGGCTGGCGCACCTGCTGGCGGCCGGCACGCTGGCGACCGAGCTGTGCCTTCCGCTGGTGCTGTGGCGTCCCCGGCTGCGCTGGGTGCTGGTGCCCGCGGTGCTCGCCCTGCACGCCGGCATCTGGGCCGCCATGCGGCTCAACTACTGGCCGATGGCCGCCACCGTGCTGATCGTGCTGGTCGACTGGCCGGCGTTGCTGACGCGGCTCCCATGGCATCGGCGCGGTTCCCATGGCACAGGCGCTCCTGGGGGGGCGTGGGAGGGAGCGAGCTCCCCTCCGCATCGGACAGGGACCCGCGCCGAGATCGCCTCCACCGAACGGCTCTCGGGCCCACAGTAATTCGGGTGCTTCGGGGGTCGTGTCGCTGTATGGTCCGGTTGTGGGACCAACGAGGGGATCGCATCGGCTGCAGGCACTGTGGCGCACCCGGTCCTACGTTCGGCCATACCGCGGCCAGATGCTCACCATGTTCACCGCCGCTCTGCTCGGGGTCGGCGCGGGGATCGTCATCCCGTTGATCACCAAGGCGATCGTCGACGGCCCGGTGGCGCGCGGCGAGCGCAGCCTGCTGGTGCCGCTGGCGCTGGTCGCCTTCGGCCTCGGCGCGGTCGAGGCCTTCCTCACCTTCGTGCGGCGCTGGATCCAGTCGACCGCGGTGCTCGGCATGGAGACCGCCATCCGTGGCGACCTCTACCGCCACCTCCAGCGCCTGCCGGTGGCGTTCCACGACCGCTGGCAGTCTGGCCAGCTGCTGTCCCGGGCGGTCACCGACCTCGGCGTGATCCGCCGCTTCATCGGCTTCGGGCTCATCTTCCTGGTCGTCAACCTGCTGACCTACGCGACCGTGATGGTGCTGCTGCTGCGCCTGTCGGTGCCGCTCGGCCTGGTCGTGCTGGTCTCCACCCTGCCGATCGCCGCGATCTCGCGGCGCTGGACCCGGCGGTACTTCGAGATCTCGCGGCGGGTCCAGGACCAGCAGGGAGACCTCGCCACGGTGGTCGAGGAGTCGGCCGGCGGCGTGCGGATCGTCAAGTCCTTCGGCCGCCGCGAGCTGGTCAACGCCCGCTTCGGCGCCGCGGCCGAGCTGCTGGCCGGCTCCTGGATGGACGCGGTGCGGCTGCGCGCGCGCTTCTGGACCCTGCTCGACGTGATCCCGAACCTCGCACTGGCGATCGTGCTGTGCATCGGCGCGCTGGCGGTCGCCAAGGACCTGCTGAGCCTCGGCGGCCTGATCGCCTTCCTGTCCCTCCAGCTCCAGCTCGTCTGGCCGATCGACGCGCTCGGCTGGATCCTGGCCATCGGACAGGAGGCCGCCACCGCCGCCGAGCGCGTCTACGAGGTGCTCGACACGCCGGTCGGGATCGCCGACCGGCCGGCCGCGGTCGCGCTCGGCGCGGTCCAGGGCAGGCTGCGACTGGAGGGCGTCGGCTTCCGCTACCCGGGCGCCAAGCGGCCGGTGCTGCACGGCATCGACCTGGAGATCGAGCCCGGCGAGACGCTCGCGCTGGTGGGCGCGACCGGGTCGGGCAAGACCACCCTGGTGTCGCTGGTGCCAAGGCTCTACGACGTCACCTCCGGCCGCATCACGCTGGACGGCAACGACCTGCGCGACCTGCGGCTCGAGTCGCTGCGCACGGCGGTGGCGGTGGGCTTCGAGGAGCCGATCCTGTTCTCCGCCAGCGTGCGCGAGAACCTCATGCTGGGCGTGGCCGACGCCACCGACCGGGAGATCGCCACCGCGCTCGAGGTGGCCAGGGCCGAGTTCGTCGAGGAGCTGCCCTGGGGCCTGGACACCCGCATCGGCGAACAGGGCCTGAGCCTCTCCGGCGGGCAGCGGCAGCGCCTCGCGCTGGCCCGCGCGGTGCTGGCGCGGCCGAGGGTGCTGGTGCTGGACGACCCGCTGTCCGCGCTGGACGTGCACACCGAGGCGCTGGTCGAGGAGGCGTTGGCGCGCGTGCTGGCCGGCACCACCGGGCTGGTGGTGGTGCACCGGCCGTCCACCCTGGCGCTGGCCGACCGGGTGGCGCTGCTCCAGGACGGCACCGTCCCCGCGGTCGGCACCCACCGGGAGCTGCTCGCCTCGGTGCCGGCCTACCGCGCGATCCTCTCCCAGGACGCCGGCGACGAGCTCGCCGAAGACACCCGGGCGGCCTCGTGAGCGCCTCGCTGGAGCAGTGGCGCGGGGTCGCCGCCGAGGACGCCGACGAGCTGCCGGGCGGCCTGGCGGTCCTGCTGCGGGCGCGCAGCCGCCGGCTGCTCGCCGCGGTGCTGCGGCCGCGGCGCCGGCTGCTCGTCCAGGCGGTGGCGGTGGTGCTGGTCAGCAACGCCGCCACCATGGCCGGCCCCTACCTGGTCAAGGTCGGCATCGACCGCGGCATCCCGCCGATGGTGGCCGGCGACGCGCGCCCGCTGGCGCTGATCGTCGGGCTGCTGGTGGCCGCGGCGCTGCTCCAGGGCGCCACCCTGCGGCTGTTCTTCCTGCTGGTCGGGCGGCTCGGCCAGGAGGTCCTGCTGGACCTGCGCACCCGCGTGTTCGACCACTTCCAGCGGCTCAGCCTGTCGTTCCACGAGCGCTACACCTCGGGGCGGGTGATCTCGCGGCTCACCTCGGACATGGACGCGATCAGCGAGGTGCTCGACGGCGGCCTGGAGGACCTGGCCACCGCGGTGCTGTCGATCCTCAGCATCGCGGTGATCATCCTGCTGCTGGACCTGCCGCTCGGCCTGGTGACGCTGGCGCTGTTCCCGCTGCTGGTGTGGCTCTCGCTGTGGTTCCGCAGCCGCTCGGCCGCGGCCTACCGGCACACCCGCGAGGCGATCGCGCTGGTGATCGTCCACTTCACCGAGTCGCTCGGCGGCATCCGCGCGGTGCAGGCGTTCCGCCGGGAGCCGCGCAACCAGGAGATCTTCGACGGGCTCAACCAGCGCTACCGGGCCGCCAACGGCCGCTCCTACCAGCTGCTGGCGATCTACGGGCCGACCATCAAGCTGCTGGGCAACACCACCATCGCGGTGGTGCTGCTCTACGGCGGGCAGCGGGTGCTGGACGGCCGCATGACCGTCGGGGTGCTGGCGGCCTTCCTGCTGTACCTGCGGCGCTTCTTCGACCCGATGCAGGAGCTGAGCCAGTTCTACAACTCGCTCCAATCGGGCGGCGCCGCGGTCGAGAAGCTCGCCGGCGTGCTGGAGGAACCACCATCGGTGGCCGAGCCGGAGCGGCCGGTGCCGCTGGAGGCGCCCGCCGGCGCGGTCCGCTTCCGCGGAGTGCGCTTCGCCTACCGCGACGGCCCGCCGGTGCTGCCGCACCTGGAGCTGGAGATCCCCGCCGGCCAGACGGTCGCGCTGGTCGGCGCGACCGGCGCCGGCAAGACCACCATCGCCCGCCTGCTGGCGCGCTTCTACGACCCGGTGGAGGGCGAGGTCACCCTCGACGGCGTCGACCTGCGCCGCCTGTCCGAGCGCGACCTGCGCCGCGCGGTGGTGATCGTCACCCAGGAGAGCTTCTTGTTCAGCGGCACGGTGGCCGACAACATCGCCTTCGGCCGGCCGGGCGCCTCCCGCGCCGAGATCGAGCGGGCCGCGCGGGCGATCGGCGCGCACGAGTTCATCGCCGCGCTGCCCAACGGCTACGACACCGACGTGCGCAAGCGCGGCGGGCGCCTGTCCGCCGGCCAGCGGCAGCTGGTGGCGTTCGCGCGGGCGTTCCTGGCCGACCCGGCCGTGCTGGTGCTGGACGAAGCCACCTCCTCGCTGGACGTGCCGAGCGAGCGGCAGGTCCAGCGCGCCCTGCGCACCATCCTCGCCGAGCGGACCGCGATGATCATCGCCCACCGCCTGTCGACCGTGGAGATCGCCGACCGCGTGCTGGTGCTCGACCACGGCGTGGTGGTCGAGGACGGCCGCCCCGACGAGCTGGTCCGCGCCACCGGCCGCTACGCCGACCTCCGCCAGGCCTGGCTCGACAGCCTGGTGTGAGGGCCCGCCCGGCGGCCGGCCGGCGCCGCTGTACCGCGCCTGGGGCCTCGCCAGCGAGCCGTGGGTCTTCGTGATCGACCGGGAGGGGATCATCCGCGCCCGGCTCGGCGAGGGGCCGGCGTGCGCCTCCGGGATCGAGGAGGCCCTCCGTCCCCTGCCGTGAGCCGCGGCGCTCAGAGCCAGTGCTTGCGGCGGAAGTAGACCCACAGGGCGGCCGCCAGCGCGACCATCAGGCCCAGCGCCCAGGCGTAGCCGTAGCGCCACTGGAGCTCGGGCATGTGCAGGAAGTTCATCCCGTAGATGCCGGTGACCAGGGTGACCGCGGCGAAGATGGCGGCGTAGGCGGTGAGCGTCTTGGCGACCTCGTTGACCCGGTTGGAGGCGATGCTGAGGTTGACGTCGATGGCGCTCGAGGTGAGGTCCTGGTAGTCCTCCACCTGCTCGACCACCCGGATCAGGTGGTCGTAGACGTCCTGCAGGTAGCGCCGCGCCTCACGGCTGAAGATGTCGAGGTCGCGCCGCAGCAGCACCACCATGGCGTCGCGCATCGGCCCGCAGACCCGGCGCACCGCGATCAGCTCCTTGCGCAGTTCATAGATGGTGGCGGAGACGTTGCTGGGGCGGCTGTCGAAGATCTGGCTCTCGAGGTCCTCCACCTGCGAGCCGATCAGGTCCAGCGCCGGGAAGAAGCTGTCGACCAGCTCGTCGAGGATCACGTACAGCAGGAAGCCCGAGCCGGAGCGGAACAGCTCCGGGTGGCCGCGGATGCGCCGGGCGGTCTCCTCGGTGTTCAGCGGCCGGCCGCCGTGGACGGTGATCGCCCAGCCCTTGCCGGCGAGCACCTCGACCTCGTGCAGCGACGCCCGGTCGCTCTCCGGGGCGACCTTGGCGCCATAGGCGACCAGCAGCACGTGCTCTGGGTACTCGTCCAGCTTGGGCCGCTGATGCGGGTGCAGGCAGTCCTCCAGCGCGAGGTCGTGGATGGAGAACTCCTCGGCCATCTTGACCAGCTCGGCCCTGGTGGGGGAGACCATGTCCACCCAGATGAGCGTGCCCGTCTCGGTGCGCACCTCGGAGAGCGCGTCGAGCTCGACGTCGGTCACTTCCCGACCCTTGCGGAACACATGGGCCCGGATCATGGTCGCTCCTCGGTGGTCGGTGGTGGCTTACTCGAAGGCCTCGTCGGCGCGGCCCGGCAGCTTCGACGGGCGTGCCAGCTCGGCCACGAGCATGCCCGCAAGGATGCAGCATGCGCCGGCCCAGCCGCGCGCCTGGAGCCGTTCGCCGGCCAGCAGGAAGCCGAACAGGCCGGCGAACACCGGCTCCATGGTGAGGATCACCGCGGTGTTGGTGGGCGACACCTCGCGCTGCGCGCGCGTCTGCACCAGGAAGCCGGCCGCCGAGGCCAGCACCGCGGTGACCGCCAGGGCGAGCCACACCTGGGTGCCCGACGGCGCCGCGAGGTCCCCGGTCACCGCCGCCCAGCCGAGCGACAGCACGCCGACCGTGCCGAGCTGCACCACCGCGAGCTGGTAGCTGGGGTAGCGCGGCGCGAAGCGGCCCAGCAGCAGGATGTGGGCGGCGAAGGCGACCGCGCAGCCGAACACCAGCGCGTCGCCGCGGCGCACCTCGAGGGTCTGCAACGACAGCAGCGCCAGCCCGGCGAACGCCAGCGCCGCGCCCACCGCCGGTCCGAGCCCGGGCCGCTCGCGCAGCAGCGCGGCGGCCAGCAGCGGCGTGAGCACCACCGCGAGGCCGGTGATGAAGCCGGCGTTGGAGGCGGTGGTGTACTGCAGGCCCACGGTCTGGAAGCCGTAGCCGGCGAACAGCGCGACCCCCGCCACCACCCCGGCGACCAGCACGCCGCGGCGCGGCCGGGCCAGCGTCCGCGGCCGCAGCACGGCCAGCAGCGCGGCGGCGGCCAGGAACCGGTAGGCGATGAAGGCGAACGGCGGGATGGCGGCGACCGCGTCGCGGACCATCACGAAGGTCGCGCCCCACACCGCGGTGACGCCGACCAGCGCCAGGCCCCAGCGGTAGGTGGCCAGACGGGCGGTGGTGGCGGAGGCGCCGGGGAGCTGCCGCGGCTCGGTCGATCGCATGGCGCCCAGCATGCCATGCCGGGCGGACCGGCCTTGCGCGCTAGGGGCGGCCCACCCTTGCCGGGCGGGCGAGCAGGCCCTCGGCGCGCAGCGCGGCCAGGGCGACCCGCGGCAGGTCCTCCATCGCCTCGCAGGCGAGGTAGCGGGGCTCCCAGCGCGGCTGGAACTTCTTGTTGAAGCGGTACAGCGACTCGATCTGGAAGACGCCCGAGAGCCCGCGCAGCAGCCGGCAGCCGAGCCGCGGCGCCAGCGGCGCGTCGGCGGCGGCGCCGGCCTCCAGCACCGCCCGCAGGAAGGCGAAGTTGAGCGACATGCGCCGCACGCCGAGGCCGGGCAGCCGCATGGCCGCCTCGGCGATCAGGAAGTCGTTGAGGATCGCCGGCGCGTCCGGCTCACGACGCATCGCGTCCAGGCTGGCGCCGTCCAGGCCCCACGGCACCAGCTGGAGGAAGCCCAGCGGGCGCCCGTCGGCGGCACGGCCGGCGACCACGATGGCCGCGCCGTCGCGCGGGTCGAACAGCCGCCCGAGGCTCATCGAGAAGCCGCGCTCGGCGGCCTCGCCGCGCCAGCGCGCCGAGACCGCCGCCAGCTCCGAGCGGGTGGTGGGGGAAAGGTCGACGGCGCGGGCGATCTCGCAGCGGATGCCGGCGCGCCGCGCCCGGTTCCAGCTCTGCCGCACGATCCGCATGGCGCGCCCGTCCAGGCTGAAGCGCTCCAGGTCGATCACCGCCTCGTCGCCGAGGTAGATGGTGCGCAGTCCGGCGGCGGCGTAGCGCGCGGCCGCCTCGGCGCCGCAGCCGATCGCCGCGGCGACCCGGCCCTGGTGCTCGGCCTCGAGCCGGAACGCGGCGATCGCCGCCGGCCAGGCCTTGGCCGGGCCGAGCGGGTCGCCGGCGGCCAGCGCCACCGTGCCGACCCCGCGGTACGACACCAGCGCGCCGGCGTGGCCGACCGTGGCGCGGTCGTCCCGCAGCGCGAAGTAGGCCAGCGAGTCGCCCGAGCAGGCGGCCAGCGCCGCCAGCGAGGGCCCGCCCGCCGCCTCGGCACGCTTCGGCCGCGAGGCCGGTGCCAGCAGGCGCGCCAGCAGGAACGCCACGCCGGTGAACAGCACCGCCGCCACCGAGGCGGGGAAGACCCGCCCGAAGCGGCCGTGCAGCGGCACCGAGGTGCCCAGCCCGACCGCCATGCGCCCGGCCTGCTCCAGCAGCGACCACAGGCCGAGGTCGGCGGCGACGTCGCGCTGGTTGACCAGCAGCCCCGCGACCCCGTAGGCGACCGCGCCGGCCGGGATCGCCAACGCGGGCCGCAGCAGCGGCGCGCGCTCGCCCGGGCCGAGCCGCGCGGTGAACGCGTCCCCGCGGGCCGCCAGCATGCCGGCGAGGAACGCCTCCAGCAGGGCCGCGCCGAGGTCGAGGCCTTTCATCAGGTGCAGCACGGCGCTGGAGGCGAGCAGCGCGACGGTCGCCAGGTAGGCGGATCGGCGGTGGCGGCGCAGCCCGCCGGAGAGCAGCAGCAGGCCGATGCCGGCCGCGGCGGTCAGCGCGGTGGCGTCCTCCGAGACCGCGCCCGGCACGATCGCGTCCAGCAGTTCCAGCAGGGGCCGCCCGCGCGGCGTCACCACCGAGGCGAGGTTCAGCAAGCCGGCGAGGAGCATGAGCGCCGCGGCGACCCTGGCGGTGCGATCCGTCCGGGCCGCCGCGGCCCCCTGAGCAGGCCAGGTGGTGGTGGAGAGACCATCCGGCCCGCCCAGCCGCTGCCCGTCGCCGGGACGGGGGGCGAGCAGTGCCACGTCAACTACCTTCGGAGGCAATGTTGCGAGGCAATTGAACAGCCCCAGCGTGAGAACACGGTGAGGATGCGAAGAGGCCATCCTGGCCACGCCGCCCGAGGCGCGCCACACTGACTTCTCATGACACTCTCATGGGCGTGGGTCTTGAGTGGCACTGGAACAGGTCGAGGAGGTGGACAGTGCGGGTGCTGATCGTCGAGGACGAGGTCAAAATGGCCCGCGCGCTGCGGCGCGGCCTGGAGCAGGAGGGTTATGCCGTCGACACCGCCGCCGACGGCGTGGACGGCCTCTTCCAGGGCATCGAGAACCCCTATGACGTCATCGTGCTCGACGTGATGCTGCCCAAGCTCGACGGCTTCGAGCTGTGCCGCCGCCTGCGCGAGGCGGGCCGCTGGGCGCCGGTGCTGATGCTGACCGCGCGCGACGGGGTCGGCGACCGGATCGCCGGCCTCGACGTCGGCGCGGACGACTACCTGGTCAAGCCGTTCTCCTTCGGCGAGCTGCTGGCCCGTCTGCGGGCGCTGCTGCGCCGCAGCCCGGTGGAGCGCCCGCCGGTGCTGGCCGCCGGCGACGTGGTGCTCGACCCGGCGACCCACTCGGTGACCAGGGACGGCCGCCGCGTCGAGCTGTCGGTGCGCGAGTTCGGCCTGCTCGAGTACCTGATGCGCCGGCCGGGCCAGGTGGTCAGCCGCACCAGCATCCTGGAGCACTGCTGGGACGTGAACTACGACGGCTTCTCCAACGTGGTGGACGTCTACGTCGGCTACCTCCGCAAGAAGCTCGAGCAGCCGTTCGGGCGGCCGCTGATCCGCACCGTCCGGGGTGTCGGCTACGTGCTCGACCCGGCCGACGCCGACGACCAGCAGGCCGACGGTCAGCAGGAGGTGACCAGCGGCCAGGCGGCGGCCGGCGCCAGAGAGACACGCCGTCGATGAGCCTGCCGATCCGGGGTCGCCTCACGCTCTGGTACGTCGGGCTGCTGGCGGTGATCCTGGTGCTGGTCGGCGCCTTCCTGATCGTGCTGCTCCAGCGGGGCCTGATGGCCGGGGTGGACCAGAACCTGGACGACCACGCCAACGAGGTTGCCATCGACCTGCGCGGCGGGGACCGCAGCTTCGAGACCACCACCTCGCTGCGGGCGCTCTCGCGGGGCGCCTTCGCGGCGCAGCTGGAGGCCGGTGACGGCAGGGTGCTGCTGTCCACCGACGATCCCACCGGCCGCCAGCCGATGATCACCCCGCAGGTCCGCGGCGAGGTGCTGCGCCGCGAGCCGGTGCGGCTGACCAGCCGGCTCGGCCCGGAACGCGCCCGCTTCCGGGTGCTGGCGGTGCGCTTCCCGCACGGCGGCGGCGCCGACGTGCTGGTGGTGGCCCGCTCGCTGGTGGACGTGGACGAGTCCGTCCGGCGGCTGCGGCTGCTGCTGATCGTGGCGGTGCCGGTGGCGGCGGCGGTGGCCGGCGCCGGCGGCTGGCTGCTGGCCCGCAAGGCGCTGCTGCCGGTGGCGCGGATGACCCGCAAGGCCGAGCTGATCAGCGCCGACCGGCTCCAGGAGCGGGTCGCGGTGCCGCGCGCCCGGGACGAGCTGGGCCGGCTCGCCTCGACCCTCAACGACATGCTCGACCGCATCGAGCGCGGCGTGCAGGAGCAACAGCGCCTGGTGGCCGACGCCTCCCACGAGCTGCGCACCCCGCTGGCGGTGATGCGCTCCGAGATCGACGTCTGGCTGCGCGCGCCGGCGCTGCCGCAGCAGGCCCGCGAGGCGCTGGAGAGCGTCGGCGAGGAGGTCGAGCGGATGAGCCGCATCCTCGACAACCTGCTGACCCTGGCACGCATCGACGAGGGCCGGCTGGACCTGCTGTGCGCCCCGCAGGGGCTGGACGAGCTGGTCGGCGAGGTGCTGAGCAAGCTGCGGCCGATCGCCGAGTCGAAGGGCATCACCCTGCGGGCCGACGGCGAGGACGCCGAGGTGCTGGCGGACGCGCCGCGGTTCGAGCTGGTGATCGTCAACCTGGTCGACAACGCCATCAAGTACACCGGCCCCGGGGGCGAGGTGCGGGTGCGGCTGTGGCACGACCACCACGAAGGCGGCATCACCGTGAGCGACACCGGCCCGGGCATCTCCGAGGAGGCGCTGCCGCACCTGTTCGACCGCTTTTACCGCGCCGACGCGGCCCGCTCGCGGGCCGCCGGCGGCAGCGGCCTCGGACTGGCCATCTGCAAGGAGATCGTGACGGCGCACGGTGGTCGCCTGTGGGCCTCCAGCAAGCTCGGCGAAGGCAGCTCCTTCTCGCTGGCGATGCCGCTGGCGGGCGACGCCCGGCAGGTGGCGCCCACGGGAGGCTGAGCGGGCCGGTGGGCGGCCGGCTCGCCTTCCTGCGCCGGTACCGGCAGCCCTACCGCGCGGCCCTGCGGCGCGGTGGCTGGTGGCGCGCCGCCCCGGCGACCTGGAGCTTTCTCGCGCTCACCATGCTGGTCAGCCTGCTGTGGCTGCTGCCGGGGGGGCACGGCGCCGCGGCGGTGTGCTGCGCCTACCGCGCCACCGACCTGGTCCGCTGGCCCGCGGCCCTCAGGGTCGTCGGCAGCGCCGTGCTGGTGCGCCGCCCGATCGAGGCGGCCTGGTCGCTGGTGGCCAGCTGGCTGGTGCTGGCGCCGCTGGAGGCGGCCATCGGCACGCCCGGGTTCGTGCTGCTCGGCGCCTTCGGCAACCTGGTGCCCACGATCACGCTCGGGCTGATCTTCCTCGCCGCCCACCCGGGTGCCCGGGCCCCCCTGGACGTCGGCACCTCGGCGGTGGTGGTCGCCTGCGCCGCCGCGCTGGCGGTCTGGAGCCGCTCGCTGGGCATCACCGTGCTGCTGCTGTTCGGGGTGGCGGTCGACATCATGGTGTCGCCCGACCTGGCCACCGCCGAGCACCTGCTGGCGCTGGCGACCGGGGCGGCCCTGGCGCTGGGGCTGCGCCGCCATGCCGGGAAGTGGGCCGTCCGGCTCGAACCGGTGAGCCGGAAGGCTCGTTCCGGTGAGCCGGAGAGCCCGGCGGACTAGAAGAAGAGAGCCCGGCGGATTCGTCGTACCCCCTGACGGCTCGCAGGGCGCAGGCGCGCCCGACGGCTCGACGACCTGCACACCCGGATCTGGCGGCTGCGCCGGATGATCGGCGCTACACCCGCCCGCTCCAGTCCGGCCAGGGGTCGCTGCGCGACCTGGAGAACAACCAGACGCCCAGCTTCGGGCCGGTCACCGTCCCGGTGCTGGAGCGTCCCGGGCGCTCCCGCCCCCTGGAGCACCGGTCATGCATCGGCGTCGCATGCAGCGTCTGATCGCCTGTGCAGCTCCAAGGCTTGCGCGCCGCCCCGGCTCCCTCTCAATTCCCTCAAGGTGGGATACATGACCGGTGCTCTAGTGCGGCCGCCGACATCGCCCGCAGCCGGGCGACGTCGGCGGCCCGCTCCGTCGGGGTGCCGGGTGTCTCGATCAGCACCGGCAGGCCCGCCAGGGCGGGATGGCCGAGCATCGCCCGGAAGCCGTCCAGCCCGATCTGACCCTCGCCGATGCGGGCGTGATGGTCGCGCAGGCTGCCGACCGCGTCGGCGCAGTCGTTGGCATGGACCAGCGCCAGCCGGTCGCCGAGCGTCGCCTCGAGCCGGTCCAGCACCGCGATGGCGCCCGCCGGGTCCGACAGGTCGTAGCCGGCGGCGTGCGCGTGGCAGGTGTCGAAGCAGACCTTGACCCGCGGGTGGCGCTCCAGCGCCTCCAGCAGCTCGGCCATCTCCTCGAAGCGCGAGGCGACCGCGTCGCCGGCGCCGGAGGTCAGCTCGAACAGCAGGTCCGGGCCGGCGGTGCGCTCCAGCAGCGGCAGCACCGCCGCCCGGGTGCGCGCGATGCCCACCGCCCGACCGTCGCCCATGGCCGAGCCCGCGTGGACCACCACGCCCGCGGCGCCGAGCCGGGCGCCGCGCTCGATGGTCGCCGCCACCAGCGCAGCGGAGCGGTCCAGCGACTGCCGGCTGCTGGAGGCGAAGTTCACCAGGTAGGGGGCGTGGACGAACACCGGGCGCAGGCTGGCCGCGGCCGCCAGCTCCTGGAAGCGCCGGTCGCCGCCGGGGTCGACCGGCGGCGCCGCCCAGCCGCGCGGGTTGGAGATGAACACCTGGATGGCCTGGGCGCCCAGCGCGACGCCGGCGTCGACCGCGGCGGCCAGGCCGCCGGCCGCCGAGACGTGCGCGCCGATCCGCATCCGGGTGGTGTCCTAGAACAGGCTGACGGAGAGGCGCACGGCGCTGCCGCGCGGGACCTTCGTGCCCGGCGCGGGATCCTGGCCCGAGACCACCCCGCCGAAGCCGAACGAGTAGCGCCAGCGGAGCCCCTGCTCCCGGAGGGTCCGCTCGGCCGACTCCTTGGGCAGGTTGCGCACGTCGGGGACCTCGACCAGGTCCGGGCCCTTGCTGACGTAGACCTGGACGGTCGAGCCCCAGGTGGCGAGCAGCCCGGCCGGCGGGCTGGTGGCGATCACCCGGCCGGGCGGCACGAAGCTGCTGAACACCTCCAGCCTGCTGGGCTTGAAGCCGGCCCGCCGCAGGTCGGCGAGCGCGGCGGCGGCCTCCTCGCCGCGCACCCTTGGCACCTCGACCCGCGGCCTGCCGATGCTCACCAGCAGCTCGACCTCGTCGCCGGTGCCGATGGTGGCGCCGGCCGCCGGCCTGGTGCCGGCCACCAGCCCGGCGCGGACGCTGGCGCTGGGCCGGTTCTCCTGGTGGAAGCGCAGCCCGAGGCTCGACAGCGCGGCCGCGGCCTTCTGCGGGTCCTGGCCCTTGAGGTCGGGCAGCAGGATGCCGCTGGACGGCGCGACCCGGATGGTGCTCCAGCGGTGCACCTTGTGGCCGGGGCCGGGGGTCTGCTCGGCGACCAGGCCCTCGGCGACGGTCCTGGAGGGTGTCGCCGCGGCCACGGCGATGCTCAGGTGCTGCCGGCCGAGCGTGGCGCGCGCCCCGTCGAGGTTCTCGCCGACCAGGTTCGGCACCACGATCGAGGGCGCCAGCAGCACCGCCCACGCCAGCGTCCCGCCGCCCAGCAGCAGGGCCACGCCGAGCAGCGCGGCGATCCAGCTCCGCCGCCGCCGCTCGGCACGGGGCGGCCGCTGCCTGGGCGCCTGTCCGGTGGTCGGCCGGAGCAGGTGCGT
>DASVXQ010000443.1:0-7846 GCA_036392615.1 Actinomycetes bacterium | reverse complement strand
CACCGGGACGATGTTCTCGGCCGGTTGCAGCCGGCGGTCGTCCTCGAGCTGCACCAGGTCGCGGTCGACCAGGTTGCCGTCGGTGGTCTCGATCATGCCCACGTCGATCTGGCCGGTCTCCAGCGAGTTGGCGGTGACCGTACGCGACGAGGTCGGCTGGAAGCGCTGGAACTCGAGCCCGTAGACGCTGCGCAGCCCACTCAGGCAGAGCGGCCGTTGCGGGCATTCGGGCGGCCCGCCGAGGACCAGTCGGCCGGCGAGGGGCCGCAGGTCGCTGAGGCGCCGCAACCCGCGCTCTCTGGCCAGCTTGCCGGTGACCACGAAGGCGTTGCGGTTCTGGGCCGGCGCGGCGGCGAGCACGGTCAGGTCGACCGCGGCGGCGGCATGCTGCAGCAGCTCGTGCGCCGCGCGCGAGTCGGCGGTCGCGGCCGGCGGCTGCGGTCCCCCGAGGAAGGTGAGGGCGCTGCCGAGGTACTCGGGGACCAGGTCGACGCGGCCCTGCTGGAGGGCGGGCTCGACGATCTCGCGGGGGCCGAGGCGCGGCACCAGCTCGACCGGGTAGCCCTGGCGGCGCAGGGCCTGCCCGTAGATCTCCGCCAGCGTCTCGCTCTCGGGGAAGTCGAACGAGGCCACCCGGATGACCGGCCGGCGGGGGTCCTCGGGCGCCGGCCGGCTCGTCCCCGGCGAGCAGCCGGCGACCAGCAGGAGGATCGCGGCGAACTTGGCCAGCAGCGCGGCCCACACGCCGGGGCTGGCCCGCAGCTCGCGGCGGGTCGTGCGGGTCAGCGCGGCCGGGCGCGCCGAGCGGAGCGCGCCCGCCACCGGGGCCTCGTCGAGCATCTGGGCGGCGGTCGCCAACGGGCGCTCGGGCCCGAGCCGGACCGCCAGCGAGGCGAGCAGCTCGGCCACGTCCGCGGCCAGCAGGTCGTCGCCGGCGAGCGTCTCGGCCTGGTCGAAGTCGACCAGCCAGGGCTGGTTGCGCTGGTCGACCACGATGCTCTCGCGCCCCAGGTCGCCGTGGGCGATGCGGGCCTCGCGCAGCGCCGCGACCTCGCGCCAGACCGCCCGCAGCAGGTCGTCGTCGATCTCCTCGGGCGCGAGCTGGTCCAGCGAACGGCCGGGGATCCATCGTTGCACCAGCAGGCCGGCGTCGTGGTCGCAGGGGCCGGCGTAGAGCACCGCCGGGGTCCGCACGCCGGCCCGGTAGGCGGCCAGCGTCAGGTAGGCCTCGCGCTGGACCTGCTCGCTCGGCGACCAGAGCACCGGCGTGGAGGCGCCGCCGCGGAGCCGCCGCCAGCCCCGGTAGAGCAGGTCGGCGTCGCGCCGCTCCCGAGGGATCAGCTTGACGAACAGCCGCTCGCCCGCGCGGGTGGTCGCCATGAAGCGCGCGGAGCGCCGGGCGTCCGGGCCGCCCATCGGCTCGACCCGCTCGGGGTCGAGCCCGCAGCCGGCCAGCGAGCGCCTCGCCCTGGCCACCGTCGGCCGCCCGCCCGGGGCGCCGAGCAGCAGATGGACCAGGGCGCCGACCGCCCAGCCGAGGGCGGCGCCGCCGACCACGTCGAGCGGCAGGTGGACGCCGACGTAGATGCGGGCGAGGCAGACGATCGCGGCCAGGAGCCAGGCGACCCGGCGCGTGCGCCGGCTGAGGTAGGGGCTCGCCACCGAGGCGAGCGCCACCGCCACCGCTGCGTGGCCGGACACGTAGCCGAGCCCTCCGGGGAGGTGCCCGTGCAGGTGCACCTGGTTCAGCAGGCTGGGCGGGCGGCCGCGCGCCACCGCCTGCTTGACGACCTTGGCGAGGAACCAGGCGGCGGTGCCGGCGATCGCCAGGTTGACCGCCAGGCGGTAGCGGCGCGCCAGCGCCGCGACGGCGGCGACCAGCGGCACGGCCACCAGGTTGCCGAGCTGCATGAGCGCCCACAGCGGCGGGTAGAGCGCCCCGGGCAGGTCGTTGACCAGCCGGAACACGTTGGTCTCCAGCACGCCGACGCGGTCGCGCCTGACCAGCTCGGCGCTGCCCACCAGGATCGCCACGCCCAGCGCCAGCCGGACCAGGTCACCCGGGTGGCGCGGCAGCGCGAGCCTCCAGGCGCCGGCGAGCGCCGACCCCGCACGGCGTGACGTCGTCACCTCCACGTTCGGCCCCCAAGCGCTCCACCCCGCACCGCCTGCCACGATGCTACGTGGCCCGGGCCGGGCAGGGAACGCTGGGGCCGTCGCGCCCGGTCTGGTTCAATCGGGGCATGCGGGGACGCCTGCTCGAGCGGGAGGCCGAGCTGCGGGGGTTGCGCGAGGCGCTGGACGAGGCGTGCCAGGGCCGCGGCTCGGTGGTGCTGGTCTGCGGGGAGGCCGGCATCGGCAAGACCAGCCTGGTGCGGGCCTTCGCCGCCGGCGCGGCCGGCCGGGCACGCATCCGCGTCGGCGTCTGCGACGACCTGGAGACGCCGCGCACGCTGGGGCCGTTCCGCGACATGGCCCGGCTGGCCGGCGACCCGCTGGCCGGGGCGCTCGAGCCGGTGGCCGAGCGGGACGCGGTGTTCGGCGCCGCCTGGCAGGAGCTGGCGGACGCCACCACGGTGATGATCGTCGAGGACGTCCACTGGGCCGACGACGCCACCCTGGACGTGCTCCGCTACCTCGCCTGGCGGGCCGGCGAGCTGCCGAGCGTGCTGGTGCTCACCTACCGCGACGAGGAGTTGCGCGACGACCACCCGCTGCGGCGGCTGCTCGGCACGCTGGCGCGCCGGGGCGTCCGGCGGCTGGAGCCGCGGCGGCTGTCGGCCGGCGCGGTCGAGCGGCTGGCCGCCGAGCGCGGCCTGGACCCCGGCGTGGTCCTGCACGCCACCGGCGGCAACCCCTTCTTCGTCACCGAGGTGCTGGCCAGCCCGGACGTCGAGGTGCCGGCGACCGTGCGGGACGCGGTGCTCGCCCGGGTCGCCGAGCTCGGCGATGGCGCCCAGCGCTCGCTGGAGCTGCTCGCGACGGTCCCCGGCCGGGTGGAGCGCTGGCTGGTGGACGCCCTGCTGGGCGACGCCGCCGGCCAGCTCGAGGAGGCGGAGCGCCGCGGGTTGCTGGAGGCCGACGAGGCGCACGTCTGGTTCCGCCACGAGCTGGCCCGCCGCGCCATCGAGCGGGAGCTGCCCTCGACCGCCCGCCTGGCGCACAACCGGCGGGTGCTGGCGGCGCTGGCCGCCCGTCCCCGCGTCGAGCTGTCGCGGCTGGCCCACCACGCCCGCGCCGCCGGCGAGGCCGAGCTGGTGGCCGAGTACGGCCTGGCGGCCGCGCGCGAGGCCGCCGGCGCCGGCGCGTTCCACGAGGCGCTGGACCACTACGAGCTGGCGCTGCGCTCGGCGCGGCCATTGCCGGGCGAGCGGCGCGCCACCGTCCTGGAGGACAGCGTCTGGGTGCTCTACAACCTGTCCCGCTTCGACCTGGCGGTGGCGCGCGCCCGCGAGGTGGTCCGCCTGCGCGAGCCGCTCGGCGACCGTGCCGCGCTGGGGCAGGCGCTCACCACGCTGTCGCGGATGCTCTACATGGTCAACGACCCGGCCGGATCCGAGGCGGCGGCGACCCGCGCGGTCGGGCTGCTGGAGCCGCTCGGCGACATCGGCCGGCTGGCCCGCGCGGCCACCTACCTGGCGGCGATCCTCAAGCTCACCGACCGGCCCGAGGAGGCGATCGCCTGGGCCCGGCGGGCGCTGGAGCTCGGCGAGCGGACCGGCCAGCGGGACGTGGTGGCGCACTCGCTCAACTACCTCGGCTACGCCATGCTCGACCTCGGCGACCCGGGGGGCGCGGCGCACCTGCGGCGGGCGGTGGCGGTGGCGCGCGAGGCGCACCACTACGAGTACGCGCAACGCGCCTGGACCAACCTGGCGGAGGGCCTCTACCGGCTGGGACGCTTCGACGAGCTTGACGAGCCGATCGAGCGGGGGCTGGCCTACTCGCGCGAGTACGGCTTCGCCTCGCACGAGTACAACCTGGAGGCGCACCGCTGCATGCTGCTGACCCTGCGGGGGCGCTGGGACGAGGCCGAGGCGGGGCTGCGGCGGCTGCTGGCGGCCGAGGAGGACCCCGGCGTGCTGGCCAGCTTCGGGCTGTCGGCGCTGGGGCGGCTGCTGGCACGCAGGGCCGACCCGGACGCCGCCGGGCTGCTGGAGCGCGCCTGGGGCGCGGCCACGCGGACCAACTCGGTGCAGGCGATCGCCCTGGCCGGCATCGCGCGGGTCGAGGCGGCCTGGCTGGCCGGCGACCACCGGGCCGCGCGGGAACTGGCCGAGCTGCCGCTGGAGCGGACCGCCGGGCGTGGCGCCGAGCGCTACCGCGGCGAGCTGCTGCGCCACCTGGCCCGCTGCGGCGCCGAGGTTGCCGCCTTCTCCAGCTGCCCACCCGAGTACAAGCTGGGCATCCAGGGCGACTGGCGCGGCGCCGCGGCCGCCTGGGGCGCGCTCGGCGCGCCCTACGAGCAGGCGCTGGAGCTGCTGGAGGCGGGCCGCCAGCCCGAGCTGCTCCAGGCGCTCGGCACGCTGGAGGCGCTCGGCGCGCTGGCCGCCGCCGACCTGGCGCGGCGCGAGCTCCGCGCGATCGGGGTGACCCGCCTGCCGAGCCGGCCGCTGCCGCGCACCCGCGCCAACCCGGCCGGGCTCACCGACCGCCAGCTCGAGGTGCTCGACCTGCTCGCGCAAGGCCTCACCAACGCCGAGATCGCCGGCCGGCTGGTGGTCTCGGTCCGCACGGTCGACCACCACGTCGCCGCGATCCTCAGCAAGCTGAACGTCAGGACCCGCCGCGAGGCCGCCCGCGCCTACGCCTCGACCAGGTGATCTGGGCGGCCTGCCTGAAGTTGTGCAGATAACAACCTTCGGCCACCGCTCAAGACCAGCTGGCTCTGGACGAAGCGGAGCTTCGTCTTCGTCGTCCCCAGGACCGGGAATTACGGCTATGTGTGCATCCTGCACGCACCGAGCGGCATGGCGGGGACGATACGGGCCGCATAGCACGCCGTGTTCCACAGCGGCGGCACGACCCGCGCGGCTGCTTCATCAGCCGTCACCCGGACCGGTGGCGTGCAGACCTCTGGTCAGTCGCTTAGGTACCGCCGCCGCGAGCGGATAGGTAGCGGCTGCCGATGCGCCGCGCTCCCCCGGCACCTACCGTCGGGCTGGTGAACCCACGTTCCGCCAGCCAGGAGTGCCTCCCGTCATGCCCGAGCGCAGCCTCACCAGCGTCCCCACCGCCGTCCGCGACGCCACGCCCGCCGACCACCCGGCGATCCGTGACGTCCTGCGCGCCGCCTACCAGCAGTACGACACGGTGCTGCCGCCCGGGGTGTTCGGGACCTACCTGGAGGACCTGCTCGACCTAGACGACCGCGCCCGCACCGGCCGGCTGCTGGTGGCCGAGCGCGACGGCCGGATCGTGGGCGCGGTGACGTTCTACCGGGACGCCGCCGACGAGGGGGTCGGCTGGCCGTGCGGCTGGGCCGGCCTGCGCGCCCTGGGGGTGCACCCCGCCGCACGCGGCCGGGGCGTCGGCCACGAGCTGATGGCGGCGTGCCTGCAGCGCGCGCGCCGGATCGGCGCCGAGGTCCTCTGCCTGCACAGCGCCGCGTTCATGACCGACGCCGTGGCCATCTACGAGGCGATGGGGTTCCGGCGCGCGCCCGAGTTCGACTTCGAGGGCACCGCCCACTTCCAGGTCGGCGGCGCCGAGCCCGTGCGGGTCATCGCCTACCGACTGGATCTCTCCGAACCGCCACGACACTGACACCAGGAGCACACCATGACCATGAAGGGCAACGCCGCCCCACCCGACCCGCCGGCGCCACCCGGGATCCGGGTGGGCCAGCTCTACGAGAACCCGGTCACCGGGGAGCGCGGCATCGTGCGCGTCCCGCCCCAGGCGGCCAACGACGGCCTGCTGGTGGCCGACCTGTACCTGCGGCCCGGCGGCGCGGTCGCCGCCGAGCACGTCCACCCGCACATCGCCGAGGCCTTCACGGTGGTGCGGGGCCACCTCCAGGTGCGCCACAACGGGCATGAGCTCCAGACGGGCCCGGGCGACCGGACGCTGGTCGCGCCCGGCGTCGCCCACGAGTTCTGGAACGCGGGCGCCGAGGAGACGCACGTGGTGATCGAGGTGCGGCCCGGCCAGCGCTTCGAGCAGATGATCCGCCAGACCTTCCTGGCCGCCCAGGACGGCAGGACCGACGCCAAGGGCCTGCCACGGCCGCTCCAGGGCGCCATGCTGCTGCGGGAGTTCGCCGACACCATGGTGCTCACCAGCCCGCCGCCGGCGGTCCAGAAGATCCTGTTCGCGCTGCTGCACCCGATCGCCCGGCTGACCGGCCACCGCGCCATCGACCCCGAGTACGCCGCGCGCGAGCTGCCGGTGGTCGACCTGGAGCCGCTGCCGCCGGCGATCGTCGAGCGCATCCCGGGCCTGGCTCAGCCGCTCGCCGTCGAGTCCTGACGGCAGGGCCGCCGAGCCTGGACCGGCGGCGGCCGCTCCCGCTGCGGCCGCCGCCGGCTCAGACGTCCTCGGGCATGGCCACCTGGAGGAAGGCGAGGCCCTGCAGGTCGAGCCAGGCGCGGCCGGGCGCCCGCACCAGGCGCAGCAGCACCTGGTCGCAGTTGGAGCAGCGGGCGACCATGCCCGGCGCGTGGTCGAACAGCCGCGCCTGCGCGATCGGGTCGGTGCGCCCGCAGGTGACGCAGCGGCCGGTGGCGGCGGTGATGTCCATCATGAAGACGTCGCGGAGCGGGCCGCCGAGCGCGTTGCCGTCGGTCCACAGCATGGGCTCCGTCATGGCGTGCCTTTCGTCAGTTGCCGGTGGGGCCGAACCGCTCGGTCTTGATCCGCTCCGGGCGGTAGCCCTGGTCGATGAGCAGGTTGGCGACGGACTCGACGAAGCCGGTCGGGCCGCAGACGAAGCTGGCCGGCTGGTCGCCCGCGCGCGGGGTGAGCGCGGCCAGGCGGGCGGCGCCCAGCCGGCCCACCGGGTCGGTCCAGCCCTGCGGGGCGCGGCGGGTGTAGACCAGGTCGACCCGCAGCCCGTCGTCGCGCTCGCCCAGCCGCGCCAGCTCGTCGCGATACAGCAGCGTGTCCGGCTCGCGGGTCGAGTAGACCAGCCGCATCGGCACGGCGCCGCCGTTGGCCCGGCGGGTGCGGACCATGGCCATCAGCGGCACCACGCCGCTGCCACCGCCGATCAGCAGCACCGGCTCCTGGGCCTCCGGCCGCCAGACGAACCAGCCGCCGATCGGGCCCCGCAGCTCCAGCGGGTCGCCCTCGTGCAGCTCCTCGGTCAGGTAGGGCGAGACCTCGCCGTCCGCCAGGCGCTGGACGGTCAGCTCCAGGCGGCTGCCGGGGGCCGAGGCGATCGAGTAGCTGCGCTGCGCCGAGTAGCCGTCCTCGGCGGTGAGGCGCACGTCCACGTGCTGGCCGGGCAGGTGGCCGGGCCAGCTCGGCACGTCCAGAACGAGGGTCCGCGCGGTCGGCGACTCGTCGCGCAGCCCGACCACCTGGGCCGCGCGCCAGGTCAGTCGCCCCAGTACCGTTGTTCCCGCCATGGGTCACCGTAGTTGTGGTAGCCGAGCGACTCCCAGAAGCCCGGCTCGTCGCTGTCGCGCAGCTGGATGCCGCGGACCCATTTGGCGCTCTTCCAGAAGTACAGGTGCGGCACCACCAGGCGGGCCGGACCGCCGTGCTCTGGCTCGAGCTCCTCCCCGCCGAAGCGGTAGGCGACCCACGCCTTGCCGTCGAGCAGGTCCTCCAGCGGCAGGTTGGTGGTGTAGCCGCCGTAGGACTCGGCCAGCGCGAACCCGGCGCTGGTGTCGACGTCCTC
>DASVXQ010000442.1:0-14464 GCA_036392615.1 Actinomycetes bacterium | reverse complement strand
TGGATCATCAACCTCGGCGAGGCCGCCGAGTACATGTTCGACCACAACATCTTCCAGGAGAACCTGGTCGGGGTCGACTACTGCGAGCGGATGGTCCGCGAGACCAACCCTGGCGTGCTGGAGCTGGCCGAGCGCACCGAGGCGCCGCACGCCGCCGACCACGGCTACCGCACGATCGCCGACATCATGCGCTCGCTGAACCCGCTCGAGGGCGAGTTCTACCGCGAGGCGCTCCAGGTCAGCCGCACCACCCGCGAGATGTTCTGCCTCATGGAGGGGCGCCACGTGCACCCCTCGACGCTCTACCCGGGCGGGGTCGGCACGGTCGCCACGGTGCAGCTGTTCACCGACTACCTCACCCGGCTGATGCGCTACGTGGAGTTCATGAAGCGGGTCGTGCCGATGCACGACGACCTGTTCGACTTCTTCTACGAGGCGCTGCCCGGCTACGAGCAGGTCGGCCAGCGGCGCGTGCTGCTGGGCTGCTGGGGCGCGCTGAACGACCCCGAGTACTGCAACTTCCAGTACCGCGACATGACCGACTGGGGCCGGCGGATGTTCGTCACCCCCGGCGTGGTGATCGACGGCAAGCTGGTCACCAACGACCTGGTCAAGATCAACCTCGGCATCAGGATCCTGCTGGGCAGCTCCTATTACGAGGACTGGGAAGGCCAGGAGATGTTCGTGACGCAGGACCCCCTGGGCAACCCGGTGGACCAGCGTCACCCCTGGAACCAGCACACCATCCCCAGGCCGCAGAAGCGCGACTTCGACGACAAGTACAGCTGGGTGATGTCGCCGCGCTGGTTCGACGGCAAGGACCACCTGGCGCTCGACACCGGCGGCGGCCCGATCGCGCGGCTGTGGTCGACCGCGCTGGCCGGGCTGGTGGACATCGGCTACGTGAAGTCGACCGGACACAGCGTGGTGATCAACTTCCCGCGCTCGGCCACCAAGCCGGAGACCACCTTCGAGTGGAAGATCCCCAGGTGGTCCAATGCGATCGAGCGCAACCGCGCGCGGACGTATTTCCAAGCGTACTCGGCGGCCGCCGCGCTGCACTTCGTGGAGCAGGCGCTGAAGGAGATCCGCGCCGGCCACACGGCCACCTGGGAGCCGTTCGAGGTGCCGGACGAGACGATCAGCTGCGGCTTCACCGAGGCGGTCCGGGGCGTGCTGTCGCACCACATGGTCATCCGCAACGGCAAGATCGCCAACTACCACCCGTACCCGCCGACGCCGTGGAACGGCAGCGTGCGCGACACCTACGGCACGCCCGGCCCGTACGAGGACGCGGTGCAGAACACCCCGATCTTCGAGGAGAACCCGCCGGAGCGGTTCAAGGGCATCGACATCATGCGCGCGGTGCGCAGCTTCGACCCGTGCCTGCCCTGCGGCGTCCACATGTACCTGGGCGGGGGCAAGGTGCTCAAGAAGCTGCACTCGCCGACGATGCTGAACGGCACGCCGTAGGAGCGCCCATGGCCGAGGTGCGGAACCTGCGGGAGGTCGGGTCGCGGATCGAGCGGCTGCTGGCGGAGCTGGGAGCCGACGCCGACCCGTCCGTGCGGCGCAGAGCGGAGGAGCTGGTCCGCCTGCTGGTCGACTTCTACGGCGCCGCCCTGGCGCGCGTGGTCGAGCTGGCGGACCAGTCCCTCCTGGAGCGTCTGGCCGACGACGAGCTGGTCGCCAGCCTGCTGATCGTGCACGACCTGCACCCGCTGCCGACGCTGGCGCGGGTCGAGGCGGCGCTGGAGCGGGTGCGCCCCTACCTCGGCACCCACGCCGGCGGGGTGGTGCTGCACGGCATCGACGAGCAGGGGGTCGTCCACCTCGCCCTGGAGGGCACCTGCAACGGCTGCCAGTCCTCCACGCTGACGGTGAAGCTGTCCATCGAGCGCGCCATCGAGGAGGCCGCGCCCGAGGTCACCGGCGTCGACGTCGAGGGCATCGCCGCCGAGCCGCAGCCGGCCGGAAGGCTGCTCCAGATCCAGCCGTACCGCCACGAGGCGCCCGGCCCCTGCCCGGTTCCCGAGCCGGCGGGGGAGGCGCGCGCATGACCGCCGGGCTGCGCCGCTTCCGCGAGCCCGCCGGCCCGCCCCAGGGCGAGCGCTGCGAGCTGTGCGGCGAGGCCATCGCCGAGCGGCACGGCCACGTGGTCAACCTGGCCAGGCGCAACATCCTGTGTACCTGCCGCGCCTGCTACCTGCTGTTCACCCACGAGGGCGCCGCCGGCGGCCGCTACCGCGCGGTCCCCGAGCGCTACCTGCACGACCCGTCCTTCCGGCTCACGCCGGCGCAGTGGGACGCGCTCCAGATCCCGGTGGCGATGGCCTTCTTCTTCCACAACTCGTCGCTGTCGCGGACGCTCGCGTTCTACCCGAGCCCGGCGGGCGCCACCGAGTCGGAGCTGTCGCTGGACGACTGGCGGGAGGTCGCCGCCGCCAACCCGGCGCTGGCGGCGATGGCCCCGGACGTCGAGGCGCTGCTGGTGCGCCGCAGGGGCGACGCCTTCGAGTGCTACCTGGTGCCGATCGACGCCTGCTACGAGCTGGTCGGCCTGGTCCGGCTGCACTGGCGCGGCTTCGACGGCGGCCGCCAGGCGTGGCGCGAGATCGACGGCTGGTTCGAGCGGCTGCGCGCCAGGAGCGCCACCGTCCAGCGCGGGGAGGCCCCGTGACCGAGCTGGTCTTCGACTGCGTCGACGTGCGCGCCGAGCGCTGGGCCGCCGCGCCGACGGTGCGCTTCCGCCTGAAGGTCTCGGAGACCAGCGGCGCGCGGATCCACGCCGTCGCGCTGCGCTGCCAGCTGCGCATCGAGCCGCAGCGGCGGCGCTACTCCGACGCCGAGGCCGAGCGCCTGCTCGACCTGTTCGGCGAGCGCTCCCGCTGGGGCGAGACGCTCAAGCCGCTCCAGTTCGCCGAGCTGTCGGTGATGCTGCCCGGCTTCCAGGGCAGCACCGAGGCCGACCTGCCGGTGCCGTGCACCTACGACTTCGAGGTCGCCTCGGCCAAGTACTTCGACGCGCTCTCCGACGGCGAGGTGCCGTTGCTGCTGCTGTTCAGCGGCACGGTGTTCACCCGGGGCCGCAGCGGCGTGATGGTCGAGCGGGTGCCGTGGGACAAGGAGGCCGCCTGCCGCATGCCGGTGCGCGTCTGGCGCGAGGCCATGGAGCTGCACTTCCCGGGCACCGCCTGGATCCGGGTGCGCCGCGAGACCTTCGAGGCGCTGCACCGCTTCAAGTCGCATCGCGCGCTGCCGACCTGGGACGACGCGCTGGAGGCCCTGCTCGAGGGCGCTGAGGAGTCGACCGCATGAGCGCCACGGACCTCGGCGAGGCCCGCAAGCTCGCCGACGCCATCCTCTACGAGGGGTACCTGCTCTACCCCTACCGGGCGTCGTCGCAGAAGAACCGGCACCGCTGGCAGTTCGGCGTGCTGGCGCCCAAGGCGTGGGCGGAGCTGGACGGCTCCGAGCCGTGGGCCAGCCAGACCGAGTGCCTGCTGGAGCCCAGGCGCGGCGCCAGCCTGCGGGTGGTGCTGCGCTTCCTCCAGCTGGAGGCGCGCGAGACCGCCGACGGCGCCTGGGACGAGGGGATCGAGCGCGAGGTCGAGCTGCGCTTCCCGGTCACCGAGCTGCTGGCGCGCGAGCAGGTGGTGCCGTTCGACCTGCCCGGCGGCCGCTCCGGTGAGCCGCCGCGCACGCGCTGGCCGCTGTTCGGCGTGATCCGCTGCCGCGCGCACCGCTTCGAGGGCCCCTACGGCGTGGTCAAGCTGCGGCTGCGGGTCGAGAACACCAACCGGTGGCAGGGCCCGGCCGGCCGCCGCGACGAGGCGCTGCGCCGTTCGCTGGTCGCGGCCCACACGCTGCTGGCGGTCGACACCGGCTCGTTCGTGTCGCTGCTGGACCCGCCGGAGTGGGCCCGCCCGGCGGTGGCGAGCTGCGACAACCAGCACACCTGGCCGGTGCTGGTCGGCGAGGAGGGCCGCGACGACGTGCTGCTGTCGTCGCCGATCATCCTCTACGACCACCCGCGGGTCGCGCCGGAGAGCCCCAGGGACCTCTACGACGGCACCGAGATCGACGAGATCCTGACGCTGCGGACGATGGCGCTGACCGAGGAGGAGAAGGCCGCGGCGCGCGCCACCGACGCGCGCGCCGCGGCGATCATCGACCACGTCGACGCCCTGCCGCCGGAGCTGCTCGAGCGGCTGCACGGCGCGGTGCGCTACCTGAGCTCGCCCGGCGGCGGCCAGATCCTGCCGCAGGCCACGACGGGGGGAAACGGGGGGCACCAGTCGGTTCCGAGCCTGGACTCGAGCACGGGTCCAGGCTCGGTGCCCTGGTGGGATCCTGGAGCCGACACGTCGGTGGAGCCCGCCACCGACGGCGTGCGGGTCAACGGGGTGCGCGTCGCCAGGGGCAGCAAGGTGGTCCTGCGGCCCGGCCGGCGCCGCGCCGACGCGCAGGACCTGTTCCTCGAGGGCCGCACAGCCACCGTCGAGGCGGTGCTGCTCGACGTCGACGGCGAGCACCACCTGGCGGTCACCCTCGACGACGACCCCGCCGCCGACCTGGCGCGCTGGCACGGGCGCTACCTGTACTTCGCGCCCGACGAGGTGGAGCCGCGATGAGCGCGCGCGTGCTGGTCGCCGGCGTCGGCAACGTCTTCCTGGGCGACGACGGCTTCGGCGTCGAGGTGGCCAGGCGGCTGCAATCGGCCGGGCTGCCCAAGGGCGTGCGCGTGGCCGACTTCGGCATCCGCGGCGTGCACCTCGCCTACGAGCTGCTCGACGGCTACCAGACCGCCATCCTGGTCGACGCCACCCCGCGCGGCGGCGAGCCCGGGACGGTCTACGTGATCGAGCCGGAGCGGCCCACCGGGGCGAGCGAGCACACCCTGCTCGACGCCCACGGGATGGAGCCGGACGCGGTGCTGTCGATGCTGGAGGTGCTCGGCGGCAGCGACGCCAAGGTGCTGATCGTCGGCTGTGAGCCGGCCGACGTGCAGGAGCGGATCGGCCTGAGCCCCCGGGTCGCCGACGCCGTCGACGAGGCGGTGGCGGTGGTGCGGGAGCTCGTCGATGCGGAGACCACCGGCCACGAGCCTGGAGAGGGGGGATGAAGGTGCTTCGTCGCCTGCTGCTCGGGGCGCTGATGGTGGCTCTGGCCGCCATCTTCGTCCAGTCGCTCCCGGACATCGTCCGCTACATCAAGATCCGCGAGATGTAGCAATGCACGAGCTGGGGCTGTGCGAGGGGATCGTGGAGGCGGTCGAGCGCCGTGCGGCGGGCCGCCGCGTGACCGGCGTGCGGGTGCGGGTCGGCGCCCGGCACCGCGTGGTGGAGGCCTCGCTCGACCAGGCCTTCGAGATGGTCGCGGCCGGCACGGTGGCCGACGGCGCCGAGGTCGACCTGGTGGTGGTGCCGGTGACGCTGACCTGCCGCGACTGCGGCCACCAGGCCGAGTCGCTGGAGCCGCTCGGCGCCTGCCCGTCCTGCGGTGGCACGGACCTGGAGATGGACGGCGGCGACGAGCTGATCCTCGAGTCGATCGCCCTCGCGGTCGCGGAAGGGGGTGAACCACATGTGCCTCGGGATTCCCGGTGAGGTGATCGAGCTGCTGCCGGATCGTCCGGACCTCGCCAAGGTGGACGTCAGCGGCGTCAAGCGTTCGATCAACATCGGCCTGCTGGAGAACGAGCCGCTCGCGCCGGGCGACTGGATCCTGATCCACGTCGGCTTCGCGCTGTCGAAGATCGACGAGCAGGAGGCCAAGGCCGCGCTCGACTTCCTGGAGGGCATCGGCCAGGCGTACGCGGACGAGCTGGCCGCGCTCCAGGACTCACGGATCGAGTAGGGGGGATCGAGCTTGCGCTTCGTCGACGAGTTCCGCGACGCGGACGTGGCCCAGGCGCTGGCCGCGCAGATCATCGACCTCTGCGAGCCCGGGCGCCAGTACAAGTTCATGGAGGTGTGCGGCGGCCATACTCACACGATCTACAAGCACGGCCTGGAGGACTACCTGCCCGCCAACATCACCCTGGTGCACGGGCCGGGCTGCCCGGTCTGCGTGATCCCGATGGGCCGGGTGGACGACGCGATCCACCTGGCGGAGCAGCCCGACGTGATCATGACCTCGTTCGGCGACATGATGCGGGTGCCGGGCGGCCGGGGCTCGTTCTTCGACTCCAAGGCGGCCGGCGCCGACATCCGCATGGTGTACTCGCCGCTGGACTCCCTGAAGATCGCCAGGCAGAACCCGGACAAGCGAGTGGTGTTCATGGCGATCGGCTTCGAGACCACCGCGCCGTCGAGCGCCATGACCGTGCTGCGGGCGGCCGCGGAGGGGATCGACAACTTCTCGATCTTCTGCAACCACGTCACCATCATCCCGGCGATCAAGGCCATTCTCGACTCGCCGGACCTGCGCCTGGACGGCTTCATCGGCCCGGGGCACGTGTCCACGGTGATCGGCTGCCGGCCGTACGAGTTCATCGCGCGCGACTACGGCAAGCCGCTGGTGTGCGCCGGCTTCGAGCCGCTGGACATCCTCCAGTCGGTCTACATGCTGCTCAAGCAGCTCGCCGAGGACCGCTGCGAGGTCGAGAACCAGTACACCCGGGTGGTGCCGTGGAACGGCAACCTGAAGGCGCTCCAGGTGATCGGCCAGGTGATGGAGCTGCGGCCCTACTTCGAGTGGCGCGGGCTGGGGTTCATCTCCCACTCGGCGCTGAAGGTGCGCGACGAGTACTCGGACTTCGACGCCGAGCGGCTGTTCGACGTGCCCGGCGTGCGGGTCGCCGACCCCAAGGCGTGCCAGTGCGGCGAGGTGCTCAAGGGCGTGCTCAAGCCCTGGGAGTGCAAGGTGTTCGGCACCGCGTGCACGCCGGAGACCCCGATTGGGACCTGCATGGTGTCCTCCGAGGGCGCCTGCGCGGCTTACTACAACTTCGGGCGCTTCTCGCGTGAGCGCGTCAAGGAGGCGACCCGGACGTGACCGAGGAACGCATCGCCGGCTGGGCCGAGGCGGCGGTCCGCGAGCACGACCAGCTCGCCGCCCACGAGGCCGGCCAGGAGCACCTCGACCGCGAGCAGCAGGTGCTGCAACGGATCGAGCGGGCCAGGCGGCGCAAGGCCAAGGTCAAGGAGGAGCGCATCACCCTGGCGCACGGCGCCGGCGGCAAGGCGACCCACACGCTGATCGAGGCGATCTTCCTCGACGCCTTCCGCAACCCGCTGCTGGAGCCGCTGGAGGACGGCGCGGTGCTGGCGGTGGATCGCGGCCGCATCGCCATGACCACCGACTCGTTCGTGGTCTCGCCGCTGTTCTTCCCCGGCGGCGACATCGGCGACCTGGCGGTCAACGGCACCGTCAACGACCTGGCGGTCAGCGGCGCCCGGCCGCTGTGGCTGTCGGCCGGCTTCGTGCTGGAGGAGGGCTTCCCGGTCGCCGACCTGGAGCGGATCGTCGCCTCGATGGCCGCGGCGGCGCGGGCGGCCGGCGTGCAGATCGTCACCGGCGACACCAAGGTCGTGCAGCGCGGCAAGGGCGACGGCTGCTACGTCACCACCACCGGCTTGGGGGTGCTGGAGCGGCCGGGGACGCTGGGCATCGCCACCGCCCGGCCGGGCGACGCCGTGCTGGTCTCCGGGCCGATCGGTGACCACGGCGCCACCATCATGCTGGCGCGTGGCGAGCTGGACATCGAGTCGGACCTGGAGAGCGACACCGCGCCGCTGAACGGGCTGGTCGAGCGCCTGCTCGACGCCTCCGGCGAGGCGGTGCGCGGCCTGCGCGACGCCACCCGCGGCGGCGTGGCCACCATCCTCAACGAGGTCGCCACAGCCGCCGGGGTCGCGGTGGTGGTCGACGAGGAGGCCGTGCCGGTGCGCAACGACGTGCGCGGCGCCTGCGAGCTGCTCGGCATCGACCCGCTCTACGTGGCCTGCGAGGGCCGCCTGGTGGCCATCGTCAACGGCGACCGGGCCGAGACCGCGCTCGAGGCGATGCGCTCCCACCCGCTCGGTGAGCAGGCCGCGCTGATCGGCCGGGTCAAGGAGGACCCGCCCGGGCTGGTGCTGCTGAAGACCACCTTCGGCGGCACCCGGATCGTCGACCTGCTGGTGGGGGACCCGCTGCCGCGCATCTGCTGAGCAACCGACAGCCAACGACCTCGAGTCCTGAGGGGGGCCGATGGGAGCCGAAGACAAGGACACACCGCAGGTCGACCCGATCAGCCGTTCGTCCGGAACCGGCGAGCCCGAGCCGACCGAGCACTCCGAGGAGGAGCAGGCCGGCGTGCCGGCGACCGACACCGGCGGGGCGTCCCCGCGGGGCGTCGGCGAGAGCGTCACCAGGCGCGGCGAGGACGTCGCCGGACGGCAGGACGAGCCGGGCCGCGAGCGGGAGGGCACCAAGGGCGCGTCCGAGCGCCCCTATGGCACCTCCACCCCGCGCGACTCGAGCGACGTCGGCGAGCAGGAGACGGTCAGCGACAGCCCCGACCTGCCCAGCGGCGACCAGGGAGGCTAGCCGCCCGGTCCTGACCGGCCCGGCGCCTGGCCGCGCGCGCCGGCTGTCAGCCGCTGCGGTCGACCGCGCCCGCGATGGCGGCCTGGCCCAGGCTGATGCCGCCGTCGTTGGGCGGCACGCGGCCGTGGACCAGCACGCGGAAGCCGCGCGCCTTCAGCCCGGCCACGGTCCGCTCCAGCAGCAGCAGGTTCTGGAACACCCCGCCCGACAGCGCCACGGTGCCCAGGCCGGTGGCCTCGCGGGCCAGCGAGCAGCCGGCCACCACCGCCGCGGCCACGCCGTTGTGGAACCGGGCGGCGACCGCCTCCGGGCGCGCGCCGGCGCTGAGGTCCTCGACCGCGGCGCGGACCAGGTCCGCCCCGGCGATCCGGAAGGGCCGCCCGTCCCCGATCCGCGCCCCATAGGCCCCTGACTCCCGCGGGTCGGCGCGCTGCTCCAGTTCGACGGCGGCCTGCCCCTCGTAGTTGATCGCGTCGCGCACGTCGAGCAGCGCGGCGACCGCGTCGAACAGCCGCCCGGCGCTGGAGGTGGGCGGCGAGCCGACCCCGGAGCGGGCCAGCGAGCGCACCTGGGACCAGCGGCCCTGGTTCCTGGCGACCACGCCGAGCCGCTCGGGGACCGCCTCGCCGAAGGCGGCCTCGAGGTAGACCGCGGCCATGCGCCACGGCTCGCGGATCGCCGCCGCCCCGCCCGGCAGCGGCACCGTCTCGAGGTGCCCCAGCCGCTCGAAGCTCCGCAGGTCGGCGGCGAGCACCTCGCCGCCCCAGACGGTCCCGTCGCCGCCCCAGCCGGTGCCGTCGAACGCCACCCCGATGACCCTCCCCGCTTCGCCGTTGTCCGCCAGGCAGGAGGCGACGTGGGCGTGGTGGTGCTGCACCCCGAGCAGCTCCACGCCCTCAAGGTCTAGCGCGTACTTGGTCGACAGGTACTCGGGGTGCAGGTCGTGGGCGACCAGCTCCGGGGCGACGTCGAACAGGCGCCGGAAGTGCTCGATGCCCTCGGTGAACGAGTGCAGCGTCTCGTAGTTCTCCAAGTCGCCGATGTGGTGGGAGACGAAGGCATGGCGGCCCTTGGCCACGCAGAAGGTGCTCTTGAGCTCGGCCCCGCAGGCCAGCACCGGCCGGCGGAACGGCCACGGCAGCGCCAGCGGCTGCGGCGCGTAGCCGCGCGAGCGCCGCAGCGGCAGCTCGCGGCCGGCGAACACCCGCGTGACCGAGTCGTCGGTGCGCATGTGGATCGGCCGGTCGTGGACCAGGAAGTGGTCGGCGATCCCGCCGAGCCGCCGGAGGGCGTCGCCGTCCTGGTAGGCGATCGGCTCGTCCGAACGGTTGCCGCTGGTCAGCACGATCGGCCGGCCCACCTCGGCGAGCAGCAGGTGGTGCAGGGGCGTGTACGGCAGCAGCAGCCCGAGGGAGCGGTTCCCCGGCGCGACCTGGCTCGCCAGCGGCGCGTCCCGCCTCCGGGCGAGCAGCACGATCGGGCGGCGCGGGCTGGCCAGCACGCGCGCCTCGACGTCGTCGACCCGGCACAGCCGCCGCGCCCAGTCGAGGTCGGGGACCATCACCGCGAACGGCTTGTCCTCGCGGTGCTTGCGCGAGCGCAGCGCGGCGACCGCCGGCTCGCTGGCGGCGTCGGCCGCCAGGTGGTAGCCGCCGAGCCCCTTGACCGCCACCACCGCGCCTCCGACGAGCAGCCTGGCCGCCGCGGCGATCGGCTCGCCGGCGCGCTCGGCGCCGTCGCGACCCAGCAGCCGCGGCCGCGGCCCGCAGGCGGGACAGCAGGTCGGCTGGGCGTGGAAGCGGCGGTCGGCCGGGTCGTGGTACTCGGCGGCGCAGGCGGGGCACATCGTGAAGCCGGCCATGGTGGTGTTGGGCCGGTCGTAGGGCACGTCCCGCACGATGGTGAAGCGCGGCCCGCAGTTGGTGCAGTTGACGAACGGGTAGCGGTGGCGGCGGTCGCCGGGGTCGGCCAGGTCGGCCAGGCAGTCGGCGCAGGTGGCGGTGTCGGGCGAGACCAGCGCGCGCCGCTCGCCGGCCGCCTGGCTGGCGACGATCTCGAAGCTGGACGCCCCGGTCGCCGGCACGGGCACGGCGGTGACCCGCTCGATCACCGCCAGCGGCGGCGCCTCCCGCTCGAGGCCGGCGCGGAACGCCTCGACCGCGACCTCGGAGCCCTCCACCTCCACGAAGACGCCGTGCGCGTCGTTGCCGACCAGGCCGGCGAGCCCCAGCCGGGTGGCCAGGCCGTGGACGAACGGCCGGAAGCCGACGCCCTGCACGATCCCCTCGACCCGCAGCTGGCTGCGCACCCGTTCCCCATCCATCCGTGCATTGTCGGCCGCCACCTTGGCCACGTCCATCTTCAGCTCTTTCGCTCAGAGTTTAAAAAATAGCAACATAGACTTGCCAGAAGAAGAGATTCATGTTTCCATTACTACAGACGAGGACGAAGCGGGCAGCGGCCCAGGAGGAGGAATCCCGATGCACTTCAGCGCCAACCAGTCGATCGCCCAGCAGCACATCGACCAGCTCCACCACGAGGCCGACCAGCACCGCCTGGCGCGGCGCGGGCGGCGCCGCGGGCGCGCCCGGTCCGGGCGCAACGCTCTCCGCCAGGTGATCGGCTACCGCCTGGTGGTGCTGGGCTGGCGCCTGCTCGACACCAGCCCCCGCCTCGCCGAACGCCCCGCCCGGTGACCTCCGCGCCGGCCCGGCCCGGGAGCCTCTGGCTCGCCGGGCCGTTCGCTTTCGGCCACCCGCCATCCGCCTGGCCAGCCCCGCGCCTGCCGGTCTCCCGTCGCCCGCTCCCCGCGCCTTGACACGGTCGCAGGGCCGGCGGGAAGGTGCCGCAAACGATTGCGGGATCTCGGGAGGGTGCGGGTGGGCGCGACCGGCCAGGCGGAGCGGGCGGGCGACGAGCGGGTGCGGGCGGCGACGGCCCACTGGGCGCCGCGGTTCATCGCCAACGGCACCGACTACGTCGACTTCCTCGAGACGCTGGCGCGCATCTCGAGGTGGGACGACTGGTGCCGCGAGTGGGGCGTGACCGCGGCCCGCTACGAGTCCATCGCCGAGCGCGCCGAGGCGGCCGGCCGGCGCCTGACCGCGGCCGGCGCCTGGCGGCGCGCGGCGATCTGCTGGCACTGGGGCAAGTTCCTGTTCGTCGACCATCCCGACCAGCAGCGCGCCGCGCACGAGCGCACGGTCGCCTGCTACGCCAGGGGCGCCTGGGCGCTGGACCCGCCGGCCGAGCGGGTCGAGGTCCCCTACCAGGGCACCCGCCTGGCCGCCTACCTGCGGGTGCCGGCGGGCGCCGCCCCGGCCCCGGCGGTGGTGATGATCCCCGGCCTCGACTCGGTCAAGGAGGAGCTCCAGGCGACCGCCGACCACCTGCTCGCGCGGGGGCTGGCCACCCTGGCGGTCGACGGTCCCGGCCAGGGCGAGGCCGAGTACGAGCTGCCGATCGAGCCGGCCTACGAGCGCGTGGTGACCGCCTGCTTCGACTGGCTGCAGGCCCGCGAGGGCGTCGACCCCGCCCGCCTCGGCGTCTTCGGCGTCAGCCTGGGCGGGTACTACGCCGCCAGGGCGGCGGCCTTCGAGCCGCGCGCGCTGGCCACGGTCGCGCTGGCCGGCCCCTACGACTTCAGCCAGGGCTGGGACGACCTACCGAGCCTCACCAGCGGCGCCTTCCAGCACCGCTCCGGCGCCGGCAGCCCGGAGGAGGCCCGCCGCCGCGCCGGCCAGCTCACCCTCGAGGGCGCCAGCCAGCTGATCACCCGGCCGCTGCTGATCGCCTTCGGCCGGCGCGACCGGCTGATCTCCTACCGGCAGGCCGAGCGGCTGGCGGCCGAGGCGCCCGGCGCCGAGCTGGCGATGTGGGACGACGGCAACCACGGCCTCACCAACCACGTCTACGAGTCGCGCTCGCTCATGGCCGACTGGCTGGCGGAACGGCTGCTGCCCGCCGCCTGACCCGCAGGTGCAGCGGGCCGCGCACGATCTGCGACTGGCGCCGCCCCACCGGTCCGTCGATCTCCAGGCGGGGCAGGCGCTCGGCCAGCGCCCGGAAGGCGATCTCGCCCTCCAGCCGCGCCAGCGAGGCGCCAAGGCAGTAGTGGATGCCGGCGGCGAACGCCAGGTGCTCGCGGGCGTTGGCCCTGCCGATGTCGAACTCGTGCGGCCGCTCGAACACCTCCGGGTCGCGGTTGGCGGCGCCGAGCACCATCAGCACGATCGTCCCGGGGCGCAGGGTGGTCCCGTCGACCTCGAGCTCGTGCTGCACGGTGCGGCCGGTGCGCTGCACCGGCGGATCGAAGCGCAGCACCTCCTCGGTCAGGTTGGCGGCCAGCTCCGGATCGGCCCGCAGGCGGTCGAGCTGGTCGGGGTGGGCCAGCAGCGCCATGACGCCGTTGCCGATCAGGTTGACAGTGGTCTCGAAGCCGGCGACGAACAGCAGCTGGCAGGTGGCCAGCAGGTCGCGCCGGCTGAGCGGCTCCTCGCCGCTGACCAGCTGGCTGACCAGGTCGTCGGCGGGCCCGCGGCGGCGCAGCGCGATCAGCTCGTCGAAGAACTGGTTGAGCGAGCGGACCGCGCGGTCGAGCTGGTGCGACTGGCGCACCGAGACGACCCGGTCGATGGTGGCGCCGACCACCGCGCCCCAGCCGGCGAACTCCTCGCGCCGGTCCATGGGCACGCCGAGCAGCTCGCAGATGACCTGGATCGGCAGCGGCGCGGCGAAGCCGTCGACCAGGTCGAAGCTCCGCTCGCGGTCGGTCCGCTCCAGCAGCTCCCCGGCGATCCGCTCGATGCGCGGGCGCAACCGCTGCAACGCCCTTGGGGTGAAGGCGGGGGAGACCAGCCGCCGCAGCCGGGTGTGCTCCGGCGGGTCCATCACGATGAAGGCGTCGTGGATCGGGTGCACCACCTCGCCCCCGCGCGGCCCGGGGATCGGCTGCTCCGGCCCGCCGCGGTGGCCGAGCGCCGGGCTGCGCAGCAGCTTGGTGCTGACCCGGTGGGAGGCGGTGATCTTGACCCCGAAGGGAGCGTCGTAGAAGGTGCCGTGCTCGCGCACCAGCTCGTAGATCGGGTAGGGGTTGGGCAGGGTCGCGCCCGGCTCCAGGCGGGCGAGCAGGTCGCCCTTGCGCCGCAGCCGCCACAGCGCCAGGCGGCTCAGGTTCAGCGTGGTGGCGAGCTTGGCGTCGTCGAGCAGCGTGGTGCGTCGAGCCATTCCGGCATTCCCCTCGCTCTGGACCGCTTCCTCACGATCATGCCGCAAGCCGCCGGACTGCGCGCCCGCTGAGGGCCGGGGCCGAGGGGCTGCGCCGCCCGCGCCGGCCGCGGAGCCCCCGCGGCCGCGGCTTACCCCAGCCTTAGGCCCTCCGAGCTGCGGAAATGAGCCTCCCAACCGGCCGATCTAAGGCGGCCGACCGAGGTGGGGCAGGGGGTCTTAGCCGTACCTTCGACAGTGACGAAACGAGACGACGCCGGAGGGCGAGATGACCAACACACTGTTCGACTACGACCACGGCCTGGTGCAGCAGCACATCGACGACCTGCGGCGCGACGCCGCCAAGGCGCGCCTGTCCCGCGCGGCGCGGCTCCGCCGCCGGGCGCGGCGGGCGGCCTCCGGCCGCGCGACCCTGCGCCTCTCGCCGGCCCGGTAGATCTGGCCGGACCGATGAGCGTGACCATCGCCAGCAGCCACCAGACGAGCGACGATAGCGGGCCGGACCCACAGTCCGGCCCGCTGCCGTTTGCAACGTCACTGGCCGGCGCGATACTTGCCGGCATGACCACCACCAGCCCGGCGTTCATCGGCCGGACACGCGAGCTCGCCCAGCTGCTGGAGCTGCTGGAGCGGGCCGGGGCCGGCCGTCCGGCGGTGGCGCTGGTGGCCGGCGACGCCGGCGTCGGCAAGACCCGCCTGCTCG
>DASVXQ010000441.1:0-21691 GCA_036392615.1 Actinomycetes bacterium | reverse complement strand
GGCGTGTACGGCACCTCAGGGTTGGCCTCGTGCAACACCTTGGTGATCGCCGCGGTCAGGGTCGTCTTCCCATGATCAATATGACCCATCGTCCCAATATTCAAATGCGGCTTCGTCCGCTCAAACTTCCGCTTCGCCATCGTTGTCTGCTTCTCCCTTCGCCGCCTGGGTCACTGCCGAGCGGTTCGTGCCTGAGCCCGCCGTCGCGCGGGTTCGTGGGTATGTCGGGGGATGTCGGGGCTCCGGCGTGCCCGCCGGGCCACGCGCCCGGCGGCGGCCGCCCGAGGGCGACCGGCCGGCGCCACGTCTCGCCGGGTCCTCTGCCTCGCTGGTCCTCCTGTGTTCGGTGGAGCTCGCAAGGCCCGGGCCATCGGTGGCCCGCGGCGTCGGTCCGGAGCCAGCCGGACCGGGTTGCGAGTGCCGGCCCCACCTGCGCCGGCCTCGCTCAACGAGAACGGGCGACACCACGATGCCCGGGACTCCGAGCGATCCTGGCGCCGCACCGCCGAACCTCGTTGCTGGTAGCGGCGGGTGGATTCGAACCACCGACACAGCGATTATGAGCCGCTTGCTCTGCCTCTGAGCTACGCCGCCGCGTCCATGCTGACCTGCGATCTTGCACGCTGGCCGACTCCTCGACTGTACCAGTACCCGGGCCGGTTCCAGCAAACCGATAACCGCGTCCTCGCCCGCGCACTCACCCCGCCCACGCGATGCCGTTCACCGGCAGTCGGGAAGGGTATCATCCCGCCGCATCCTGGCTCGGCGCGGCGTCGGCGCGGGTCGCACCGCCCGACGAGGCGCCCCGGGCGCCCCGCCCGGAGGGGGGTCAGGTGGCGGCGCGAGGCTTGCTCTGCGGGCGAGGGACCGCCATGCTCAGCCGAAGGCGAGCGGATTCACGGAGGCGAGCGGATTCACCGCATGCCACGGCTGCGGAGGCGGCCATGCGGGACGATGACAACACCCCAGATGACCCTGTCGATCCGGTAGTGGAGCCGCCCACCCTGGCTGTCGAGAACCGCGGACGAGCTGGCGCGGACAACAAGGTCCGCCGGGTGGCCCGTGCACGCGAGCGTGCCGCGCTCGCCAAGCAGCAGGAGCTGGACGCGCACGCCCGCGCGATCGAGCTGCACGAGCGGGCGGCGGAGCTCCAGGAGCGGCTGGGCCACCACGATCGGGCCGCCAACGCCCGCGCGCATGCCGAGCACGCGCGCAAGCTGCACGCGCTGGCCCTCGCCGAGCAGAGCGAGCAGGAACGGTAGTCGCCACCGAACGTTTCCGACGCTGCCCGCTGGATACGAAAGGCTGAACTCGCAGCTGGGCGCTGGAGGCGAACTGGTCGTGCGTGACGACGACGCCAGCTCCTCGAGCTGGGCGATCCCGCCGCTGGCCAATCGGCGACGGGTCCGGAAGGACCACTCGATCGACCACGTGCCGGCGGAGCTGCGGGAACGGATCGCGGCCACAGCTGAGCGCCTGGCACACACCTTCGAGGTCAGCGCCCGGACTCGCGAGCGCATGGCCGAGCAGGGCGGCCCTTGGGCCGAGCATCACCTCCTGCAAGCCGCCCGGCACCGGACACTGGCGGACTTCGAGCGACAGCAGGCTCAAGCCCTTCGTGCCGGCCACCTGCTCGCGGGACCGTGGCACCCCGGCGTCAACAGCCAGGAACCCGGACGCCCGGCGCTCTAGCCGGGGTCCGGCAGGTGGACGTGGAAGGAGGCGCCGGGGCCTTCACGGCGCTCCTGGACCCAGGCGGTGCCGCCGTGGAGCTGCGCGAAGACCCGCACCAGCGCCAGCCCGACGCCCAGCCCCGGCGCGTGCGAGGCGGGCCGCGGCCCCTGACGGAACGGCTGGAAGATCGTCTCCCGCAGCTCCTCCGGAACCCCGGGGCCGGCGTCCTCGACCACCAGCAGCGCGCCCGTGCCGCGCGGCCCCACCCGCACCCACACCGGCGTGCCCCGCGGGGTGTGCCTGGCGGCGTTGGCCAGCAGGTTCTCCACGATGCGCTCGACCTTGGGCGGGTCGACCTCCAGCCGCAGCCTGCACGCGTCCACGTGCACGGGGCGGTCGTCCAGCAGCTCGGCGCTGACCTCCTTGACCACCCGCTCCACCAGCTCGCCGACGTCGACGTACTCCCGCTCCGGGCTGACGGTGGGTTGCGCCAGGCGGTCCAGGTCGAGCAGGTCGTTCAGCAGGCGGTCCATCTTGCGGGCGCTCTTGCCGAGCCGTTGGAGCAGGTCGGCGGCATCGCGCGCGTCCAGCTCCTGCTGGTGCCGCTGGAGGGTGACGGCGATACCCAGCACCGAGGCCAGCGGGGTGCGCAGGTCATGGGAGACCGCCTGGAGGAAGGTGCCCTTCATCTGGTCGAGCGCGCGCAGCTGCCGTGCCGCGGCCTGCTCCCGCTCCAGGCTGGCGCGCAGCTGCTGCTCGACCCGGCGGCGCTCGGTGACGTCCCGGGCGACCACCAGCCGCCCGGTGGGCCAGCCCAGATGGTCGGTGAGCGAGGACACGGTGACCTCGTGCGTGCGCCCGCCCGCGGTGACATCCTCGACCGCATCGCCGCCACCGTTCCCGAGGTGGCGGTGGAGCAGCTCGCCCCATGCCGGCGCCACCTTCTCGGCCGGCTGGGCGACCACGCGCGGGAACGGCTGACCGAGCAGTCGCTCGGCGGCGAGGTTGGCGTCGATCACCTTGCCGCCGAGGTCCAGCACCACCACGCCCTCGCCGATCGTCTGGAAGATCCGGCCGCGGGCGATCGGCCGCAGGTCGAGCAGGTGGAAGCGGAACACCGCCAGCGTGATGAGGGCGGCGGTCACCACGAACGCGAACGGTGGCACGTCGACCCGGCCGAACCGCTCGAAGTTGAGCATGGTGAGCAGGTTGACGCCGAGCGGGAGCGCAAGGACACCGACCAGCAGCGCGCTCTGCCGGTACGAGGGTCTGGAGGTGCGCGCCATCGTCTCCACGAAGGCCACCAGGCACAGCCACGTCGCCGCGTTGAAATAGACGAAATGGGTCCAGAACACCGGTCCATAGCGCACCGCCGGAAGCACGCCGGGCGCCGGTGCCGGCAGGTAGGTGTGGAACAGGTGGTGGGTCGAGGGGATGGCCAGCGTCACCAGGACCACCAGCGGCTCCGCCGCCAGCAGCCCGAGCAGCAGCGGGCTCGGACGCCGGATGTACCCGGCGTACTGCAACACGAAGACGATCGCCGCCGGCGCCAGCACGACCAGTCCGAGGTACTTGAGGTCGCAGAAGACCCGCCTGACCGCCGGGTCGCCGGCGGCGAGCTCGACCGTGCGCGCCAAGCTCCACTGGATCAGCGCCGCCAGCACGACCAGCAGCGAGGTCGCCGTCGGCCTGCCCCGATACCGCCACACGTACACCGCGCAGGCGATCAGGCATCCCGCTCCGCTCAGCAGCAGGCTGCTGCTCAGCCAACGCCAGCTCATCCTGCCCGACGCCCCCCTATTCGAAGGGCCCAAGCCCTCCGATCAGCAGAATCCCTCGTCCCGGCGGCTTCCGCCATTTGCGGACAGTGAAGTCTACGGGAGGCATGCCGAGCATGGGAGTGGGCGCACCGCAGCGGAGGGCCGCGACGCCGGGCGGACCGCTGTGCGGAACGCCGTTTCCCCAGCTCACGCCCGATCGTCAGGGCCACAGTGATCGGTCCTCTTCTGGCGAAGTCGTGGGCTCACCTTCCCGTCATGTTGGTCGTCACTACGGCCAGCCATCCTGCACCAGCGGTCGCCGAACTCAGCCGATGTCCCCTTTGCTCGATCGATCATTGGCTCGGCGCTCTGGCGGATGGCGTCAGTCGTCGGAGCAGTACGGGTCGTCGAGCCACAGCGTCATCGCGGCATCGGCCGCCTCCCGAACCGCCGCGCCGTCAACCTCCGCCCGCGAGCTGGGGATCCCGCGTCCCGGCCACACGCAGATGAAGGCCAGCGGCCCCGGCGGGGGCAGGGGGCGGGCCCGGTATTCCATGTCGAACGACCAGCCATCCACGCCCCCGCCGGTCCCCGGTCCGCTGCTGAGCATCGGGCGATCCGGGTCCGGCCCGCCGGAGCCGACGGTGGGAGGGTCGAGGTTGGTCACCGAGCGGCCATCGGCGAACTCGATCGTCAACCGCAACACCTCGTCCGGCCACTCTGGGCCGCGGTGACGGCCGAGCTCGTGGAACGGCCAGAACTCCCGCCGCTGGCGAGGATGCAGGTTGCGCAACCGCAGGTGGAGCGTGAAGCCGAAGCCGGCCGGGTAGGCCCGGATCCCGGTCACCGCCACCGCCGTCTCCTTGGTCTGCGCCAGGATCACCGCCAGCGGCGCCATCCCGGGCACCACGTTGCTGCACGGCCAGGGCAGCTCCCTGGGACTCACGACCGGACCCCCGAGGCGAAGAACGGGCGCGCCGCCGCGGCCGCGTCCAGGACCGGCCCGGCGTCGATCTCGACCCGCGACTCGGGGATGCCTCGCCCCGGCCAGGCACACACGAACGCCAACGGCCCGGGTGGGGGCAGGGGCTGGACGGTCAGCTCCAGGTCCCAGAACGCGCCCCGGCCCAGGCGGCCACCCTCGCTGCCCATGCCGCCGCCCTGGACCAGCACCGGCTGGTCCGGTGGCAGATCCTCGGGCACGAATGGGTAGCGGTCCATGTTGGTGACCCGGCGGCCATCGGCGAACTGCACCCCGAAGCGCAGCAGCTCGTCGGGAAACGAGTCGCCGGCCAGGGGGTCCGGGGTGCCCCAGTCCGGGAATGGCCACCGCACCTCTTCGTAGGGGTCGACGACCGGGCCCCAGCGCACGCGCAGCACGAACACGAACCCGTTCGGATATCCCCGGACGTCGGTCAATCCCACCACGGTGTCGTCGGTCCGGGCCAGCAGCAGCGCCACCGGGGCCACGCCCGGAAGCACCTCCATCCGCTGCTGCCGCCACACCGCATACACCAGCTTGAGGCGAGTGGCCTTGGCCGGTTTGTCGAAGAAGCTCACCGCCGCATGCTAACTCGGGAACGATCATCAGCTCGATTGCTTCGCCGTCCTGGAAGCGCACGATGTGGACCTGGCGGAAGCTCCGATATGCGACAAGTTCGTATGGATTGCGTATGAAAGACACCTGTTTGCACAGATGCGAGGGTGCAATTCATGCGAAGATTCGACCCACGGGGGAGCTAGCCCTCTCTTTTGAGGAGGAGCCGTGCGACGCCCGGCCGATCTGGCTTCCCACGTCGCCGCCCTGCCCAGGGGCGTCGCTGGCTTCGACCTGAGCTGGCTGGCCCTGCCGGCCTTGACCGTGACCTTCGGGCTGCAGCTCCTGCGGCTCATGGTCCCGACCATCCTCAGCGTGGAACGCGACCGGCTGGGCGCGCCGGTCCCGGCGCTGGCGCTGTTCGCCTTTGGCGTCATGCTGCTGGGCTTCCTTGGGGCACCGCTCGAGCGGGTGCTCGGCTCTCGCCGGCTGCTGGCGGTCACCGCCGCCGGCGTCGGCCTGGTCCGGCTGGCACTGCAGCTCATTCCCGATGCGATGGTGCGCTGGCTGGTCGCGCCGCTGGGGGTGGTGCTGTTCGTGTGGTTCGTGCCCGCCTACCTCGGTGCCACGCGGGGAACCAAGGCCGGCCACCGCTTCGGGGTCGCGCTGCTGGTTGGGCTGGCGCTCGACACTGCCCTGCAGGGCCTGTTCATGAGCTGGGACTACGCCTGGAGGATCGACGCGGTCACGGTGGCGCTGGCGCTGGCGCTGGCCGGCGGACAGCTCGCGGCGCTGCGCGGCTTGCTGGCCGACCGGGCAGTCGCGGCCAGGCCGTCCGGTGCCGCCCCGTGGGCGCTGCCGCTGCTTGTCGGGGTCGGCCCGGCGCTGTTCCTCGAGGCGCTGGTGCTGCAGAACATCGGCTGGCAGGCGGTCATCGGGCACCGGACGGAGGCGCGGGCGTTCCTGCTGGTCATGGTGGCGAACCTGGCCGGGATCGCGGCCGGCGCGGCGGTCACCGCAACCAGGCGGCCACCCTGGCCGGTCATCGCGGCACAGTTGCTCGGCCTGGGGATCGCGGTGGCGCAGCTGCGCGAGCGGCCGCTGGTTGCGCTGCTGCTCGGCCAGGTGAACGTGGCCGCGCTGCTGGTCATGATCGTGTGCTGCGCCGCCAGCCCCGGCGACCGGCCCACCGTGCGGTCCGTGTCGGCACGCACCCACGCCTCCTGGGCGCTGGGCATGCTGCTGTTCATGCTGCTGGTCTTCGTCTACTACGTTGGCTTCCAGCGGGTGCTGCCGTTCGACAACCAGGCGCTGCTGCCGGCCGCGGCAGTGCCGCTGGCGATGGCCGGGATCGGCGCCCGGCTCGCCATGCGACCGGCGGTGCTGGAGCGCGGCCGCGTGCTGCAGGCCACCATCGCGCTCGGGCTGGTGCTTCTGGTCGCCCCGGCCGGCGGCTGGTCCCCCGCGCGGAGCCCGATGCACGCGCCCGGCCGCGGCTTTCCGGTGCGGGTGCTCTCCTACAACCTGCACTTCGGCTACGACGTGGCCGGCTGGAGTGACCTCGAGGCGGTCGCGCACGCCGTGGAGGGGAGCGGCGCCGAGGTGGTCGCCGTCCAAGAGGTCTCACGCGGCTGGTACGTCGACGGCGCGACCGACATGCTCGCATGGCTGCGGCACCGGCTGCACATGCCGTATGCGGCCTTCGGGGCCGCCGCCGACGCGCTGTGGGGCAGTGCCATCCTCAGCCGTCAGCCGATCCTGGCCAGCGGCGTGGAGCCGCTCCCGAGCGAGGACCCACTCCGGCACGAGAGCCTCCCACGGCGGCAGGGCGCCGGCTGGGCGCACGTCGACCAGCGCAGCTACGTGTGGGCACGCATCGACCTCGGCGGCGGCCAGACCGTCCGGGTGATCGCCACCCACCTGCACCACATCGACCGCGGCGAAGGCGACGACGGCAGCCTGCTGCGCCTCGCGCAGGCGCGGCGGCTGCTGGCCGCCTGGGACCATGGGGCGGCCACCGTGGTGATGGGCGACTTCAACGCTCACCCCGACTGGCCCGAGATCACCCTCATGCGCCGCTCAGGCCTCCAGGACGCCTGGGTCGCCGCAGGCGGCCCCCCCGCCGCCGAGCTGACCCACCCCTCCGACCATCCCGCTGAGCGCGTCGACTACATCTGGCTCTCGCCCGACCTACGCGCCGGCGACTTCTCTGCCACCACCGGCACCGCCAGCGACCACCGCGGCATCGCCGTCACCATCTCCCGTTAGCGGCGAGGGCGGCGACCCGAGCGGGCGGGCGCGTGGACGCATCCGGCCCATCATCGCCCGCCCACGGTCCAGCGTCATCTCCGGAGGGAGCCCGAGTGGAGTCCGGCCTACCCTCCGAGGTGGCAGGGCTGGGCGGAGCCGGGCTGAGCTGACCGGCGAGCTTGGTGACCGCGACCGAGAAGGTGCGCACGCCCTCCTCTGGAAATGCCTTGAGTCTCCAGCCGGTGGAGGCTGGAAGATGCGGGCATGGACGGCGACACGCGCTACTCGATCGGGGACCTGGCGCGGCGCAGCGGACTGTCGGTGCGCACGATCCGGTTCTACTCCGACCGCGGTGTGCTGCCGCCGACCAGCCGTAGCCCCGCCGGCTACCGCCGCTACGACCTGGACGCGCTGGCCCGTCTGGACCTCATCCGCACGCTGCGTGATCTCGGGGTAGACCTCGCCACCATCCAGCGGGTGCTGGACCGCGAGATCTCGGTGCCCGAGGTCGCCGCCGCACATGCCGAGGCGCTGGACGTGCAGATCCACACCCTGCGGCTGCGCCGGGCGGTATTGCGCGCTGTGGCCAAGCGCGGGTCCAGTCCCCAGGAGATGGAGCTCATGCACAGACTGGTCAAGCTCTCAGACGTCGAACGGCGCAGGATCATCCACCAGTTCATCGACGAGGCATTCGGCGACCTCGACGCCAACCCCGACTTGGTGGCCATGTTGCGCTCGGCGATGCCCGAGCTTTCCGACGATCCCACCCCCGAGCAGGTCGACGCCTGGGTCGAGCTGGCCGAACTGGTCCAGGACCCGGACTTCAAGGCGAGCGTGCGGCGGGCGGCGGAATATCAGGCGGCCGAACGCGCCGACGGCGACCGGTCGGGGTTGCACCACGAGCTGACCAACCAGATCCGACAGCGGGTCGAGGCGGCGTTGGCCGGCGGGATCGACCCAGCGTCCGAGCAGGCCCGTATGATCCTCAACGATCTGGTCGGCCGGTACGCCCAAACGTTCGGCAAGGCCGACACCCCCGATTACCGCAGCAGGCTGCTGATCCGACTGCAGATCGCCAATGACCCACGGGTTGAGCGGTACTGGTACCTGCTCGCCACCATCAACGGCTGGCCCGCTCCGTCGGCCCTGGCTTCGGTTTTCGAGTGGTTCATCCAAGCACTCCAGCACCACCCGAGCCCCTGACACCCACGTGAGCACCAATGGCTCCGTCCAGCCACGACCACGGCCAGCGCAAGCGGACATCGCCCTTCAGGCATGGTCCTGACAACCGAGCAAGCCTACCTGGAGCTTTGCCCACCAGCACCCAATCCGGACTGCCCTCCACTTTGCCGAGACCCTGGACCTTCACCGCTCTGACCTTGGCCACTGTCGCGATCGGGCGCCGACCTGGTCGGTTCGGGACAGATTGACGAACAGTGCAGTACCGGCGAAAGTAGTAGAGGGGGCTTAACCACCATGTAGTTTCCTGCTGGCTTCGCTCCTCCAGTTGCATGGGGAGGGGTGATGATCGGTGAAGCTGAGGATTCCATGGCGCAGGCGGGATAGCGGGCAGCGGCAGCAGCGCGAGGAGGGTGATCGCGGGCGACCCGTCAGAAGAATATTCTGGCTCCTGGTCGCATCCGCCGTTCTGCTCGGGGTCGTGCTCATCTACCTCGGCGTCCACGCGGATGCGCGACGAGAGGCCATCCTCCATGAGGTCGCGATGGGCCTGGGACTGAGCCTGTTTTCTGCCGGCCTCACCACATTCGCCATTACGTATTTCGGCACTTCACTTCTTGAGGACAGGATGATCGGGGCGATCCGCACTGATGTGCAGGATCAACTAGGGTTGTTCAGGAGCACCGTGCATGACGATATGGTCGGCATCACAGACAACTTCGAACGCATCGCCCCGCTGTTCGAGGCATCCTCACGCCTGGGCATCGAGAGTGCCTATCTCACCAGGACCGAAGCTCTGAAAGGCTTCGCGCCGTACTTGGATGCGGAGTTGAACAAGGCGAAGGCTCTCCAGGCCGGGGAGGCTCTCCAGACCGGAGGGACCAAGGAACGAGCCAGAATCTGGCTCGTCTCATCCTCAATGAAATGGTTCCTGTCCACCACCATGGACAACTTCGACGGTAGGCAGCTGATTACCACTGCCGCGACGTTCGCCAAGGGCAACGACCGCTTCCTTGATCTCCGTATCCTTATGACCCATCCCGACCGTGGAGATGAGCGTGCGGCCCAGGAACGCCGCCGCGAGGGTGCCATCCCGGCTGAGATCAACGAAAATCTCCAGTCTCTGAAGGAGCTAGGGGTGACGCCACAGATGGTCAGGCTGTACGGTGGCACACCAACCGTTTTCGCCATCGCGACCTCGGAATTCATGCTGCTCAACCCATATCCGTATGGGACCGAAGCGTATCGTTGCTTCTGCCTGGTAATCCGAAAAACGCCACAAGAGCAGATCAGCGTCACGGGCGCGCCGTCAGATATCTACCAGCAATACGAGGAGCGCCACTTCGAGATCCCCTGGCAGCACGCTGACGCCGTCACCGCGGAGCTAAGGTCGCCGCCACTCTCATCGGAGATCCTGACGGCTGTGCAAGTGCCCCGTGAGCCGCAGACCACTGATACACCGCCGCCACATGCAAACAGCCCGAGCGCGTCACGGCGGCGGTAGACACCTGGCCTAACGAAGTTAGCCAGTTCCGATGACAGGATCGGGGCTGCTGGCAGCATGGCGGTATGAGACCCACCGCCTACCGCCGCAACGCCCGCGGTCTGCGCGACCGCCAGGCGTTCGAAGGCGTCCGCATGCAGGCCGGCGCGCTGTTGCCGCCGGCCACTCCCAGCCGAGGTCGCCCGCCAACTCGGGGTGGCCCGGCAAAACGTCAGCCGCTGGCACGCCCAATGGCGAGCGGGCGGGCAGGAGGCGCTGCGCAGCGCCGGCCCGACCGGACCTAGGACGGCGGCGGGCCTGGCGGCTGCACCACGCCCAGCTGCAGCATCGCCGGCAGGTCCTCGCGGGTGGCCCAGTGCTCGGCCAGCTTGCCGTCGGCGACCCGGAACCAGTGGCTCTGCCTGGCCGCGAACCGCTTGCCGGTCGGCGGCACCACGCCATTGAGCGGTCCCAGGTTGGTCCCCTCGGAGAGGATGCGCACCGCCACCGTGTCGCCCTCGGCGACGATCGCCTCGATGGTCATGCGCAGGTCGGGGAACTGCGCCAGCAGCCACTGGGTGGTCTGCCGCGTGTGTGTGGGGCCGTGGACCTTGCCGGGCTCGGCCTGCCCGAAGGGTGCCAGGGCGTGCTCCAGGTACTCGGCGGCGACTAGCTCGTCGGCGACGTCCAGACGCTGGCGGTTGAACAGCTCCTCGAAGTGACGCCGGACCAGCTGCTTGTTGGCCTCAGACATCGCCCCTTCTCCTCCTTTGGTCGTGTCGTCGCGGTCACCTGCCAGGGTGACTGGTGTGCGTCCCGGCGGCGTTACGGACGGCGCCGTCGCCACCAGCTCTGCCGGAGGGTCGCTGCGGCCGCAGCCACAACGACACCCTGGTCGGCTGCATGGTCTGCTCGACCACGCCCAGCAGTTCCCTGGTCAAGCCGTCCAGGTCAAGCTGCTGACGAAGCCGCGCACCGAACTGCTGGATGGTCTTGCCGGCGTCGTAGCGGCGCCGGTCAAAGCGCCGGTCGACCGCCCGCTGGATGCGGCGACGGGCCGGCTGGAACACCGCGGCCACCGCCAGGGTCGCCCCGGCCACCAGCAGCGGGGACGCTTGGCCGACGAGCTGGCCGAGCCCGAGCACCAGCGCGGCGTAGCCGCCGCCCAGCAGCACCGTCAGCAGCCCGTAGCCAAGCGTGCGGCTGATGATGCGGTCCAGGTCATACAGCCGGTAGCGCAGGATCGCCGCGCCGATCGCCCCCGACAGCACCGGCGGGCATGCACCGCCCGCCACCGCCGCCACGGCAAACGCGCCCAGTCCCAAGGCGGCCAGGTCGACCACGAACAGCGGCGCCACCACCAGCGCGGCCCAGGCCACCCACCGCAGCTGCTGCCGTTCGACGCCGCGGGCACGGCCAAAGCGCCCGACCAGCGACGCGGCAGCCACCACCAGGGCGAAGATGGCCACGGCGAAGGCTGCCTGGTAGGCCAGCCGCAACCCGCCGCCGAGCGCGTGCAGGTCCAGCGGGCTTTGGACCGGCCGGGCGAGCCGACCGCCCGGTTTGGGCGCCAACGTCACCACCAGCAGCACCGCGATCGGGGTGGCAGCGGTCAGCCGCGCCCACCAGCGCCAGCCAGGCGACGCAGACGGCAGCGTCCCGGTCGGGGTGAGCAGCAGGACCAGGCCGTTGCAGCAGATCGCCGTGACGATGGTGACGGGCACGTACCCCACTATCAGGCTGGCCGACGGCAGGCTGCCGGGGTGGGCCAGCGCGTAGTTGACAGACTCCGCGGCCAACCCGGCCGCCCCCAGCGACAGGCCAAGCCCAAGCTGCAGCCAGCCCACCGGATGGCGGGGACGGCGGCTGGCCAGCACCGCCCCGACCGTGGCCGCGCTCACCGCCCCAAGCACGGGCGGGATCGCCTTGGGACCCAGCACCAGCAGTTCCGGCCGGCCGGTCCGGCGCAGCAGGCGATCCAGCCACACCACGGCGGCCAGGCCACCGATCGCCAACGCCCACAGCGCCCACGCCAGCACCCCCGGCCGCCAGCGCCGCCAGGCAGGTCGGTCGGCAGGATCCCTCGTCATCGCCGCTGCCGCACCCTGTGCACCACCGGCACCGCCACCTCCAGCATCGCCGATCCCACGCCAGGTTGGCGGGGCTGCGTCCCGGCAACGTTACGGACCACGCAGCAACCTGGCCAAGCTGACCAATCGGGCTCCCTCACGGCCGGTCAGCAGCCACGGGAAGCCGATGCGGCCATCCAACCCGCCGTAACGGTGCCGGAGCGGTCGGCGCCCACGATGACGTGTGTGAGCGTCATCACCAAGGAAGGCACGATGAGCGTTTCCAGCGCCGCTCGCCGGCCTTCATCCAGGCCGCAACAGATCGCTACCAGCACCTCACCGACCGCAGCGACACCACCGCCGCGCCCTCCCGGGCGCCGTCGCGGCGGGCACCAGCACGCCCGGGTGCGGCACCACCCTGCGCGTCCTACCCCATGGATTGCCCTGGAAGGCGCCGATCCCCGCGCACTGGCAGCGCTGCCCTGCGTGCCTTCGCATGCATCCCATCTAGTCCCTTGCCGGCTCGTAGGTGGCGACCAGCACACCGGTGGCCGTTGTGACGCTGTCGATCAGCCGCAGCGACGCGGACACGCCCCCTGGGAACAGCCGTCGTCCGGTACCGAGCACCAGCGGGTGGATCATCAGCAGGTACTCGTCGATCAGGTCTGCAGCCATCAGCGAGCCGATCAGCACGCCGCTGCCCATGATCGCCAGAACGCCGCCGGATTGCGCCTTGAGCGCGCGCAGGGCCTCAACAGTATCGCCGCGCAGGAGCGTCGAGTTGGGCCACGGCAGGGGTTCCTGGAGAGTGGTCGACGCGACGTACTTGGGCGAGTTGTTCAGCGCGTCCTTGAACGGGCCACCCTGGGCGTTCCAGGAGGCCAGCAGCTCCTCGTAGGTATGCCGCCCGAACAGCCATCCTGCCAAGCCGCCCCCGGCCGCCATCCTCTCGCCCATTGCCTTGCCCCCGGCGTCGTCAGGCGTTGCGGACCGCTGGCCCCAGCCGCCGTGGGTGAACCCGTCTCGGGTGTCCTCGTCCGCGCGGCCGGGTCCCTGCATCACGCCATCAAGCGTCACATGGTTCATCACAACGATTCGACCCATTTCAGGCCTCCTTGATTCCTACGGCGGTGAGGTTGCGCCACCGAATCGGTTGCGAGGCCGACCGGTTCTCCGCCTCTCACCTCCTACACGAACGGCGCAGGCCGAAATCGACACCCGCCCGCGAGCAACTGACGCAAGTGCCCAGCGGTGTAGCACCCGCTCGGCTTACCACCCGGACAGGCCGCAGTGGCGCAGGAACGAGTACGCCAGCCCGTGGGTGGCGCGGATGCGTTGGATGCCACGCTCGGCGGCCGCAACGATGTCGTCGAGGACGTCGACGGCCAGGTTGGCCAGCTCGGTGGCCGCTCTGCGCTGCCCGCGTAGCGGATCCGGACTTTGACGCCGAGGACATGGCCCGCTGCGGACCCGACGGCGCAGGCATTCGCCGACAAGATCACCGCTCGGTGATTCAGCGCGTCCTGCGGTAGCGGGTCATCGGGCCGAGCAGGCCGGACACCACCTGGAACTGGGTCATGCCGAGCCGCTCGACGACCGCGACCGAGGCGGCGTTGCCCTCGTCGACCTCAGCCAGCACCTCGGGTAGCCCGAGTGGACCAAGGGCGTACTCCACCACGGCGCGGGCGGCCTCGGTGGCGTACCCCTTACCCCACGCGCCGGGTGCCAAGCTGTAGAGGATCTCGAGTCCGAGGTCCTCCAGCGGCCGCAGCCCGACCGTGCCGACCGGATCGGTCCCGTCCCTCTCCCGAATCAGCCAGAGGCCGTATCCGGCCGCGGCGAAGTCCCGCGCGCTGTCCTGGAGGGCTCTGGTGATCTCTGCCGGGGACAGGATCGCCCCGTCGAACAGGAACCGCCGCACGTCCGGGGCGGTCCAGTGGGCCAGCAGCCCAGCATGATCTTGCGTGGTTACCGGGCGCAGGACCAGACGTTCCGTCGTCAGGACGTGGTTCACGGTCGCCATACTACTGACCCACCTGTCCCCAATGGGTGGTGGGGGAGCATCGAGCGGCTCTGTGCCAGCGAGGAGCTTGTAGTGGGATTCCTGGCGCAAACAGGCTTGCCGTCGATGCCGAGCCACGTGTCCCCTGATGCGCAAAACTCAATAGTGCAGCTTTGCCTGCCAGTCGGGGGGCACGCGGCCGGCTGGGCCGGGAGCTGGCTGGTCGAGCGGATGATGTTCCGGAGAGGCCAGCGCTGGCCCGTCGTCAGAGAACTCTTCGGTCTGGTAGTTCCAGAACCATGCCTCACCTGGCTCGAAGCTGCGGATCACCGGGTGACCGGTGGCCGTCGCGTGCGCGCTGGCGTGCTGCGACGGTGAGCTGTCGCAGCAGCCGATATGCCCGCACTGGGCGCACCGGCGCAGGTGAAACCACCAGCCCTCGGTGGCCTCGCACTCGGCGCAGCCGGTCCCGCTAGGCGGCACGGCTGGGTCGACTCCTAGCAATGTGCTCATGCGGGCTCCCGTCCTCGCCGTCTCCGGCGCCTCACCGGCACGCTCAGAACCACCATCGGCTTGGTCATGAGCTGGCCACAGGCTCCCATGTTAGGCGTTCGATCCGGGTCAGCCCCAAGCCACACATGGCGACGACCACCCGGCGAGTCATGCACCTGCTCGTGAAGCATGGCAACCCGCGGGGCCTCCCCCAGCGCTCATCGACCGGATGTACGACGATTTCGATCATGGCACTCGCCGCGCCGTCCTCAAGCTCCACCGTGACACAGGCGACCTGGCGGTCACGGCTCGGCGGATGCGGAGGCTCTACGCCAGATCCCACGCTGGGCACTCGTCGTCTGGGGCAAGCACGACCCCTATGTTCCAGTCGCGTTCGCCGAGCGCCAACGTGAGGTCTTCCCCGACGCGCAGGTCCGGCAGCCGCAGGCCAACCGGTCATCGCCTCCGGCAGGTCGAAGAGGGCCGCCCAGGAAAGGGATCCGCCACTGCGGCAGGACATGGCGGACACGGAGGTGCCGCTTCAGCCGCGGCGGCGCAGCGGATGCTCCTCCGGCACCTCCACGATGCAGATCCGCACCCCATCCGGATCCGCAATCCACATCTCCAGCAGCCCCCACGGCTCCCGCTTCGGCTCCCGCAGGATCGGCACGCCACGCTCGCCGAGCTCCCATCGCACCGCGGCCAACTCGCGCACCTGCAGCCACAACGCCATGCCCGGGGCTGGCGGCGCGGCAGCGCGGCCCGACAGCTCCAGGAATCCGCCACCCAGGAAGAAGACCGTGCCCCGCTCCGGCCCACTGCCGAACTCGCGGTAGATCGCCAGCCCCAGCGTGTCGCGGTAGAACGCCCGGCTGCGCTCGGGGTCGGTTGGGTGCAGCAGCACGCGGCTGCTCAACACGTCCATGGCGCCATGATCGCCCAGCAGACACCGCCGGGGGCGCAATGCCTGCTCCAGGCCGCCGGTCGAAGAGAACCCGAACCTCAAGATGGCCGGTATTTCCGCTGGTTAGAGCCCATGTGGAGCCCGCCAGAATCGAACCGGCGACCCCATCCTTACCATGGAACCCACTGGGAACCGCTGTGCGGAACGCCGTAACCGCAGGTCACGCCCGACCGTAAGGGCCGAAGTTGTCGGTTCGCCTTCGGCGATGTCATGCGCTCACTTCACGCCAGTGAGCTGTCATCGCCGGGCCAGCACCTCGACGCGCAGGACGGTGCCGTGGCCGGGCGAGCTTGTGACCTCGAGCCGGCCCCCGAGATCGGCGACTCGGCCTTGCATCGATCGCAGACCGAAGTGTTCGCCGCCCACGGCGGCCGGATCAAAGCCGCAGCCGTCATCGGACAGCTCCATCAATACGGTGTCGCCCTTTGCTGCGATTCGGACTGTGGCGCTGCTCGCCCGAGCGTGCTTAACCACGTTGGCCAGGGCTTCCTGGCCGAGGCGGTACAACTGCTCTTCGACCTCCGGCCCCAGCGGCAGGCGCTCAGCGGGCCCATCGACCTCGATCACCAGCCCTTCCCGGGCGCTGAGCGCCAATGCCTGCTTGGTGAACGCAGCGACCAGCCCCTCCTCGGCGAGCGCCCCAGGCCGCAGCTCGAAGATGAGGGCGCGCATCTCGGCCAGCGCCCCCCGGGCCAACTGGCCGATCTCGCTCAACTCCTCCCCCATCGGCCCGGTGGCATCGAGGCCCTCGAGCGCCAGCGCGCGCTGCGCGGCTCGGACGTGCAGGGTGGTGGAGAACAGCGACTGCGAGACCGAGTCGTGCAGGTCGCGGGCGATGCGCTGTCGTTCCAGGGCGGCACGCTCACCCTCGCGGCGCTGCGACTCGGCCAGCTCCAACGCGGCGCGTCGGCGCTCGCTGACGATCGCGGCCAGGCAGAACGTCGTCAGCGCCGCAAAGGTGATATAGAGCTGGAAATTCAGCGCGCTGTCGGTCGGCGAAAGCTCGACGAAGGCTCCTGCCTCGTATGAGGTGACCAATACCGTGATCACTGCCGCAACCGCGACCGCCAGGGTCGCCCCCTGCGGGCCGAAGCGCAGCGCGGCCCAGATGAACGCTGGGAACACCATGTAGGTAAGCGGCTGCTGGGCGGAGAGCGCGATCACACTCAAGCCCGCCACGGCGGCAACCATCAGTGCGCCCTCACCCGCGTGGCGGCCCTGCCACACCGACGCACGCCCGTGCGCCCACGCCAGGGCGAACGGGACGATGACCAACCCGCCTGCGACGCCGCCCAGCCACCAACTCCGCCAGAAGACGTCCATCTCGGACACTTCAAGAATGCCGCCCACCCACCGGGCGAGTACCCCAACGGTCGCGGCGAGCGCCTCACCGACCGCGACGGCGACGACCACGGCGCCCACTTGCGCAAGCCGGTCTATCGCCGCCCGCCGACCGACCAGCCGCTGGATGATGACTACCGCCACAACAGCCCTGGCCATATGGCCCGCCGTGTCGGCAAGCGCGATCCCCACCGGCTGCCGAGCGCCCGGGAAGTCCACCAGAGTGCCGACTAGGTCCCCCAGCAGAAGCGCGGGCCACCAGCGCAATCCGCCCAGGTACAGCAGCGCGATTCCCACCCCGGTGGCCGGCCAGAAGGCGCCTACCCCGCCCCTCAGCAACAGCGCCTCGCCGCTCTGGGCGGCGACGTAGTAGCCGCCGGCGATCAGGAGCGCCGCGGCCGCATACCGCACAGACCGTCTGGAAACCAGGATGCCACGCCAGGTCGGCTGCGCGGCAGGAAGCGATTCGTCGGTAATCGTCGGGCCTCCCATGTCTGCGCAGGGCGGTTGAAGAACGGTACCGCTGCGCACAACCCGAGTCGAACGGCACGGTCGCGCGGAGGCATCGGCCTCACCCGCCCGGTGTCCCAGCTCGTCCATGCGGCTGACGGCTACCACCGGGCGGTCCCGGCCTCGGAGCTGCCGGAGGACCTGCATGCTGACCTTGGGGTGCCTTCCTCGGGTCGTGGGCACGGTCTGCGCACATCGGGTCCTTCGTCATGAGCTGGCCGCACTGCCTCCGACGGTACGGCGGAGAGCTCGCGGGAGCCTCGGACAACGACCCACCTCCAAGGCGACGAAAGTCCTCATCGGGCGAGCATCGCCAGGTGGCTAGGACACCGAGGGATGCGGCGCGATGCCCTCCCGGATCGCCAACAAGGCGGCCTGCGTCCGGGACGCCACCCCAAGCTTGCTCAGGATGTTGCTCACATATGTTTGAGCGGTTCGCTCGCTGATCAACAACACATCCGCAATCTGCCGGTTGGATAGGCCTTGGGCCACCAGGACCAGGACCTTGCGCTCCCGGTCGGTCAGCGCGTTCACCGTCTGTGGCTCGGGGGCCACCAGCGACCGCGAGAGTTCCTTGGCGATCGCCGGATTCAGATGCACCTCGCCACGGCATGCAGCCCGGATCGCAGCGGCCTCGTCGGCTTCAGCATCCTTGAGCAGGTACCCGGCTGCACCGGCCTGGAGGGCGCCATGGACCATGTCGGCTTGGCCGAAGCTGGTCAGCGCCACCACTGCCATCTCGGGATGGCGTTCGGTGATGGCCGCGGTGGCGCTGATGCCATCCATGCCGGGCATCAGCAGATCCATCAGCACCACGTCGGGAGGCCGACCGGCCGCGACCAGCGCCGCGATTCCATCCAGAGCCTCCCGTCCGTCGGCTGCCTCGCCGACCACCTCCATGTCGTCCACCATTTCGAGATACGCACGCAGGCCGCGGCGGACCACGGTGTGGTCGTCAACGACAAACACCCTGAATGACCGCTTTTGCATGGTCCTGACCCAATGGCAGGTCGGTTCGAGGTCGACTGTAGAGGGACCTAGGTCATCTGTCGCGCGGAACTCCCCCGCCGCAGACGCGCCGGCACCATTCGCGATCCTCGCCCCGGCCGCCTTGGCCTTTCTGCCTACCGTCGGTGCTCGCGACGCTGGTCAGCTCAATGCACGATCACGTCGTCTGGCATCGAGGGGTACTGCGTACCACATCTCTCTGGCGTGCCGCGGTAAAGCAGCGGGTGGATGTTGCGCCCAATCTTCGGTGCGGGGCCTTCCAGGGACCACCGATCCTGCATCCCAGGGACGATCGGCCCTGCACCCTGATGCAGGTTCGGCGGAACCTTTCCTCAACTGGTGTCCGGGCCCTCGGGCGTCCCATCAGAGTGCGGCGGACCGTGGCCGGCGCCACGCGGGACCCTGGTAGGGGGCTGTCATGAACGGAGCGCGAAGAATCGCAGGTCTTCCCTGCGGGCGGCTGTCCAAGTGGTTCGTTCTCGTCTTCTGGATCGCGGTGTTCGCAGTCGCGGGCCCGCTGTCGAGCAAGCTCAACAGCGCCCAGCAGAACGACGCCTCCGCCTGGCTGCCACACAACGCCGAGTCGACCCAGGTCACCGAGCTGGCCAAGCGGTTCACGCCGAGCGACATCGTCCCGGCACTGGTGGTGTACGAGCGCCCGGGCGGCCCGGTGACCGTGGCCGACCGGGCAAAGGCCGCCGCCGACGTCCAGCACTTTGCCGGTGTGCGGGATGTCACCGGCAAGATCCTCGGACCGATCCCGTCCAAGGACGACCACGCGCTGCAGGTGATCGTTCCCGTCAAGGTCGCCACCAAAGGCAACGGCTGGGAGGAGATCAGCCCGAGGATCAAGGAGCTGCGCTCCATTGCCCGGGACGGCGCCGGGGACCTCGGCGTGTACGTGACCGGGCCGGCCGGGTACTTCGCCGACTTCGCCAGCGTGTTCTCTGGGTTCGACTCCACGCTGCTGTACATCACGGCAGTGATCGTCATGGTGATCCTGCTGCTGACCTACCGCAGCCCGGTGCTGTGGGTCCTGCCGCTCGGGACCGTGTTTGTCGCCCTGACCGCGGCGCAGGCGGTGATCTACCTGCTCGCCAGGAACGGGGGTCTGACCGTCAACGGTCAGACCGCGTTCATCCTGACCGTGCTGGTGTTTGGCGCCGGCACCGACTACGCCCTGCTGTTGACCGCCCGCTACCGCGAGGAGCTGCGCCGCCACGCCGACCGACATGAGGCGATGGCCATAGCCCTGCGCCGCGCCGCGCCCGCGATCATCGCCAGCGGGTCGACCGTGATCCTGAGCCTGCTGACGCTGCTGGTCGCCGAGCTCAGCTCCACCAAGAGCCTGGGCCCGGTGATGGCCATCGGCATCGCCGTCGGGCTGTGCGCCATGCTCACCCTGCTGCCGGCGCTGCTGGTCATCTTTGGACGCTGGATGTTCTGGCCGAAGCGGCCGGCGCTTGGCTCCGCTGAGCCGACTGAGCGGGGGCTGTGGGCGCGGATCGGTGCCCGCATCGCCCGGCGGCCCCGGGTCACCTGGTTGGTGACTGCCGTCGTGCTGGGAGTCCTGGCAATCGCAGTGACCGGCCTCAACGCCAACGGTCTGGAAAGCAAGGACTCCTTCCGCAACAAGCCCGAGGCGGTGACAGGGGAGCAGGTGGCCGGCCGCCATTTTGCGGCCGGCGCCGGCAGCCCGGTCCAGGTCATCGGCAACGCCGCCGCCGCGCAGCGGCTGCAGACCACCCTCTCCTTGACCCCAGGAGTCACAGCGGTCACCCGACCGGCGGTCAGGAACGGCCTCGCCTACCTGGAGGGGACCCTGACCAGCAGCGCCGACAGCCAAGCCGCCTACGACGCGATCGACAGCCTGCGCGCCAGGGTGCACGCGATCCCCGGTGCGGACGCCAAGGTCGGCGGCAGCAGCGCCGTCAACCTGGACATGCAGCGGGCCTCCCGGCACGACCGCAACCTGGTGGTACCGCTCGTGCTGGTCGTGGTGCTGATCATCCTCGGCCTGCTGCTGCGCGCAGTGGTCTCGCCGCTGCTGCTCGCCGCAACCGTCGTGCTGTCGTTCGGGGCCGCACTGGGAGTGAGCGCGCTGGTCTTCGACAAGGTCTTCAACTTCGCCGGGACCGACACCGCCTTCCCGCTGTGGACCTTTGTGTTCCTCGTCGCGCTGGGGACCGACTACAACATCTTCCTGATGACCAGGGTCCATGAGGAGGCCAAGCACCACGGCACCCGGCGGGGCGCGCTGATCGGCCTGGCGGCCACCGGCGGCGTGATCACCTCGGCGGGCGTGGTCCTGGCGGGCACGTTCGCCGCCCTCGGCTCGCTGCCGCTGGTGTTCATCACCGAGCTGGGCTTCGCGGTCGCATTCGGTGTCCTGCTGGACACCTTCATCGTCCGGTCGGTGCTGGTCACCTCCCTGAACCTCGACGTCGGCCGTTGGATCTGGTGGCCCAGCAGCCTGTACCGCAAGGAGGACGTCCAGCTCGGCGAGCTTCCAGACGAGCGGGCGGCGGTCACGCTCTCCGCGCCCAGGACCTGACAAGGCGCCACGCGACCGTCGTGCTGGCCCAGTCACGGCCGCACGCCGGACGACTAGTGCCGTAGCCGGCAACGTTTGCCCGGTCGGCGCCGGGCCCCAGTGGGCACCACCCTGGGCCGACGCGCCACCTCGCGAGGCGTCGGCCGGGCAAACGTTTGTTGCGGAGGCACTAGCTGGCCAGCCGCACCACCCGCCGCTACGACCGCGGCCGGCATTTAGTCTCCACCTTCAATACATGGCCGCTGCCTGCCTGCGGGCAAACAACCAGCTTCGACAGGGCAGCCCATGCGCTTCTCGCTTGGAGTCCCCCGCCAGAATCGAACTTGCGACACCATCCTTACCATGGCACTTCTGCGGCAATTGATGGCAACCCACGCCAACGGTTTTCGGCTATCCGAGCCGTTTCGACGTTGCCGCATTTGCCACCCTTGCCACCGGTTGCAACCGCTCGGCTCCAAGAACGCTCCATCCGCGGGCGACCGCCTCGGCGCCCGAGCGCCGACCTTGCGCTAACAGGTGCTCGGCCGAGATCCCTGCCGCCGGCAGGACGTCATTCGCTTGCGGCGTGTGCGAGCGCCGCCGGCGTCTCATGGCCACGATCGCCGGCGCCTCGTGGACGAGCTCGTCGTCGGTTCGCTAGGGTCGGATGACCTTCCACTGCGACCGAGAGGAGTCCGGCATGGCGTCCATTTCGGAGCGGGAGAGCAGGGAGATCGAGGCGGCAAACGCCTCCGGCACCACTCCGGTCGTCTTCATCCACGGCCTCTGGCTGCTGCCGAGCAGCTGGGCCAACTGGGCGGACTTCTTCAAGCAGGCCGGTTACGCGCCGCTGACGCCGGACTGGCCAGACGATCCGGAAACGGTTGAA
>DASVXQ010000440.1:0-5161 GCA_036392615.1 Actinomycetes bacterium | reverse complement strand
GCCAGGCTCCGGAACCGGGGCGCGGCACTGGGTCGCGCCACCGGCTGGCTGGCGGAGGCGCTGCGGGCCGCGGCCGCCGGCGAGCGGGCCCACACCTTCCGGGCCTGCCGGCGCGGGCTGGAGATCCTCGACGAGCACCTGCTCACCCTCGGCGCCTCGGAGTTGCGCGCGCAGGCCACCGCGCACGGGGCCGAGCTGGCCGCGCTGGCCCAGCGGCAGGCGCTGGCGTCCGGCCGGCCGAGGAATCTGCTGGCCTGGAGCGAGCGCTGGCGGGCGGCGGTGCTGGCCGCCCCGCCGGTGCACCCTCCGGACGACCGAGTGCTGCGGGCCGACCTCGCGGCGGTCCGCTCGGTGGCCGACCGGCTGCGGCATGCGCGGGTCGAGGGGGCGCCCACGACCGCGCTCGAACGCGAGCATCAGCGGCTCGAGCGCGCCATCCGAGCCCGGGCGATGCGCGTCCGCGGCGGTGGCGCCGCAGGCGGCGGCGGCTTCCAGGTGGCGTCGCTGCTCATCGAGCTCGGCGCCGCCCGCCTGGTCCAGATCGTCGAGGTCGACGGAGACCTGCACGTCCTGGTGTGCGGCGGCGGCAGGGTCCGGCGCTTCGCGGCGGGGCGCGCCGACGCCGCCGCACGCGAGGTGGAGCTGGCCAGGTTCCGGCTGCGACGAGTCACCCAGCGGCCGCGCGGCTTCCCCCCGGAGGTCGCGGTCCCGCTGCTCGACCTGGCCGGGCGACGGCTGGACGAGCTGCTGCTCGGCGAGGCGAGCCGCCACCTCGGCGACGGTCCACTGATCATCGTGCCGCCGGGGCGCCTGCACGCCGTTCCTTGGCCGCTGCTGCCATCCCTGCGCGACCGGCCCGTCAGCGTCGCGCCCTCGGCCAGCGTCTGGTTGCGGGCGCGGCGGACCGCTCCGCCCGCCCGCAGAGACGTGGTCCTGGTGCTCGGGCCCGGCCTGGAGACCAGCAGGGCCGAGGTGCCGACGCTGGCCGGCCAGTACGACAACGTCACCGTGCTCGGTCAGGGGACCGCCACCGCCGAGCGCGTCCTCGGCGCCCTCGACGGCGCCTGGCTCGCGCACGTCGCCGCGCACGGCACCTTCCGTGCCGACAGTCCGCTGTTCTCCTCGCTGCGGGTCGACGACGGGCCGCTGACCGTCCACGACCTGGAGCGCCTGCGGCGGGCACCCTACCGCCTGGTGCTGGCGAGCTGCGACTCCGCCCTGCTGGCCCCGGCCGGCGCCGACGAGCTGCTCGGCCTGGCCACCAGCCTGGTGCGGCTCGGCACCGTGGCGATCGCCGCCAGCGTCGTGCCGGTAGCTGACGCCGCGGCCATGGGGCTGATGCTGGCGCTGCACGAGCGCCTCGGGCGCGGCGGCACACTGGCGGAATCGCTCTGGCAGGCGCGCCGGTCCCTGCGAGACGATCCGGTCGGGTTGGCCGCCGGCTCGTCCTTCATCGCCCTGGGCGCCGCCTGAGCGACGGCGGCGAGGTCCCGACCCGCCGCCGGGTCTCCTGGCGTGCCGGGGCCGGCTCACAGCGCGATCCAATCGGTGAGCGCGCTGATGCCGGCGATGGTGCGGCAATGGAGCCGGAACGAGGAGGAGGGGATGGGGCGGACCATGAAGCCGCCGGCGTCGTCGACCGGCACGGTGACGCCCTCACCCTTGGCAAGCTGCACGTTGACCACGCCGGCGCCCGGCGGCAGGAGCTGGCCGAGAATGGCGTCGTCGGTGATCTCGATCTCGATGGTGAGGCCGCCGGAGCTGAAGCTCATCGCCCGCAGGGACGCCGGCTCGGAGCGGGTGGCGACGAGCTCGGCCTGGTCGTGCTCCGCTGAGTCGTAGATGAGCGCGGCGAACTGCGCATCGATGTCGTGCGCGGCGTACGCGCGCTTGGCCGCCTCGACGAGGTTCTCTGGGACCGGACCGACCCGGAGCGCCTCGCCGAGCGCCTCCAGGAGCCGATCGTCATCCGTCCACCAGCGGCCGGGCATGCTCCTCACCACCTTCGACAGTCTCGGCCTCCGTCGCCAGCAGCTGGGCGAGCGCCCGGCTGCGGCGGAGCTGGCTCAGGCAGCGGGCGCGTGTCGGCCCAATGCTCCCGATCGGCATGTTGAGCTTGGCGCTGATGTCGGCATACGGGACCGGCGGCTCGCGGATGAGCAACTCCAGCAGCCGCCGGCACCGCGGGTGCAGCTCGGCGAACGCCCGCCGCAGGGCGACATCGCGCTCGGCGGCCAGCAGCGCCCGATCGACCGCGGTGGAGTCCTCGTCCGCCGCGAGCCTGGAGGCCGCGTCGTCGAGCGGGTCGGAGCGGCTGGCGTGGCGCTGGGAGGCCCGCAGCAGCCGCAGGCATTCCCGCTTGGTGGTGGTGAGCAGCCAGCCCGGCAGCGCCGCCGGCTCGCGCAGCGCGGAGAGCTGCTCGACCAGCAGCATCCAGACCCGCTGGACCACGTCGGCCGAGTCCTCAGGGGAGAGCCGGTAGCGGCGGCAGGTCGACCACAGCAGCGGGGTGTACGTCTCGACCAGGCGGTTCCATGCGGCCTGGTCGCCGATCCTGGCACGCATGACCAGACCAGGAACCGATGGGTCGTCGCGCATGGCGCCTTAGCTCCCTTCGGTCGTCGGGTCCGCCATATCGGCTGTCAGGAGCCGAGCTGGGCTCCTTGAGGCCGCCTGTATCCGAGCGTCATGCCCAGATCATGAATGTTCGCTGGCGGCCAGGGAATGGTCGATGTGGATTCCGGCGGTCACTGCTGGTCGGCGTCAGGGTCACGGACTGCCCTGCTCCTTCTCCCTCCAATGCCTCCCGTGCCCGCGCCGCGGTCGCGGTGCCCATGGAGGTCGTCGTCCGATGCATGGAAGAGACGGCGGGCGGCGGCGGTGATACATGCGAGTGCGGAAACGATGCCCGCCAGGGGAAGACCTCGACAGAGACAGGATTCCCCGCGCTGCAACGATGGCCGCGACGCGACGTCCGATCCGACGAGACTGATGAACTGTGCGGGAAGACGAACGGGTCGGGGCGGGTCGCAGCTCGTCGGGACACCTGATCACCAGCTAATACTCCAGCCGCACCTGGTTTGCGTTGCCGATGGCGCGTCGAGCGGGCCTAGAGGCATCGACGGGCTACCGGGGCCGGCGATGCCCAACCCCACTCAGCAGCAGAATGCCAACTCCTACAAGGCCCAGGACCGCCAGCGAGAACCATCGCGCGAAGGAAAGCAGGAACTCCCGATCATTGTCGGTCTCATGCCACGGCTCGTTTACCGCCGCGATCCACACCAGCGGGAGCAGCGGAAGCGCCAACCCACCAGCGGCGACGAGCGCGCGGCCGGCAAGCCGTCGCGGTCTGCTGATGCTGACCGTCGTACTGGGACCAAGCCGCTGAGGGCGGCGTGCCATGACGCGCACGCAAAGCCGCATCCCGATAGCGATCGCCAGCAGCACGGCAGCTGCGATGAGGGCAAGCCGCATGCGGCTACTGTAGCCTCCCAGAGGCCCGCAGGGCCCGCAGAGCGCAATGCCCTGGCAACCTTCCCAGTTAGGACTCAGCCACACTTGCTTCGATGCGGTAGGTTCCTGCCGCCGGCCGGGGGATGGGCTGGCAGCTGGCCGGGCACGCCGGCGAGCGCACCCCCGACGGCATGCAGCGGTTGCTGGCCACCGCCGACTGGGTCACGGTGGCGCCGACGCACCAGGCCCGCGACAGGCGCGCACACTACCACCGTCGCGAGGGCAGGTACGGCTTGACCATCACGACGCCGCGTTGAGCCCGAGCTTGGCTGCCAGCTCGGCGGTGAACACCACGATCACCTCGTCGCTGCCCAGCCAGAACCTGAAGTTGCCCCGGGTTTGGGGGACGGGTTGGTGTGTCCCAGGTCAGTCTCCGGTATGCCCCCAGAACGCGACCTCTGCGGGTTGCCCGCTTGGGCCGTAGAGCACGACACAGCGGCCGCAGTCGCGTGGGGCGTTGATCAGGTGCACGCAGCCGGCAGGACACGGCCCCGGCGTGCCGTAGGGGCCGGTCATGGGATGCAACCGCGCATTGCGCAAGGCGTAGGCCCGCTCGAAGTCCGCGCGGGTGGGGCGGTCGGTCCCGAAGAAGTCACGCATCTCCGGCAGCGACAACCAGCGGATCGCCCGGAACTCGTCGCCGCCGCCAGGCCCGATGATCCGCTCGTCGAGATCCAAGATCCCGTCATGGTAGGACTGCTCCTGCGAGAGCAGCGCTCGTAGTTCCTCGATTGTAGTTGGCCGTGGCCAGTCATCTGGCCAGTGCTTGTCTGGCGCGACGAGGTTGTTGAATTCCGCAAGCCGCAGCGCCTTGAGGGCCGCGGTGAGATCGTCTTGATAGGGCACGAAGTAGAGCCAGTCCTCGGCGCCCATCTCCCAGCCTCCCGGCCTTGTCCATGGATCGTTGGGACTACCGACCCGTCCCCGGCCGGCGGGTAGGAACCTACCTCACCGCAAGTGCGGCTGGAGTGCCAGCCCGTAAGCCCAATAGGCCTCGATCAGCGATGAGCCAACTACGGAGGCATAGCCTCACTCATCGTCGCCGACGGGCTAATTTATCGTTTCCAGCGCCGCTGCCAGTCCGAAATAACCCTGTAGGCGTACCGGGTGAATTCAGTCATAGGGACTCGGTCAGGATCTATGGGGTGGCCGATGGCGGCGAGAAGGCGCGCCACTCGTTCCTTGAAGGATTGCTCCTCGGGGATCGGCTCGAAGCCGGTGATTCCCACGTTGGAGCCGCGCACCTCCGGGCGCGCCCGGCGCGCCAATGCGTCATAGAGATCGTCGGTGTGATCGAGCACCTCAGGAGGCTCCATGAAACCCTTGGCTTCCTCGAGACTTGGGAAGACCGCCACATCGATGTCGTCGGGTCCTACTCCGACGTTGAAGAGTGGAAGAACAGGTTCCACCTCTGGAGCCTCTGCCGTGGCCTCCAAGCTCCTGGCAAGCAGTTGGTATGTGAGGTTGAGAGCGGGCGATTCCTGATACCGGAGCCTCGCTACTCGGCGGTCTAGACCGGTCTCCAGCGCAGAAATCTACGGACCTGTGATGGTGTATCACTCACCTCCAGCTCGTACTGGCGCTGCGAGGTGCGAACCTTGATGTAGCCAGGAATACCCCCGACGAGCCGCAGGGTGTTGAGCGAGCC
>DASVXQ010000439.1:0-3120 GCA_036392615.1 Actinomycetes bacterium | reverse complement strand
GATGCCGTCCCGCTGGGCGCCGGCATCGGGCGACGCGACACCCGCGCGCTCCACGCTGATCGAGCCTCCTCGCGAAACCGTGACAGCCTGCCGCGGCAACCTTACCGGGCGCGGGCGTGCCGGCGGCGGCGCATCCGCAGGAGCAGCAGCACCAGCATCGCGCCGAGCAGGGCCACCGTGGCGCGCCGCAGCCGCGGGGAGCCCTCGCGCTGGCTGGCCTCCTCCGGCGAGACGTCCGGCGGCCGTCCCAGCACCAGCACGGTGACGCCGGGATAGGCGGTCCTGGCCGCCCTGCCGGCCTGCTCGCTGTACTCGTACACGTCGTTGCTGTACAGCTCGACCTGGCCGTCCCCGGTCGGCGACGGCTCGATGTAGCGCCAGCGCCACAACCTGTTCGGCTCCTGCCAGACCTCGACGATGCCCATGGCGTCACCCACCCCTTTCGCAGTGCTGGGTTCCCCGCCGAGGTCGAGGGTAGTCGTCGCGGCGCGTCAGCGGACCGAGAGCAGCCCGCGGTTGTGCGCGGCGGCGACCGCCTGGGCGCGGTTGCGCACGCCGAGCTTGCGGAACAGCCGCCCCTGGAGGTTCTCGACCGTCTTGGCGGCGATGCCGAGCGAGCGGGCCGTCTGCTTGACCGACTCGCCGCGGTCGATCGACGCGAGGATCTCGCGCTCGCGCGGGGTCAGCGACAGCGCCGAGCGGTGCTCGCCGGACACCTGCCCGCGGGCGAGGTCGATCAGCGCCCGCAACTGCGCCGGGTGCACCAGCGTGCAGCCGTTGCCGACCAGCTCGACCACCGGCACGAGCTCCTGGATCGCGCGGGACGCCGGCACCACCGCGTCGGCGCCGTGCAGGAAGGCGCGCACCACCGCGGCCTCCTCGAGCTGGCCGGAGAGCACCAGCACCACCCGCGCGTCCAGCCGGGCCACCGTGCTCCAGTCCTCCGGGCGGGGATCGACCAGCACCGCGACGGTGGCCGCCTCCTGGCCGCCGAGCCCCACGGCGGGGGCGTCGCGCAGCAGACGCTCCAGCCGGTCGGCCAGCTCGCCGCGCTCGCCGAGCACCACCGGCGCGCCCTTCCCAGCCGAGGGAAGGGTGAGCAGCCCCAGGCGCGCCGCGCTGGCGACCGCGTGCGCCTGGCTCTGCACGTCCAGCTTGGCGAAGATCCGGCGCTTGTGGTTCTCGACCGTCCGGCGGCTGACGCCGAGCGCACCGGAGATCTCACGCGTGGTCCGGCCGGCCCCGATCAGCCGGAGCACCTCGAGCTCTCGACCAGTCAGGGCAGGCGCCGCGAGTTCCACCGTCCGCGCGGGCATGGCGACCCCTTCGTGCCTTCGAGCACCGGTTTCTAGTACATGTCGTTTTATTGAAATTGTCAATATTTGTGCTACAAAAGTGCTGGTCGAAGGGCTGATCACCGGGCCCGGAACATGGCGGGGGCCGGGCGATGCCGGCGAGATGGGCCGCGGCGGCCCCGGGCCGCCGGCACTTGGCCGCGGCCGACCGCGAGGACCGCGCCTGGCGCTCAGGAGGCGCGCAGCGCCTGGGCGACCACGGCGGCGAAGGCGCCGGTGGCGGCGAGCTCGGCGTCGCTCCAGACGCGCGTGGCGGCCGACAGGGCCAGGCAGGCGCCGGCCCCGCGCCCGTCGACCAGGACGGGAGCGGCCAGCGCGCCGCGGAGGTCCTGATGGGTCGCCACCGCCCGGATCAGCTCTGGCCAGCGCTGGTCGGTGACGATGTCGGGGGTCCAGACGGCCCGGCCAAGCCGCATCGCCTCCAGGCAAGGGCCAGCCGCCAGCTCGCGGCGCAGCCGCTCGAAGGCCTCGCCGGCGTCGCCGGCCGCCACCATCCAGCGGTGCTGCCCGTCGCCGTTCTCGGCGATCACGCTGACGTGGTCGGCGCGCAGCAGGGTGACCGCCGCCCGCGCCACCTTCTCGAGGATGCTCGCCAGCCGCTCCGGGTCGGCCCCGTCCGCGGCTCCCCGCCGCTCCTGGCCGCGCGGCAGCTCGGCCAGGAGCCAGCGCAGCGCCACGGTCCTGCCGCTGTCGTCGCGCGCGGCGGTCACCGCCACCGCCACGGTGACCGGCTCCCCGCCACGCGCGCCCACCCGCAGCAGCCAGGGCCCGGCGCCCTCCAGGGCCTCGGCCTGGCCGAGCCGCTCCCGGAAGGCGGCGCGCTGCTCGGCGGCCACGAAGCTGGACAGGGCGCGGCCGCCGAGGAACCGGCCGGTGCTGCCGAGCAGCCGGCTGGCGCGCCGGTTGGCCTGGAGGATGATGCCGTTCGGGTCGGTCACCAGGTACGCGGCGGGCGTCAGGTCGTACAGCTCCTGGTAGTTCTCGTGCGGCGCGGCCCGCTCCTGCCCGCTCACGTGCACCCCCATGATGCCGCGTTCGTCCGGCGAGGCGGTGCCTTCGCCGCGGCCAGGCGACTATCGGCGTTCCCGTATCCGGGCCGCCGGAAACGTCCAGATCAGCCCAATCGGTACGCCCGGTCGAGCACCTGGATCGGGTGGTAGACGGGCAGGCCGGTCGACTTGGCGATGTGCCAGCGGCAGGTCTCGGAGTCGCACACCACGAAGTCGGCCCTGGCGTCGGCGACCTGCTCGAACAGCGGCCGGCCCACGTCCACGGCGATCTGGTACTTCTCGACCTTGGTGCCGTAGGTCCCGGCGGTGCCGCAGCAGCCGCTGCGCGACAGCTCGACCTCGAGCCCGGGGATCAGCTCCAGCAGGTCGAGCGCGGGCGTGCCGACCCCGTGCGCCATCAGCTGGCAGGGCGGGTGGTAGAGCGCCCGGGCGCGCAGCTCGCCGAAGCGGGTGTCCAGCTCGCCGCGGTCGTGCAGCTCCAGCAGGAACTCGCAGATGTCGTACATCGCCTTGGAGACCGCGGTGGTGTCCGGGTCGTCCATGCGCAGCAGCTCGCGGTACTTGGCCTTGAGCGTCATGCCGCAGGAGGTCGAGTTGGCCACGATTACCCCGGTCTGGCGCGCGTCGGGCAGCAGGTGCTGGACCAGCCTGCGCGCGTAGGCGCCGGCGCTGTCGAAGTCCCCGTTGGAGATCAGCGGCAGGCCGCAGCACCCCTGCGCCGGGGCGGTGACGGCGATGCCGTTGCGCTCCAGCAC
>DASVXQ010000438.1:0-2049 GCA_036392615.1 Actinomycetes bacterium | reverse complement strand
GCGGGTCGTTGGTCGCCAGGATCTGGTTGCGGCCCCGCTCGCGCTCGTCCAGGTCGAGACCGTAGCCGAAGACGAAGCTGTCCGGGATCTCGAACCCGACGTAGGCCAGCGGCACGTCGACCGCCCGGCGGGCCCGCCGGTCCAGCAGCGCGCACACCCGCAGGCTGGCCGGGCGACGCGTCTCCAGCACCTCGAGCAGGTAGGCGAGCGTACGGCCGGTGTCCACCACGTCCTCGACCAGCAGCACGTGCTCACCGGTCACGTCGAGCCCGAGGTCCTTGAGGATGCGGACCACGCCGGTCTGGTTCGTCGCGTCGGACCGCTGCACCGCCATGAAGTCAACCTTGCAGGGCATCTCCGCGACCCGCACCAGATCGGCCAGGAACACCACCGCGCCGCGCAGCACCGACACCAGGATCGGCTCGAGCCCCTCGTAATCGGCGCGCAACGCCGCGCCCAACTCCGCCACCCGCGCCCGCAGCGTCGCCTCATCCAGCAACGTCCAGACCTTGGCGCCGGTCGGGCGCACGCGCTCCCCCACCGTCTCGGCCCCGGCCGCCGCGTGCACGCCTCCCATGGGACCGAGGCCCAGGTCGCGGGTCGCGGGGCGGTAGTCCGCCGGGTGAACGGGGTCCGATGGGCCGAGACCGGGGCCGCCGGTCATGCCGGGCCCCGCCGCAGGAAGGGGTCGATCGCGATCGGCAGGGAGCCGGGCGGGACCAGGGTCGGCGCGAATCGCGACAGCGGCGGGGCGACCTGCCCGGCCCCGGAGGCCGAGCCGTTGCCCTGGGCGACAGGGTTTGCCGACGGAGCCGGCGCCGCACCGGCCGGCGCCCCCGCGGCGCCGGGTCCCGGGACGGAGCCTGGAGGCGCGAGACGGAGCGGCGCGACGCGCTGGCCGGCCGCCAGGATCCAGATGGCGCGGCTGCCGGCGCTCCCGCCGCTCGCGGTGGTCGCCGGCGGCCCGGGCGCGGCCAGCTTCGTCGGCGGAGCGAGCGTCAGCTTGGCGAGCAGGTCGCGGCGCACCAGCGCGTCCGTGTCGGAGCCCACCTGGTAGGTGGTCGCCGCGCCGCCGGGTGCCGCGAGCGTGACGGCCTGTCCCCGCTGCGCCAGGCGAACCCAGTCGAACGCCGAGAAGCCGTAGTCGAACAGCGCCCGCACGTCCGGAAACGCGTCCGTCGATCCGAGCGCCACCGCGACCAGCCGACGCCCTCCCCGGCTGGCGGACGCGACCAGGCAGCGCCCGGCGTCGTCGGTGAAGCCGGTCTTGCCGCCGACCACCCAGGGGTAGGTGCCGAGCAGCTGGTTGGTGTTGACGAACTTGCGCTGGGGCGACGCGCCCGGGAGTTGCCCGCTGCGCATCGACACCAGCGAGCGGAAGTCCGCCCGGCGCATGGCGACCTCCCACAGCCGAGCCAGGTCCCTCGCGCTGGTGTGGTGGCCCGGGCGGTCCAGGCCGTAGGGCGTCACGTAGTGCGTCTCCCTGAGGCCGAGCTGCGCCGCCCGTTGGTTCATCCGCTCCACGAACTTCGCCGCGGTCCCGTCGACCGCGTCCGCCAACGCAACCGCCGCGTCGTTGGCGCTCTTGACCAGCAGGCCCACCAGGAGCTGGTGCACGGTCAACCGCTCGCCCTTGCGGAGCTCGAGCGACTCCTCGCCCACCGTCGTCGGCTCCGTCCCGATCACCACCGTGCGCCGCTGGTCCAGACGCTCCAGCGCCAGCAGCGCCGTCATCACCTTGGTGGTGGACGCCATCGCCCGCGGCTGGTTCGCCGCCCGCTCGAACAGCACCTGCCCCGTCTGCTCGTCGGCCAGCAGCACCGCCCCCGCCTTGACCCGCGGCGGCAACACCCCGGTGCCTGTTGCCGCGCCGTCCCCGCCCGCCACGGCCGCAGCCGATCCGGGCTGGGCTGGGCTGCTCTGTGGCCCGCCCGCCGTCGCCCCAAGGGCCCCGGGCACCGCCGCCCCCTGTGATCCCAACGCCACCGGCGAACGGACCGCCTGCGCCGCCGTGGCGCCGAACTGCGCCGCCGTGGCGCCGAACGCGCT
>DASVXQ010000437.1:0-38069 GCA_036392615.1 Actinomycetes bacterium | reverse complement strand
TCTCCGCCAGCCGGACCTCGACCTTCCCCTCGCGGATCCGGCTGACATAGGCCGGCTGGGGCGCGCTGGTCGGGCCGTGCAGCACGGCGCCGTCCTCGAGCCGGAAGGTGCTGCCATGGCAGGGGCACACCACCCGGGACTCGTCGGAGAAGTCGCCCTCGTGCAGCGAGCAGCCGCGGTGCGAGCAGGTGTTGGAGATCGCGTTGATCGTCGGGCCGCGGCGAAACAGCAGCACCTCGACGCCGTCGACGGTCACCGGGGTCGGCTGGCCGTCCGGCAGGTCGTCGGCGGCGATCGCCGGCCGCCAGTCGGTCGGGCCCTCCTCGAAGGCGGTCTCGTCGACTCCCACGCCCTTGCCGAACGACAGGTGGCCGCCGAGGTAGGCCGAGAAGGTGGCAACCCCGAACGCGGTGGTCGACAGGGTCCAGCCGCGCAGCCTCCTGCCGCGCTTGCGGTGCCACGAGGAGCTCAGGTAGAGCCACAGCGCCAGCACGTTCGCGCTGGCGTGGACCAGGCCGACGCGGCGGGTGCGGCCCCAGGTGTCGGTCCAGTCCGCCAGGCCGGCGGCCGCGGTCGGCAGCGCCGCCAGGATGCCGACGTCGATCAGCCGGTCCGAGGCCTTGCGGGTCTTGCGGCCGGGGATCATGTCCAGCACGAAGGAGCTGGTCCAGGCGCCCACCACCACGTCGGTGAGCACCGGGTGCAGCGGGTGGCCCAGCCACGTCCCGGCCAGCAGGTCCTTGATCTCGCTGCCCTCGGGGATATACCGGTCTACCAGACTCTTCAGGGACTTGCCGACGCCGTCGAGCTGCTTGAGCTCCTCGACGCGCTCGGCCCATCCCCGCAGCACGGGCTTCATCTGCCACCTCCATCGGTCACCGGCCCGCCGAACGCGGCGAAGTCGACCGGCGTCTCCCACACCCGCACGCTGAGGGTCTCGCCCCCCGCTCCGCGGATGGAGGGCGCCAGCCGCCCGTGCGCCCACCAGGCGAGCACCTCCACGGTCACTGCCTCCGCCCACTCGGGGCGGATCGCCTCCAGGTCCTTGTTCTCGATCCCCCCGGCCAGCTCCTGGAGCGCCGCCCGGAGCACGTCCAGGTCGCAGACCATGCCGCGGTCGTCCAGCGCCTGCCGGCCGACCTCGACGTCGAAGCGGTAGTCGTGGGCGTGCAGCTGCCCCTCCGGCCCCTCCATCGGCATCTGGTGCAGCGCCCGCACGGTGACGCTGGAGCCGACCTGGAACCCGGTCTGGTCGCTCATCGGGCCTCCTCTCCGTCTGGTCCGGACGGGTAGCGCAGCACCGCGTGGACCAGGTCGCCCCTGCCGGCGTCCAGCCAGGCGTAGGCGTCCGCGGCCCGCTCGAAGTCGAACTCACGGCTCGCCAGGGCGTGCAGCGGCAGCTCGCGGGTGAGCCGCCAGGCCAGCTCGGCGCGGCGCGGCCGGTCCCAGCGGGCGCGTTGCGCCGCGGCGATGGTGGAGACCTGGGTGCTGCGGATGGTCAGCCGCCGCCGGTGGAACGCGCCGCCCAGCGGCAGCGACGCCGGCTTCGTCCCGTACCAGGAGCAGACCAGCGCCACGCCCTCGTGGCCGAGCAGCTCCAGCGCCGGCCCCAGCGCCTCGGGGTTGCCGCTGGCCTCGACCACCAGGTCGGCGCCGCGGCCGCCGGTCCGCTCGGCGACCGACGCTCCCACCCGCTCCGGCGGCACCGCCTCGATCCCGAAGGCGCCGGCGGCACTCCGGCGGGCCGGCAGCGGCTCGCAGCCGAGCACCTCCGCGCCCGCCCTGGCCAGCAGCGCGGCCACCAGGATCCCGACCGCGCCGAGCCCGACCACCACCACGCGCTCGCCGAGCCTCGGCGCGGCGTCCAGGCTGACCTGGAGGGCCGTCTCGACCAGCGGGTACATCGTGGCGGTCGCGGGGTCCAGGCCGTCGGCCTCCATCAGCTCGCCGGGGTCGGCGACGAACCGGTCCTGATGGGGATGGAAGGCGAACACCCGCTGCCCCTCGCGCCAGCCGCCGGCCGGCCGCAGGACCCTGCCGACCGCGCTGTAGCCGTAGCGGAACGGGTAGGCGAAGGTCCCGGCCAGCGCGCCGATCGCCTCGTCGAGCGGCAGTGCCGGGTCGACCTGGCCGCGGTAGGCGAGCAGCTCGGTGCCGCTGGAGATGCCGGAGCGCTCGGTGGCCACCAGCACGCGCTCGCCGGCCGGCTCCGGCAGGTCGAGATCGCGCAGCTCGACGCGGCAGGGGCCGGTGAAGTGGACGGCTCTGGCTCTCACCCCGATTCCCCTGCCCGTCGCGCGCAGGCGGCATGCGGCCGCGGCTTCGAGAGGCTCATGCTCGACGCGGGTACCCGACCGCGCCCGGAACAAACCGTTTACAGCATGCAAGGCGGGGAAGCCGGCGGACATGATTCCCGTCGACGAGGTGGCTCGCCTCGTGCTCCCCACCTGGGCGGGCGAGTTCGACCTCCGAGCCTTCAAGGGCCCGTCCGGCGGCGTCTACCTGCTCTTCCTGCGCGGCGAGCTGGGCGACGGCCGCGGCCTGCTGACGCGCCTGCACTCCGGCTGCCTGACCGGCGACGCGATCGGCTCGCTGCGCTGCGAATGCGGCCCGCAGCTGCGCCTGGCGATGCAGCGGATCGCGGCCGAGGGCCGCGGCGCGCTGCTGTACGCCCCGGACCACGAGGGCCGCGGCATCGGGCTGCTCGCCAAGCTGATGGCCTACCAGCTCCAGGACCTGGGCCACGACACCGTGCAGGCCAACCGCGCGCTGGGGCTGCCGGTGGACGGGCGCGACTACCGCGAGGCGGCGCAGGCGCTGGTCAGCGTCGGCGTCCGCGGCGTGCGGCTGCTGACCAACAACCCCGCCAAGGTCCGCGCGCTGCGGGAGGGCGGGGTCGAGGTCGAGGAGGTGGTGCCGCTGCAGACCGCCTCGCACGCGCGCAACCACCGCTACCTGGAGACCAAGCGCCAGCAGCTCGGCCACCTGGCGCCGGGCGGCGCGCCGCTGGCCGACGCGGAGGTCTCCGCCCACGACCCGTGGAACCAGTCGTCCAACGGCCACGCGCCGGACGTCACCCCGCTGCTGGGCACCCTGCGCCGCCCGGAGGGGCGGCCCTACGTGCTGCTCAAGTACGCCCAGACGCTCGACGGCCGCATCGCCACCGCCAGCGGCGACGCCAGGTGGATCAGCGGCGAGCCGGAGCGGCGGGTGTCCCACGCGCTGCGCGCCGCCTGCGACGCGGTGATGGTGGGCATCGGCACGGTCCTCCAGGACGACCCGCAGCTCACCGTCCGGATGGTGGCCGGCGCCTCGCCGATCCGGGTGGTGCTCGACTCGGCGCTGCGCGTGCCGGTCGGCGCCGCGGTGCTGCGGCCCGAGGCGGTCACCATCGTGCTGACCACGCCGCGGTCCAGCCCGGCCGACCGCGAGGCGCTGCGCGCGCGGGGCGTGCGGGTGGAGGTGGTCGCCGCCGGGCCGGACGGCGTCGACCTCCACCAGGGGCTCGCCAGGCTGGAGGAGCTCGGCATCCGCTCGCTGCTGGTGGAGGGCGGCGCGCGGGTGATCACCTCGCTGCTGCGCGAGCGGCTGGTCGACCGGGTGGTGCTCGCGCTGGCGCCGATGCTGCTCGGCAAGGGCACCGAAGCGGTCGGCGACCTCGGCGCCGCCGCGGTCGGCGACGCGCTGCGGCTGGTCGAACCGACCCGCTACGCGGCCGGCACCGACCTGCTGATCGCCGCCGACCTCGACGGCCGCCCGGGCCGCCCGGGCTGAGCTGGCTACCGCGTGGCGGCGTCGGCCACGCCGCGGTAGAAGGCGCGGGCCCGGTCGAGCACCGCCACCACGTCGCCGAGGTGTGCCTGGCGGGTGGCCGCCTGGAAGTGGCCGCGCTCGCGGACCAGTCGCTCCAGCGCGTCGAGCAGCTCCAGGCACCAGCGCGCGTCGGCCGCGCGGGCGACCCGCCGCCCGGCGACGTCGAGGTAGACCGGCGAGGTGTGGGCCAGCGCGGAGACGTCGAGCGTGTGGGGATTGCGGCCGCCCCGCGCCAGCGCGGCGATCCAGCTCGGACCCTCCAGGCTGGTCTCCAGCCGCAGCTCGCCGACCCCCTCGCCCTCGGCCATGACCCCGTCGGGCCCGACCAGCTCCAGGCGCTCCGCCCCCGGACCCCTCGCACGGGCACGGACCTCGAGCTGGTCGCCGGCGGCCAGGTCGAGCACCGCGCCGGGGCCGTGCCCGTTGACCTCCAGCTCCAGCCAGGGACCGTTGGTGACCATGGTGCGGCCGGCGCGGATCGCCTCCTGGAAGCCCGCCACCGACAGCGGCCGGCCGCCGAGCTGCGCGTAGACGCGGCCCCAGCCGGGCGGGTTGGAGGCCACCTCGGGGCCGTGCGAGAACGACAGGAACACGTCGGTCCCGGCGGTGGCGGCCAGCCGCAGCCCGCACGACAGCAGCCGGTGGTACAGGAACACCGCGCCCTCGTGGTTGAAGGGGGACATCACGTCGGCCGAGTCGACCAGCCCGAGCGCGGCGTCGGCGACCAGCTCGCGCGCCTCGACCGACCGGGGGTAGGCGAGGAAGCGGCTCGGCGACCCGTCCGGCGGGAACTCGGCGGCGACCGGGTGCGCGTAGCCGACGGTCGCGCCGAGGTCGCGCAGCTCCTCGCAGGCGACCGCGTTCGGCGGCCAGTCCTCTGGGTGGTCGGAGCGCTCGTGGCCGCTGTACCAGCGCGAGGGCGGCCTCTCCAGCCCGAGGGCGTGCACGTGGCCGAGCAGGTCGTTGCGGTACTCCACCCCGGCCCGCGCGACCAGCTCGTCGGTCGACCAGGGCAGGTCGGTGCCGGCGGTGGTCTCCAGCAGCTCGCGGTCGTACACCAGCGAGGTCTGGCTGTTGCCGGCCACGAAGTTGGCCAGGTGGAGGCCTTCGCCACGCTGCATGCGCGCGGCGTCCTCCGGCCCGCACACCAGGTCGCCGCCGTAGTTCATGTGGACGTGCAGGTCGCCGCCGTACCAGCCCTTGGCGGTCGGGTCGAACAGGCGCGCCGGGCTGCCGGCGACCTCCACCCGCTGGCCGGCGGCCGGGGTCACCGCCTGCTCGGTGCGGTCGAACTCGAGGCCGCGGGCGCAGGCGACCACCAGCGGCTCGGCCGGCACCGCCAGGGTCGCCTGGTGGGCGTGGAAGAACGGCCGGTGGTGGTAGTCCCACTTGGGCAGCACGCCCTCCGGGAACCAGGCCCCGCCGGTCGAGTCCGTCACCGACCAGCGCACGCACGCCGGCGCGGCCAGGCGCAGCTCGGCGGCTGGCGCCGGGCGGGCGGCTCCCTCGACCCGCAGGGTCCGGCCGTCGAGCGCAACGGTGAACGCCGGGTCGGCGCCGTCGAGCTCGACCCGCTCAAGCGCGGCGCCGTGGGCGCGCAGCGTCAGCGGGCGGCCGGCCACCGTCAGCGTCAGCTCGCTGGAGGCGGCCGAGTCGACCACCACGTCGATCGGCACGCCCTGGCCGGCGATCGCCGGCCGGGCCGGCCCGAGGTCGGCGCGCAGCTCCCCGCCGGCGCCGATCCGCACCACCGCGATGCCGGCGGGAACCTCGTCGCCGATCACCGTGCGGATCGCCGCCGCCCAGTCGTTGACGGTCGCGAACGCCTCGGTGACCGGGCCGAACTTGCTGAAGCGCCCGAAGCGGAACAGCTCCACGCGGTCGTCGCCCCAGTCCGGCCCGCGGGCGTCCAGCAGCCGGCGGTAGTGGGCGATCGCCCGGAGCACCGCCGCCGGCAGGTCGAGCGTCCCGCTCCCGTCGCAGCACATGGCAGCCCCTCAGCCTCGGGTGTCCAGCTCCGCCGGCCGCCTGGTCTCGCGCCGCCAGGCGCCCGGCGCGCGCCCGGTGTGCCGCTTGAAGGCGGCCGACAGGGCGGCCTGTGAACCGTAGCCCACCGCCGCGGCGACCCGCTCCAGGGTGGCGCGCTCGTCCCGCAGGATCGTCATGGCGCGCTGCATCCTGCGGTCGTGCAGGTAGCGCATGGGCGGCTCGCCGACCATGGCGGTGAAGCGCACCGCGAACGCCGAGGGTGACAGGCCGGCGGTCCTGGCGAGCGAGTCCAGCGTCCAGGCATGGCCGAGGTCGTCGTGGAGCGCCGCCAGCGCCCTGGCGACGTAGGGGTCGCGCAGCCCACGGAGCCAGCCGGGGTCGTCGGCGTGCTCGGCGTGGAAGCGCAGCGCCTGGGCCACCAGCGCGTCGGACAGCCGCGGGTCGCCGGCCGCAGCCAGTTCGCCAACGACCTGCTCGCGGTCGAGCTGGCCGAGCGGCTGCGCGGCACGAACGTCGTGGTGACCTGCGTCTACCCGGGCGTGGTGCGCACCTCGGTGTGGCGCAACGCCCGCGGGCTGCCGCCGCTGGTGCGCGACCATCTTCCGGCGGCCGGCCGGACGGCGCGACCGGCGTAGGGCAGGGCTCAGACCGGGGCGGCCGCCTCGGAGCCGCTGGCGACGCGGGTGCGGTGGCAGCAGACAAGCGTGCGGTCGTCCTGGGCGCGGGTGCCGTGGAGGTGGGTGTTGCTCGCCTCGGCCAGGGTGTCGAGCAGGGCGGCCGGGTCGGCGAAGTCCGCCTGCCTGGCGATCTCGACCACCCGCGCGACGCCGAACTGCTCGCCCTCGGCGTCGCGCGCCTCGACCAGCCCGTCGGTGAAGGCCAGCAGGGTGTCGTCGGGCCGGAAGTCGTGCTCGGCGGTGGCCCACGACCAGCTCGCCACCATCGGCGACAGCAGCGGTCCGGTGGCCGGCAGGTCGATCCAGCTCAGCGTGGCGGTGTCGTCGGCGCGCAGCACCCGCTCGCGCTCGCGCGCCAGCAGCGGCTCCCGCGCGGACTTCTGCCGGTTGAGCAGCAGCGCGGCCGGATGCCCGGCGCTGGCGTAGGCGATCCGGTTGGCCTGGGTGTCGATCACCGCCACCAGCACGGTGGCGAACATCTCGTCGCTGGCGTCGGCCAGGCCGCGGACGGTGTGCTCCAGCGCGTCGCTCGGCCTGGCGCCGCCGCGCAGCGCGGCGGTGAGCGCGTGCTTGAGCCGCAGGGCGAACACCGCGCTGGCGGGGCCGTGCCCGGCGACGTCGCCCAGCACCACCGCCAGGGTGTGGTCGTTGACCAGGGCGAGGTCGTACCAGTCGCCGGCCAGCACGCCCTCGGCCGGCTCCAGCCGGCCGGCCACCACCAGGTCCGGGATGGAGGCGACCGTCGGCTCCAGCGCCGACCGCAGCGCGACCACCGCCGGACCGTGCTGCTCCAGGGCCTCCATGGCATGGCGGGTCCGCTCCAGCTCGGCCTCCAGCCGGGCTCGCATGGCGTCGAGCTCGACGCCGAGCGCGCGGATCTCCAACGGCCCGGTGAGCCGCAGCGGCCGTGCCTCGCCGCCGGCGGCGACGCTGCGGGCGCTGCTGGCGATCCGTCCCAGCGGCGCGACCACCAGGCCGAGCAGCGTGGCGACCCCGCCGGCCAGGCCGACCGCCAGCGCCACCAGCGCCGCGATCAGCAGCGCGATCAGGCGCCGCTCGAGGTCCTCGACGTGCGCCTGGTTGCGGAGGCTGGCGTCGTTGATGGCGCCTTCCAGCGCGGCCACCCGCAGGCGAAGCTGGTCGAAGAGCTGCTTGCCGGCGGTCGAGTTCGCCAGCTTCTGGGCCTCGGCCAGGTGGCCGTCCGCGACCGTGGCGATCTGCCGCGCCGCGTAGGTCGCCCACTGGTCGTGGGCCGCCATGACCTGGGCGAGCATCTGGCCGGCGCTGGGCCCGGAGGCCGGCGCCGGCGCGCCGGCGATCTGGCCGCGCAGCGCGGCCAGCGTCGGCGGGATCTGGCCGCGGGCCTGGTACAGCGTCTCGAGGAACAGCGAGCGGCCGCCGATCAGGAAGCCGCGCAGGCCCGACTCCTCGTCGACGAACAGGCCGAGCAGGGTGGCCGCGTTCGCCTGCGCCGCGGCGAGCTGGCGCACCTGGCGGCGCTGCGCGTCGCGCAGGTCCAGGGCGGTGCGGGTGAGCAGCAGCCCCGCCACGATCACCAGCACCGCCAGCAGCGACGCCACGATCAGCACCCGGGACGTCAGCGAGCGCCACCGCCACCGGCTTGCGCTGAAGACCATCCCCACCTCCGCGATGGGGCACGCGGGGTCCGGGCGCACCGAAGTGAGACTCCGACACTAGCCCCGCGAGGATCCCCACGCAAGGCGAGCATTCGGGACGCTCCGGCCGGGCCGGGCCCGCCGGCGTTTCGCCAGCGCGTCGGCCGACCATGGCCGGCGCGGCGCATGCTCCTGCGTGCCTGCGCGGATGGTCAGCGGCGCATGGCCCTCCGCAGGACCGTGGGGACCGGCACCGAGCCAGCCGACGTCGGAGTGGAGCTGCTTGCCGAGCGCGCGGACGGCGAGCGGCATCCGGCGACGCATGGGTCCTCCTCGGGAGACCGGCGGCTCCGAACCGCCGGTCTCGCCGGGTCCTATTCGGCCGGGTCCTGTTAGGACGCCGTGAATGCCGGCAAGGCCGCGTTCAGCCGCCCATGGCCTCGGCGGCGCGGCGCTCCATCTCGTCCGGCGGCACGTCCTCCACGTGGGTCGCCACGCTCCAGCGGTGCCCGAAGGGGTCCTCGAAGGACCCCACCCGGTCGCCGTAGAACTGGTTCTCGACCTGCCGCAGCGGCTTGGCACCGCCCTGCACGGCGCGCTCGAACACGCCGTCGACGTCGTCGACATAGAGGCTGATGGTCACCGGCGTGCCCCCGACGGCCTTGGGGCTGCGCATGCCCATCTCGGGGAACTCGTCCGCCAGCATCAGCAGCGAGTCGCCCAGCTCGAGCTCGGCGTGCCCGACCTTGCCGTCGGGCGCGCCCATGCGCATGCGCTCCCTTGCGCCGAACACGGTGCTGTACCACTCGATCGCCCGGTTGGCGCCGTCCACGGCGAGATAGGGGGTGACCTGCGGGTATCCCTCCGGAATGGGCTTCGCGTTTGCCATTGGAAGCTCCTGTCTCGGCAATCCAGAAGCTTGTATCGGCGGCCGCCCGCCACGATCTGAGGGCGCCGCGCGCCGCGTGTGGTCTACAGCCAGCCGCGGCGCTTGAAGATGAAGTAGAGGGTGAAGCTCACGCACAACATCAGCGCGAGGGCGAACGGGTAGCCGAACACCCAGTGCAGCTCCGGCATGTGGTGGAAGTTCATGCCGTAGACCGTGCCGATCAGCGTCGGCGCGAACAGGATCGCCGCCCAGGAGGAGATCTTCTTGACCTCCTCGTTCTGGGCGAAGCTCGCCACTGTGAGGCCCTTCATCTCCTCGTTCTGCGCCTGGCTGACCAGGGTCGCGTTGACGGTGAGGATGTCCTGGAGCATCTGGCGGAAGCCGTCCACCCGCTCCACCACGGTGGTGGCGTGGTCGGCCACGTCGCGCAGGTAGCGCTGCAGCTCCTCGTCGGTGCCGTACTTCTCGAACCCGGCCGACAGTCCCTTGAGCATCTCCAGCAGCGGCCTGGTGGCCCGCTGGAACTCGATCACCTCGCCGGACAGCTCGTAGATGCGCCGCGACACCTTGGGGTCGCCGCCGAACACCTGCGTCTCGATCTCATCGATGTCGTTCTGGAGCCCGGCGACCACCGGCGCGTAGCCGTCTACCACCGCGTCGAGGATCGCGTAGAGCACCGCCTCGGTGCCGCGGCTCAGCAGCTCCGGGTCGGCCTCCATGCGGTGGCGCACCGCTCCGAGGTCGGGCGCCTCGCTGTGCCGCACCGTCAGGATGAAGTCGCGCCCCACGAAGATGTGCAGCTCGCCGAAGTCGACCTGCTCGGACTCGTCGAGGTAGCGGGCGGCGCGCAGCACCACGAACAGGATGTCGCCGTAGCGCTCCAGCTTGGGCCGCTGGTGCGCCACGATGGCGTCCTCGACCGCCAGCTCGTGCAGCCCGAACTCCTCGGCGAGCGCCTCGAGCTGCGACTCCGCCGGCCGGTAGAGCCCGATCCAGGCCATGCTGCCGCTCTTGCGCCGCAGGTGCTCGACCGTCTCGGCCAGGGTCGCCGGGGTCTCGATGCGCCGGCCGTCGAGGTAGATGGCGTTGTCGATGACGCTGTGCTCGACCGACGCGTCCGCCTGCAGCGCCCGCGGGTCCATCGAGCGCTCGGGGGCGATCGGGGCGCCGTCCCCAGGGCGCCCGCCGCTCGGGAAGCGGCCGCGCATCAGCGGGCGCAGGCCGCGCAGACGTCGATCGGGCACCGCAACCTCCCAGACACGCCGCAACCTCGGCTGGGAGACATTCCCGGCCGACCGCAGCGTACCCCGCGCATGCGCCCGACAACACTCCACCCACCCGAATCCGGGCGGGTCCCCGCCTCAGTCCTCCGCCGGCGCGGTGACCAGTCCGGCCGCCGCGCCGGCCTGGCGCAGCCGCTTGTCCCAGGTCACCAGGACCGAATCGGCGTCCAGCACCGCCAGGGCGGTGGCCAGGTGGATCGCGGCGGCGGCGCGCAACTGGTGCATGGCGGCCAGCTCGGCGGCCCGGTCGACCAGCTGGTCGGCCACGCTGACCACCGTGCAGCGCGCGAAGCACCCGCGCATGGCGGCGAGCGCGGCGGCGTGCTGCTGGTCGGTCAGCCGGCGGCCCCGCCGCCCCGCGGCGAGGGCGCGGTGCGCTTCGCCCGCGAGCACGAGCTGCTCGCCTCGGTGTGCGGCGGCGGCCACGCCTTCGCCGGTCACGGCGTCGTGGAGGGCGGGCTGATGATCGACCTCTCGCTGATGAAGGCGGTACGGGTCGACCCGGCCGCGCGGACCGCCCGCGCCGGCGGCGGGGTGCTCTGGGGCGAGCTCGACCGGGCGACCCAGCGGTTCGGCCTGGCCACCAACGGCGGGATCATCAGCCACACCGGCATCGCCGGCCTGACGCTCGGCGGCGGGCTCGGCCACCTCATGCGCAGGCACGGCCTCACGGTCGACAACCTGCGCGGCGTCGACCTGGTGACCGCCGAGGGCGAGTCGCTGCGGGTCGACGCCAGGCACGAGCCGGAGCTGTTCTGGGGGCTGCGCGGCGGCGGCGGCAACTTCGGGATCGCCACCACGCTGGAGTACCAGCTGCACCCGGTCGGGCCGATCGTGCTCGGCGGGCCGGTGTTCTGGCCGCTCGACGACGCCGCGGAGGTGCTGCGCTTCCTGCGCGACTTCGCGCCGCAGGCGCCGGACGAGCTGGGCATCACCATGGCGATGATGCTCGCTCCGCCGCTGCCGTTCCTGCCGCCGGAGCGGCTCGGCACGCCGGTGCTCAGCCTGGTGCTGGTCTGGTCCGGCGAGTTCGCCGAGGGCCAGCGGGCGATGGTGCCGCTGCGCGCGGTCGGCAGGCCGATCGCCGACGTGATTGCCGCCACGCCGTACCTGGCGATCCAGTCGATGCTCGACGCCGGCGCGCCGCCCGGGCGGCACTACTACACCAAGTCGCACCGGCTGTCCGGCCTCTCCGACGAGGTCATCGACCGGCTGCTCGCCGGGGCGGAGACCCTCCCCACGCCGTTCTCGCAGATCAGCGGGTGGGTGATGGGCGGCGCGGTCAGCCGGGTCGCGGCCGGCGCCACCGTGGTCGGCGACCGCGAGGTCGGCTTCGACGTCGGCGTCATCGGCGCCTGGCAGCCCGCCGATCCCGAGTCCGACCGGCACACGGCCTGGGTGCGGGGGACCTGGGAGGCCCTGCGCCCGCACAGTTCCGGTGTGTACGTGAACTTCGTCTTCGACGAGGGCGCCGCCGGGGTCAAGGCCGCCTACGGCAACGGCCTCCAGCGGCTGGTCGCCCTGAAGGACCGCTACGACCCGACCAACTTCTTCCGCCAGAACGCCAACATCCCACCGAGCGGCGCCGCCTGAACCGGCGTCAACCGCCGGAAGCGGCGTCGCCCTCGCTCTCGTCCTCGAAGGCGTAGTGGATGTCGAACGGCTTGTTGGTGATGAACAGCGTGGTCACCGGGCCGTCGTCGGTGGCGCCGTGCTCCATCAGCATGCCCTCCGGGAACCACACGAAGTTGCCGGGCCCGAAGGTGCCCGCGTGGGTCTTCAGCACGCCGTCGAGCACGTAGATGCCGTGCGCGCAGTTGTGCCGGTGCCAGGGATTGGTGAACCCGGTGTCGTACCGGATCATCTGGACCGACATGCCGGTGTCGGGGTCCGAGACGAATGCCTTGAGCGGGACGCCGACCCGCAACTGGTCGATGTACAGCTCGCCCCACGGCATCTGGTTGGAGTCGAAGCTCTGGAGCTCCTGGCTGGCAGGCTCGTCGGCCATGGCGATGCTCCTATCGTGGATGGACCGATGACCTCGACGAAGCGCTCGCCTCGTTCGAGCAACCCAACCATCCTAGAGCGCGCCCCGGCCGAATCCCAGAGGCCAGCTGAGGACACCGCCAGAAGTACGGCAACGAAAGGTCTGGCTTGCCGGAACGTGCCTTGCGGAAGGATCGCGAACGACGGTCCGTCGCCACGGGCGGGGCGGGATCACGTCTGCGCGGCCGGGTGGTAGTCGTCTGTGGCCATGTCGAAGGTCCAGGCCACGGCCTCCTTGGCGGTGCGCACGCCGGGCGGGACCCGCAACAGGTAGGTCGCATGGGTGCCGTCTGGCTCAGGAGTGGCGTTGACGACCTCCACCATCGTCAGTGGCTCCTCAGCGGGCAGGTCGCAGCGCCACAGCTTGCCGTACTCGTCGACGTGCGCCAGGGTGGCGTCGGCATCGCGCAGGTAGCGGTCCGGTCCGTAGCGCTCCAGCAGGACCCGGCGGACCTCCAGGTTACGGGTGGCGCGGATCTGCTCCACGGTGATCGTGTCGGGGCGCTCGATGAGCTGGCGGGGGACGCGCACGCCATGCCAGGCCCAGACGCCCCAGCCGTCGCGGTAGGCGACCAGCGGTCCTGTGGGGTGGTGGAGGCGGCCCTGCTCGTCCCGGGCCGGGTCCAACGCACAGGGGCGTTCGGTGAGGATCACGGCCTGCTCGAACGGCCACCACCACCCGGCCGAGCGACCGATCAGCACCTGCCCGGCGAGCGGCTGACCAGGTCGTAGGCCGACGGCCCGGTCCAGGACCTCAATGAGGGCCAGCGCACCAGCGTCATGCTGCCCGCGCGTGTACCAGCCAGATCTCACCTCCTCCTCGAACGGGCCCCGTTGGACCGAATCCCAGTACGCCTCATCCAGGTCCCACGCATCCTCTTCGTTCAAATCCGGAAGCTCCTCGGCGAGCTGGCGTGGGAGCGCGTCGTTGTCAGTGTCGTCCTCGAGCTCGGCTTCCCACGGGTACGACCCATCCCAGACATCGCTGCCGGCTCCAGGCGCCGCGACCACCAGCTCCCATGGCGGCAGCCAGGCCCGCCTGGCGACCTTCGCCAACAGACCCGGCCAGATCTCAGAGAGCCACTCCCAGTCCCAGGCCTGGTCAGGCTCTCCAACGTGGCGTCGCACCGCCTCCTGGACCCGCAAGCCAACTCCCGCCTCCGCGAGCTGGCCGCTGACCTGCTGCCAGATCACCTCCCCGACCGCGCCGACCCGCGCATCGACCGCTGCGGCGTGCGCGGCGGCCTCCTCCCAGACCGGCTCGCCGACCTGCGCCCATGCAGCCCACCACGCATCCCAGACCGGGTCCCTCAGCCGGGACCACACCGGCGCGCCAACCTGGTCGTACGCCAGGTGCGCCCAGACGGGATCGCCGGCCGGCATGCCGGCCTCGGCGGCCAGCCGCACCCAGATCTGCTCCCACACCTCCGGCGCGACCCGCAGGCCAGGCTCCGACCCGGCCGTCAACGCCAGCGCCGCGACCGCCCCGGCCAGCGGCGACCCCGCCCACACCACCCGCTGCGGCGGCGGCAGGCCCGCCGCCCGGTAGACCAGCCGAACCCCCGCCTCCGCCGTGGTGCGGTCCGCCGGCTGCAGCGTCAGCCCGTGCCCCACCCACTGCTGGCACACCACCCGCGCCAATGCGCGCTGCTCGGCGGTCAGCCCCACCCCGCCGTCGGCCATCAGTCGGCCACCATGCGCCAGGCCGCGCCGGGCGCGTATTCCCGCTGCCGGCGCACCTCGTAGGTCCCGTGGGGCAGCAGCAGCGGGTGGTGCTCCTCGTGGCGGAGCAGGACGCCACCCTCAGCCAGAACCTGGAGAAATCGCTGCTGCAGCTCGGTCTCCAGCAGCACGGCCCGCGGGTCGGCGATGGCATGGGCGTGCCCGGTCGCCTCCCCCAGCGCCAGCACGATCCGCCCCTGGTCACGTGGCAGGAGCCGAGCGTCCTTGGGAATGGCGGAGACGGCGACCAGCAGGACGTCGCCTTGCCGGTAATGCAATTGCATGCCGTGTTCCTTTCGCCGAGCCTGCCGGTCAAGACAACCGAATGCGATCACCGCGGCGCGTCCGCGTGGCACAGCGGTGCCTGGCCGCCCTGGGGAAGGACGCGTGATCATGGTCGGCTGCGCCGATGCTAACCGGCGGCCCCGACAAGCCAGCTCGGCCGACCGGCCCGACACGCGAGACACGACCCACCGCGCGGACCGGTCCGACGGACCACCCGCTCGACCCACGTGGATACGTGATCGAACTTGCGTGCCGCAGCACTAAGCGTGGGCGCGGTGGCGCTCGCGCAGGGCGAGGGGGTGCGGGTGCGGGCGGGTGGAGCGGCCGATGAACGCCAGGATCACCAGCAGGCCCGCGAGCGCGAGGGTGGCGTCGACCAGGAAGGCGACGTGGATGCCGCGCGCCAGCCTCGCGCTGGCGGAGACGATCGCGGTGTTGAGGCCGAGGCCGACCGCGCCGCCCGCGATCTGGCACATGTAGACGATCCCGCCGGCCAGGCTCGCCCGCGAGGGGTCGAGCGCGGTCACCGCGGTGGTGGTGATCGACGAGTAGAACACCCCGACGCCGAGGCCGACCACCACCATCCCGGGCACCAGCGCGAGGTAGCTGGAGCTCCGGTCGAGGAACGACAGCAGCAGCATGCCGATCCCCAGGCAGGCCGCGCCGGCCGACACCACCACGCGGGCGCCCAACCGGCCGTACAGCGATCCGGCCAGGAACGAGGTCGCCGCGAAGACCCCCATCAGCGGCAGCAGGCCCACGCCGGCCCGCAGCGCGGACCAGCCCAGCACCTTCTCCATGAACTGCGGCAGGTACAGCAGCACGGCGAAGAAGATCGCCGAGAGCAGCAGCACCGCGCCGCACGAGGCGGCGAACACGCGGTTGCGCAGCGCGTCGCGCGGCACCAGCGCCGCGCCCCCCTGGCGCCGCTCGACCAGCAGGAAGCAGCCGAGCAGGGCCACGCCCGCGACCACCAGCCCGACGATCAGCGGGTCGCCGAAGCCGGTGTCGGCTCCCTGGTCGAGCGCCACCAGGATTGCCACGATCGCCGCGGTGAGCACGGCGATGCCGGTCGTGTCGATGCGGCGCTCGCCGCCTTCGACGGTGGCCTCGGGAACCTCGCGCCAGGTCACCAGCATGGCGAACAGCGTGATCGGCAGGTTGAGGAAGAACACCCAGCGCCAGCTCAGCTCGTCGGTGAGCACCCCGCCGAGCATCGGCCCCACCGCGTTGCCGAGCCCCGCCACGCCGAGGATCAGCCCGCCCGCCAGGCCGGCCTTGGAGTCCGGCAGCAGCGCGTAGGTCATCCCGAGGATCGCCGGCCAGATCAGCGCCCCGCCGACGCCCATCAGCCCGCGGCACAGGATCAGCGGCCACACGCTGGGCATCAGCCCGGCCAGCAGCGAGAAGACCGCGAAGACGGCGGCGCCCACCATGAAGGTGCGCTTGCGGCCGAACAGGTCGGCGAGGCGCCCGCCGGTCACGATCAGCACGCCGAACACCAGCGCGTAGCCGTTGATCACCCATTGCGCCTTGTTCAGCGTCGTGTGCAGATCGTTCTCGATGTTCGGGATCGCCACGCTCAGCGCGGTGAAGTCGTTGGCGATCACGAACACCCCGAGCCCCATGGCCACCAACGCGAGCCAGCTCCCCCGCTCCACCCGCGCGTCCACCGCTCGCATGCGCACCCCCCGGATCGCCCGTTGCCGCTCGGGTCCCCGAAGCCGGCCCACCGCAATCGCGGGGCCCGGCCGGCCGCACACGGGACGGCATGGCAGAGTGGCAAGCCGACGCACCAGCCGCCTGGTCGCTTCATCGACAAGCAGCAAAGGAGACAGGTCATGCGATTCCTGATGGTTCACCGCGTCGACGAGACCAAGCCGGATGCCTATGACCCGGGCCCGGAGGTCTACGCCGGGGTCGCGCGCCTGACCGGGGAGATGGCCAGGGCTGGGGTGCTGCTGGCGGCCGAGGGCGTGCTGCCGAGCTCGACCGGCGCGCAGGTGAAGTTCTCCGGCGGGAAGCGCACGGTGATCGACGGGCCGTTCGCCGAGGCCAAGGAGGTCATCGGCGGGTTCGCGCTGCTCCAGGTGCGCTCCAGGGAAGAGGCGATCGAATGGGCCGGCCGCTTCGCCGAGGTGCTCGGCGACGTGGAGGTGGAGGTCCGCCAGGTCGCGGAGCGATGACCTCGCCGACCCATCGCGCGATCGAGGCCGTCTGGAGGATCGAGTCGGCCAGGGTCGTCGCCGGCCTGGCCCGGATCGTGCGGGACGTCGGCCTGGCCGAGGAGCTGGCGCAGGACGCGCTGGTCGCGGCGCTGGAGCAGTGGCCGGAGTCGGGCGTGCCGCGCAACCCGGGCGCCTGGCTGATGGCCATCGGCAAGCGCCGGGCGATCGACCATCTGCGCCGCAACCAGCGGTTCGAGCGCAGGCTGGAGGAGCTCGGCCGCGAGCTGGAGGCCGACGGAGCGCAGGCCCAGCCGGACGTCGACGCGGCCCTGGACGGCGAGATCCAGGACGATCTCCTGCGGCTGGTGTTCACCGCCTGCCACCCGGTGCTGTCCACCGACGCGCGCGTGGCCATGACCCTGCGCGTGCTCGGCGGGCTGACCACCGAGGAGATCGCCCGGGCGTTCCTGGTGCCGGAGCCGACCGTCGCGCAGCGCATCGTCCGGGCCAAGCGCACCCTGGCCGAGGCGCGCGTCCCCTTCGAGGTGCCCCAGGGCGCCGAGGCGGCCCAGCGGCTGTCGTCGGTGCTCGAGGTCATCTACCTCGTCTTCAACGAGGGCTACTCGGCGACCGCCGGCGACGACTGGATGCGCCCGGCGCTCTGCGAGGAGGCCCTGCGGCTCGGCCGGGTGCTCGCCGAGCTGATGCCCTCCGCGCCGGAGGTCCACGGCCTGGTCGCGCTCATGGAGATCCAGGCGTCGCGCTCCGCCGCCCGCACCGGCCCGGCCGGCGAGCCGGTGCTGCTGCTCGACCAGGACCGGTCGCGCGGGGACCAGCTGCTGATCCACCGCGGGCTCGCGGCGCTGGCGCGCGCCGAGGCCCTCGGCGGCGCGCTCGGCCCGTACGCCCTCCAGGCGGCGATCGCCGCCTGCCACGCGCGGGCCCGCACCGCCGAGGAGACCGACTGGCCGCGCATCGCGGCGCTCTACGAGGCGCTCGCCGAGCTGGCGCCCTCCCCGGTGGTGGAGCTCAACCGGGCGGTCGCGCTGGGGATGGCCTTCGGACCGGCCAGCGGCCTGGAGCTGGTCGACCAGCTGACCTCCGAGCCATCCCTCAAGGCGTATCACCTGCTGCCGAGCGTGCGCGGCGACCTGCTCGCCAGGCTCGGCCGCCACGACGAGGCCCGGGCCGAGTTCGAGCGCGCGGCCTCGCTCACCCGCAACGCCCGCGAGCGCGCCCTGCTGCTGGAGCGCGCCGCCAGTTACCGGACCGGCCGGTAGGTCGCGATCAGCGCGCCGCTGCTGGTCGGCTTGGCCTCGACCAGCTCGAGCTGGGTCTGCGGGGCGTCGTCGGCGAACAGCCGCTTGCGGCCGCCGCCGGCCACGACCGGACTGATCATCAGCGTGAGCTCGTCCAGGAGCCCCTGGTGGAACAGCGATCGCACCAGCGACGGGCTGCCGCCGACGCCGATGGTCCCGCCGGGCTGCCGACGCAGGTCGTTCACGAAGTCGGCCAGCGAGCCCTTGATCAGCGTGCTGTTCGACCACTGGTCGACCGAGTCGAGCGTGGTGGAGGCGACGTACTTCGGCGTGCTGTTGATCCAGCTGGCGAAGGGCTCGTCGGTCGACGTCGGCCAGTACCCCGCCCATTCGGTGAACGTCACCCGGCCGAGCAGCACGGCGTCCTGCTCGTCGAGCATGCGCGACAACGCCGCGCCCATCTCGTCGTCGAAGGCGGGCTGCCACTCGTTGGGCGCCTGGACCACACCGTCGAGCGAGCTGAACAATCCGGCATACACCTTGCGCATCCGCTGAACCCTCCGTCGATGGAGCTCGTCACATGGAGAACCGGTACTGAACGGTACCGTACCGTAGTAGTACGGTACTGTACAGTACGCTGGCGGGGAGCATCAAGGAGGGGTCGTGGAGCCGCAGCCGAGCACCACCGGCGAGACCAGCCGATCCGCGCGCAGCCGGCAGGCGATCATCCAGGCGGCCACCGAGGTGTTCCTGCGGCACGGCTACCTCGGCGCGACCATGGACGAGGTCGCCGCGCGCGCGTCGGTGTCCAAGCAGACGGTCTACAAGCAGTTCCAGGACAAGCAGCACCTGTTCGCCGAGATCATCCTGGGCAAGACGGTCGAGGTGGTCGACACGCTGTCCGAGGCCGTGACGGACACGCTGCGGGACGCGCGGGACGTGCGCAACGCCCTCCGCGACCTCGCCGACGGGTTCCTGCGCGGCCTGCTGCAGCCCGACGTGCTGCGGTTGCGCCGGCTGGTGATCGCCGAAGCCGACCGCTTCCCCGAGATCGGACGGGTCTGGTACGACCGGGGCTTCGACCGGAGCCTGGTGGTCCTGGGCGAGTCGATGCAACGCCTCGCCGACCGCGGCCTGCTGCGCACCCTCGGCGACCCGACCCTGGCCGCCTACCAGTTCGCCGGACTCGTCATGTACCGGGCGATGAACCAGGTCATGTTCGCCGGCACCGACGCGCTCCCGCCCGACGACGAGCTCGACCGCATCGCCGACTCCGCGGTGGACGTCTTCCTGGCCACCTACGGGGTGGACACGGCGTCCGCCCGACCGGCTCCCCGCCGACGCCGGCGGGCCGGCCCCGGGACGCCGGTCAGCCGACCTGGCTGAGCCGCGGCATGACCCGCTCGGCGAGCTCCTCGGCCCACTCGACCGGGGAGCGGCCGGGGTCGGGCATCGAGCAGATCTCGGTCACGCCCAGCTTGGCGTACTCGCCGGCGGCGGCGATGAAGTCGTCCACGTCCGCCAGGGCCGGCCGCACGGCCAGCACGGTCTTCTCGATGCTGTCGTAGTCGCGGCCCTCCGCCTCGCAGTGCGAGCGCAGCACCTCCAGCTTGCGCGCCACGTCCTCGGGGCTGCTGCCGAACAGGTTGCAGGCATCCGCGTAGCGCGCCACCAGCCGGAGCGTCTTCCGCTCGCCGCCGCCGCCGATCAGGATCGGCGGGCGCGGCCGGCGGACCGGCTGCGGGACGCACAGCGTCTCCGCGAGCTGGTAGTGCCTGCCCTGGTAGGGGCCGTTGTCGTCGCTCCACATCTGCAGGCAGATCTGCAGCGTCTCCTCCAGGCGCTCGAACCGCTCCCCCACCGGCACCAGCGGCACGCCGAGGCCGCGCTGCTCGCGCTCGTACCACGAGGCGCCGATGCCCAGCCTGGCCCGGCCCTCGGAGAGCACGTCCAGGGTGGTGACGATCTTGGCGAGCAGGCCCGGGTGGCGGTACATCACGCCGGTGACCAGCACCCCCAGGGTCATCCGCTCGGTCCTGCCGGCGACGTAGCCCAGCGTGGTGTAGGCCTCCAGCATCGGGTCCTCGGCAGCGGTCGCGTAGTCCATCTGGAAGTAGTGGTCCATCACGCTGAACGAGGAGAACCCGCTCTGCTCGGCGATCCGCGCCGTCTCGGCAAGGGTCGCGGCCATCTTCTCCGGCTCGGCGGGCGTCGAGTAGTTCCAGTAGTGCAGGTCGAGCTTCATCGCGATGCCTCCGTACGGTCCACCCACAGATCAACGCGTCGGCAGGCACCGTACGCCGCTCGCGACGAGTCCGTCATGTCGACACACCAGCGGTCTGCGCGGTCCGCCCAGGTTGGGTCAGCGGGACTGGGGCAGCCTGGCCGAGCCCCGCTTGACCGCCGGCGCGGACGGCGGCGGCACCACCGGCCCGATGTTCCCGTCCGGCGCCTCGTCGAGGTCGACGACCACCGGGGCGTGGTCGCTCGGCCCGCTGCCCTTGCGCGCCTGCCGGTCCACCCAGGCGGCGCGGACCCTGGAGGCCACGGGCGCGGACGCCAGCGCCAGGTCGATCCGCATGCCGAGGTCCCTGTGGAACATGCCGGCGCGGTAGTCCCAGTAGGTGAAGATCCGCTCGGAGGGCCAGTGCTCGCGCACCACGTCATGCAGGCCGAGGGACTGCAGGCCGGCCAGGGCCGCCCGCTCCGGCGGCGTGACGTGGGTCTGGCCGATGTAGGCCTCCGGGTCGAACACGTCCGCGTCGGTCGGCGCGATGTTCATGTCGCCGCAGACGATCACCGCGTCCGGACCGCTGCCGAGCACCTCGCGCAGCGCGGCCAGCCAGGCCAGTTTGTAGTGGTAGTGCTCGGAGTCGGGGACGCGACCGTTGGGCACGTACACCGAGTACACCCGGATCCCGTTGCAGACCGCCGAGACGGCGCGCGACTCCGGCCGCGGACGGGCGGGCGAGTTGGCCAGGCCCCTGACGACGTCGTCCAGCCCCACCCTGGAGAGGATCGCGACGCCGTTCCACTGCGTCTCGCCGTGCAGCGCTGCCTGGTAGCCGCGCCGGCCGAGCTCGTCGCCGAGGAGCTGGGTGAAGGCGTCGTCGGCGAGCTTGGTCTCCTGGAGGCAGACCACGTCCGGCTGCCGCTGGTCGAGCCACGGCAGCAGCCGGGGCACCCGCTGCTTGACCGAGTTCACGTTCCAGGTCGCGATTCGCATCCGGCCACAGTAACCGCCCGCGGCCCGGACCGCCCAGACGGCGACCAGCGTGCGCTCGCGGGCTTCGGCAACCGCCGGCCGGGATGGGCGCCCGAGCTATCCGGTCACCGTCGCGCTCTGGCGGACGGCTCGACCGAGCACCTCGACCGTGCCGGGGATCTCACGGTCCGGCAGGTTGCCGAAGCCGAGGACGAGGCCGGCCGGCCCGGCGGTCCGCCGGAAGCCGGCCAGGCCCAGCAGGTCGACGCCATCCGACGCGGCGCGGCGCACCACCTCGCCCTCGTCGACGCCGGGCGGCAACAGCACCATCAGATGCAGGCCCGCCGGGAGCCCGAGCAGCCGCGCGTCCGGCACGGCCCGGGCGAGCTCGGCGACCAGAAGGGCGCGCCGGTGGCGGTAGACGTGCCGCATGCGCCGCAGGTGCCGGTCGTAGGCGCCGCTGAGGAGCAGGTGCGCGAAGGCGGCCTGGTCGACGGTCGGCACCGCGCCGGTCAGGATGCCGGTCCGTTCGACGAGCTGGCGGCGCAGCGGCGGGGTCGGCACCATCCAGCCGAGGCGCAAGGCCGGCGCCAGGGTCTTGCTGGTCGACCCGAGGTGGATCACCTGGCCGCCGCCCTGGGCGGCGAGGCAGCTCAAGGGCCGGTGGTCGTAGCGGTACTCGGCGTCGTAGTCGTCCTCGATCACGATGGCGTCCCGCTCGCGTGCCCATCGCAGCAGCGCGACCCGGCGGGCGGGGCTCAGCACGGCGCCGTTCGGGCATTGGTGCGCCGGTGTGACCACCACGGCCTCGACCCGCAGGCGGGAGAGCGCGGCGACGTCGAGGCCGTCGGAGTCGACCGGGCAAGGCACCGGCTCCAGGCCGCTCCATCGCAGCAGGTGCGGGAGCCGCGGCCAGCCCGGGTCCTCGACCGCCACCCGCCGGGCTCCTCCCAGCCTGAGCAGCCGGCCGAGCGCGAGCAGGCCGTGGCTGGTCCCGGGGGTGACGATCACGTCGTCGGCCGTGGTGGGCAGCCCGCGGACGCGATGCAGGTACTCCGCCAGCGCCGACCGCAACCGGGGATGCCCCGCCACGTCCAGGTACCCCAGCGCGTCGCTGGGCAGCTCCCGGCAGGCTCTGGCGACCGCCCGCGCCCAGGCCGCGCGAGGGAATGACGCCAGGTCCGGCAGTCCCGGCGACAGCCGCGGGCCCGCCGCGGCCGGACCGGCAGGCTGGCGGCCCGGCCCGCCATCGGCGGCGCGGTGCCGCAGCCCGGCCGAGCCAGCGATCCAGGTGCCGCTTCTCGGCCTCCTCGCCAGATACCCCTCGGCCGTGAGCTGCTCGTAGGCCTCGTTGACCACCCACCGGGAGCAGCCCAGCCGTTCGGCGAGCGCCCGGCTCGACGGCACGGCGGCGCCCTCGTCGAGGCGGCCGGAGACGATCGCCTCGCGCAGCGCGGCGCTGAGACGTGCGTGCAGCGGCCCCTCGAACCGCGACAGGTCGAGCAGCAGATCGCGCATGCCTGGTATGGAATCCATGATCGAAACTGGTCTGTGAAACCGTACCAGTCCGGAGGACCATCGACCGGTCACCTTCAACGGGAGAGACCGCGACCATGCCCACCACGCTCGCCCACATCAGCGACCTGCACGTCGACGGCACCGGCGCGGCCACCGAGCGGGTCACCCGGGTGGTGCGCCACCTCGACACCCTCGCGCCCCGCGTCGACGCCCTGGTGGTCACCGGCGACGTGGCCGACCACGGCGCCGAGGACGAGTACGAGCTGGTGCGGTCGCTGCTGCGCTGGGACCGCCCGGTGGTCATCTGCCCGGGCAATCACGACGACCGGGCGGCGCTGCGTCGGGTGCTGCGGGTGGACGCCCGGCAAGGTGGGGACGCCCCGATCAACCTCGCCGTCGACGTCGGCGGGCTGCTGGTGCTGGCCTGCGACTCCACCGTGCCGGGCCAGGACCACGGCTACCTGTCCGACGGCACGCTCGCGTGGCTCGACCGGACGCTGGCCGACGCCGAACCGCGGGTGCCGGCCGTCCTGGCGTTGCACCACCCGCCGGAGGAGGCCGGCATCGAGGCCGTCAGCCCCTATCCGCAGCGTGGCTCGTCCCGTCTGGCGGCGCTGCTCGACCGCCACCGGCGGGTGGTGGCCGTCCTGGCCGGGCACGCCCACCTGGCGAGCGTGACCTCGTTCGCTGGGCGGCCGCTGGTGGTCGCGCCCGGTGTAGCCTCATCGCTCGCCTCTCCCTGGGACCTCACGGAGTCGATGCACCGCCAGCCCCCCGGCCTGGCGCTGCACGTCATCGACGGCACCGTCGTGCTGAGCCATGTGCTCGCCGTCGCCTGACCCGTGATCGCCGGTATGGTCAGCGTCGGTCGAGCTGTCGCCGACCATCCGATGGCGCACGGACAAGGAGGAGAAGCGCATGCGCACGGCGCTGACCGAGCGGTTCGATTTGACCGTCCCCGTGGTGGGCGCGCCGATGGCGGGAGCCGCCGGCGGGGAGCTGGCCGCCGCGATCTCGGCCGCTGGCGCGCTGGGCATGATCGGCGCCGCCGGCAGCGCCACTCCGGCCTGGATCGCCGAGCAGGCGCGGGTCGCCGCGGCCGGCGGCCGCCCCTGGGGCATCGGCCTGCTGGCGTGGGCGCTGACGGACAATCCCGCCCAGCTCGACGCCGTGGCCGAGCTGGCCCCGCCGCTGGTCTCGGTCAGCTTCGGGCCGTACGAGCGGCACGTGGAGCGACTCAAGCAGGCCGGCAGCGCGGTCGCCACCCAGGTCGGCACGGTCGCCGAGGCCCGCGACGCCGAGCGGGCCGGCGTCGACCTGATCGTCGCCCGCGGCGGCGAGGGCGGCGGCCACGGCCGCAACGACGTCGCCACCCTGCCGCTCCTCCAAGCCGTGCTGGACCACGTCGGCCTGCCGGTGCTGGCCGCGGGCGGGATCGCCAGCGGGCGCGGCGTGGCCGCCGTGCTGGCCGCCGGTGCCGCCGGCGCGTGGGTGGGCACCGCGTTCCTCGCCTGTCCCGAGGCGACGGTCACTCCCGCCGCCCGCGACCGGATCGTCGCGGCGGCCGAGACCGACACCAACTACGGCCGCGTGTTCGACGTCGGCATGCGACAGGCCTGGCCGCCCCAGTACGGCGGCCGCGCGCTGCGCAACCCCTTCTTCGAGCACTGGCAGGGCCGCGAGCCGGAGCTGGCCGGCGACGACCGGGCCCACGCCGACCTGCTGGCGGCGGTCGAGCGGCACGACTTCGACACCGCCTACATCTACGCCGGCCAGAGCGTCGGCCTGATCCGGCGGCCCCGCCCCGCGGCCGAGGTCGTCGCCGAGCTGGCGACCGCCGACGACCTCCTCCGCCGCGCCAGCTCCCCCGCCTGACCCATGGGACGGGCGCCCCGGAGGGACGCGGTCCCGGCCCAGTGGCGGCGAGGGGCTCCGGCGGCGGCCGTCAGCCGCCCGGGGTCGCGCCGCTCGACGAGCCGGGGCTCGACGGCTGCGACGTCCTCGGCGGCAGCGTGGTCGAGGGCGGCTGGCCGCCGGTGCTCGGCGGCCCCGGCTCCGTGGTCGACGGCGCGGCCCCGGTGGTCGACGGCGCCTGGCCCTGCTGCCCACTCGTGGGGGGCGTCTGGGTGCTCGACGACGGCGTGCGCTGCCTGGTGGTCGGGGAGCCCCCGGCGCGGTCCATCGCGACCCCGACCGAGGTCCGCGCCTGACCCTTGTCGCGCGCGCCGAGCGCGGTGGAGATCGGCTCCTTGATCGCCGCCTCGATCCCGCTGACCGCGCCGATCGCGATCGCGAAGATCAGCGCCGCCGCCCCGATCACCACCACCGAACGCCGCCACGGCCACCCGATCCGGCCGCCGGCGCGAGGCGACCCGCCGGAGGGCGAGGCGGCGGTGCCGGAGGCGGTCGTTGGGGCGGGGCCCCCCGCCGAGGTCTCCGCGGAGGTCTCTGCGGAGCCCGGAGCCAAGGTCCGGCCCTCCCCGGAGCCCGGAGCCGAGGTCCGGCCCCCCGCCGGGCCCTCCCCGGAGCCCGGAGCCGACGCTTCGGCGGCGTCTTCGGGTGGGCCGGCTGCTGGCCGGTCGTGGGTGGAGTGCCTCCCGGTGCGATCGGACGCGTGCAGGACGGTGGTGGCGGTGTGCTGAACGAGACCCCGGCCGCGACCGAGCAGGCCGGCGTAGAGCGCGGCGGCCAGCGAGCTGACCAGGCTGACGACGGCGGCGCCGATCAGCGTGCCGGCGACACCGAAGTACGACGCCACCACGGCGGCCGAGAGCGAGGCGAGCGCTCCGGCGATGATCGCGATGGGATTGATCCGGTTCGGCTGGTCCTCGTGCTGCGTTCCAGTCATGTCCTCGAATCCGCTGACGTCCGGGTCATTTGGGCAACGGCGCGGGTACCACGGGTACCAGAAGCCCGACCCGATCGGCATCCCCGCCGCACAGGCGCCCGATTCCGGCCCCGGAAGTGTCCTTGTCGACAGGAATCCATGAGGATATGGAGGTATGGAGATGCATCGCTCGAACTCGAGGGCGGGACTCGACCGCCTCCACCATGCCATGGCGGCTCGCGTGGCCAAGGGCGAGCTGCCCGGCCTGGTGACGCTGGTGGCGCGCGGAGACGACGTGGCGGTCGACGCGATCGGCACCATGGCGTTCGACGGTGAGGAGCCGATGCGCCGGGACGCCATCTTCCGGATCGCCTCGCTGACCAAGCCGGTCCTGGCCGTCGCGACGATGATGCTGGTGGACGACGGCAAGCTGGCGCTGGACGAGCCGGTCGACCGGCTGGCGCCCGAGCTGGCCGACCGCCGGGTCCTGCGGCGCATCGACGGGCCGCTCGACGACACCGTCCCGGCCAACCGTCCGATCACCATCGAGGACCTGCTGAGCTTCCGCATGGGCTACGGCATGGTGTTCGAGCCCAGCTTCGAGCCGCCGTACCCGGTCATCAACGCCGCCGCCGAGCTGGAGCTGGTCATGGGGCCGCCCGACCCGCGCACGCCGCACGAGCCGGACGAGTGGATGCGGCGCTTCGCGACCCTGCCGCTGATGTACCAGCCCGGGGAGCGCTGGCAGTACAACGCCGGCGCGCTGGTGCTGAGCGTCGTGGCCGCGCGCGCCGCCGGCCAGTCGCTCGGGGACCTCTTCAGGACCCGCCTCTTCGAGCCGCTGGGCATGAAGGACACCGGCTTCTGGATGCCGGCCGAGCGCGTCGGCCGGCTGCCGGGCTTCTACATGACCAATTTCGAGACGGGGAAGCTCGAGCTCCAGACGCTCTCGCCGCCGAGTGAATGGACCACGCCGCCGCCGTTCCCGGCCGGCACGGCGGGCCTGCTCTCGACCGTCGACGACTACCTGGCGTTCGCCCGCATGCTGCTCGACAAGGGCGTGTACCAGGGTGAACGGCTGCTGTCGGAGCGGTCGGTGGAGCTGATGACCAGCAACCGCCTGACGCCGGAGCAGATCGCCGGGGCAGGTCCGGTGCTCGGCGGGCGCGGCTGGGGCCTCGGCATGGCCGTGGCGGTCGCGCCCGACGAGGTGTCCGCCGTCCCCGGCCGCTACGGCTGGGACGGCGGCAGCGGCACCTCCTGGTTCAACGACCCGAGCCAGGGTCTGATCGCCATCGTGATGACGCAGACCAGCGACTTCATGTTCAACGGCGGCATGGCGGAGTTCGCCAGGCTGGCGGCTCACTCCGGCGAGGAGTGAGCCGCCGCCCGGCTCAACCGGCGAAGAACTCCTCCAGGGCGGGAGCGAGCACCGCCGGGTTGGCGTCGTGCGTCTGCCCTTCCAGGGAGCGGTGCCGCGCGCCGGGGACCATGCCGGCGACCCGCCGTGCCATCTCGCGCATCCACGGCGGGCTCGCCGAGCCGTCTATCACCAGCGTGGGCACCGTGATGGCGGCCAGCCGCTCGGTCGGCGGTGCGGCGCCCCGGGTGCCGTCGCCCATGACGGCCGAGTCGTGGCCCAGCGACGGCCCCAGCGCCTCCAGCGCCGGCCACATCGGCGAGCGGCGCGCCTGGCCGATCATCTCCGCCGGCATCCCGACCATCGTCATGAACGCCTCGACCGCGTCGCCGCGGCGATCCGCCGCCAGCAGCTCGGTGAGCTTGGCGTGGTACTCCCGCGCCCGCTGCTGGCGGCTCTCGTCGCCGGCGAACGGCACCTCGTAGACCGCCAGCTTCGCGATCGGCAGCCCTTGCGCGGCCGCTTCGAGGGCGAGGGCGCCGCCGGACGACAGGCCGTAGACGAACGCCGGCCCGCCGGCGGTGTCGATCAGCGCCGCCAGGTCCTCCAGCTCGCGCTCGACCGCATACGGCGCGGTGTCCCCGCTGCCGCCGCGGCCCCGGCGGTCGTAGGAGAGCACGGTGAACCGCGGCGCCAGGAGCTGCGCCAGCCCCGCCCCGGTGGAGCGGTCGTTGAGCGCCCCGCCGACGTGGATCAGCGGCGGCCCCTCGCCCCACTGGTCGTACGCGATGGTGGTGCCGTCGCTCGAACGCACGGTCTTCATGGGATCTCCCTTCATCGAGAAGCGATGTGCGTCGGTCGCCCAACCGACGAACGGGCGCGCTGCGGAGGGACAGGTTCTCCAAGAAAGCGACCCGGTGGTCAGGACCTCGCGGCGGTCTCGCGCAGGCGCTGGCGCAGGTATCGGCGTTCGGCCTCGGTGGCCGCCAGCGCCAGCGCGTCGCGGTAGGCGGCCGCCGCCTCGGCACCACGGCCCAGGCGGCGCAGCAGGTCGGCGCGGGTGGCGGGCAGCAGGTGGTAGCCGGCCAGCGCCCCGGACGCCTCCAGCGTCTCCAGCAGCGCCAGGCCCGCGGTGGGCCCGTCGGCCATGGCGACCGCCACCGCCCGGTTCAGCTCGACCACCGGGGAGGGGACCAGCTGGACGAGCCGCCCGTAGAGCGCGGCGATCTCGGCCCAGTCGGTGTCGGCGGCGTCCGCCGCGCTGGCGTGGCAGGCGGCGATGGCGGCCTGCAGCTGGTATGGGCCGGCATGCCCGAGCCGCAGAGCCCTGTCGAGCAGCTCGACGCCCTCGCCGATCTCGCGCGCGTCCCAGCGGGAGCGGTCCTGGCGCTCCAGCGGCACCAGGACGCCCGCCCCGTCGACCCGGGTGACACGCCGGGCGTCGTGCAGCAGCATCAGCGCGAGCAGCCCGCTCGCCTCCGGCTCGTCGGGCAGCAGCCGGACCAGCACGCGCGCGAGCCGGATCGCCTCGGCGCAGAGCCCCTCGCGGACCAGATCGGCGCCGGCGGTCGCGGCGTAGCCCTCGTTGAACAGCAGGTACAGCACGCTGAGCACCCCGGCGGTGCGTTCCGGCAGCAGGTGGGCCGGCGGCACCCGATAGGGGATGCCGGCGTGGCGGATCTTCTGCTTGGCGCGGACCAGGCGCTTGGACATGGTCGCCTCCGGCACCAGGAACGCCCGGGCGATCTCGGCGGTGGTCAGCCCCGCCAGGGTCCGCAGGGTGAGCGCCACCTGCGCCTCCAGCGCCAGCGCCGGATGGCAGCAGGTGAACATCAGCCGCAGCCGGTCGTCGCGCACCCCGCTGACGGCCGCGTCGTCGTCGCCGGGCGGCTCCGTCGGGGCGAGCCGCACGGCCTGGCGGAGCTTGGCGGCGCCGATCGCCTCGCGGCGCAGCCGGTCGGTCGCCCGGTTGCGCGCCACGGTGGTGAGCCAGGCGCCGGCCCGGCTGGGGATGCCGTCGCGCGGCCAGCGCTCCAGCGCCTGCGCGAAGGCGTCCTGGGCACACTCCTCGGCCAGGTCCCAGTCACCGGTCGCCCCGATCAGGGTGGCCACGATCTGGCCCCACTCCTCCTGGAACGCCGCCGCGACGGCCGCCTGGGCCTCGGAGGTCACGGCTGCCCGACCGGCCGCACCTCGAGCATGCCGACCTTGGCCCAGGGATGCTTCGAGGCGACCTCGATCGCCTCGTCCAGGTCGGCGCACTCGATCAGGCAGTACCCGCCGATCTGCTCCTTGGTCTCGGCGAACGGCCCGTCGGTCAGCAGCACCTGGTCGCCACGGACGCGCACGGTGGTGGCGTCGCTGGGCGGCCGCAGCCCCTCGACCGCCCGCAGCACTCCCCGGCGCCGCATCTCCTCGGTCCAGGCCGCGCAGCCGGCCATGATCGAGCCGTCCGCGGCGCTGGAGGCGGCGGTCTCGCTGTCACCGCAGATCAGCAGCATGTAGCGCACGAGCTCCTCCTCAGCCCTCCAGGTCGACCACTCGACTGTGCCAGCTTCTCGTAGGATGCAGAGCCCAACGATTCACCGCTGAGCTGTGCGGTGCCCAGCCGACCGTGAACCATGCGGTCCCGCCCCGCTACTCACCGGGTGATGGACACGGGTGCGGGAGCGATGCCAGTTCCGGATCGGCTGCGGAGGCGGTCCCGTGAGGCGACTTGCCCCGGGGACCCGCCGGTGCCGGAGGTCGACGAGGTCCTGGTCAGCCGGGTGGCCGATGGCGACACGGCCGCGCTGGCGGCGCTCTACTCCCGCTACCGGGTGGGACTGTTCCGCTTTCTGGAGCGCTACGCGGGCGATCGGATGCTGGCCGAGGAGATCCTCCAGGACACGCTGCTGGCGGTGTGGCGCTCGGCGCACGCCTACGCCGGGCGTTCCAGCGTGCGGACCTGGGTGTTCGGGATCGCGCGGCGGCAGGCGCACAACCGCCTGCGGGCCCGGGCACCCGAGCAGGTGCCGCTGGACCGCGTCGCCGGCTGGGCCGATCCGGCCCCGGGGCCGGCGGAGCGGGCGCTCGCGGCGGCGCACCGCGAGGTCATCGCCGAGGCCTTCGACGGGCTCGGCCTCGAGCAGCGCGAGGTGCTGGCGCTCGCCTTCGCCGCCCGGATCACCCATCGCGAGGTCGCGGAGATCCTGGGCGTGCCGGTGGGGACGGTGAAGAGCCGGCTGCACTACGCTCGGGCCGCGCTGGCCCGCGTGCTGGCCGACCGTGGATACGCCGAGGAGTTGCCATGAGCGGGAAGGCGGGACGGCACTGTCCCGACGCGCTGGCCGAGTACGCCGCCGGCGTGCTGGCCGGGCCGGAGCGAACGGCGATCGAGGCGCACCTGCTCGACTGCGCCGCCTGCCGCGGGGCGCTGGGGGGCTGGACCGCGGTCGCCGAGGCGATGACCGCTCCGGCCGGCACCCCCCCGGAGCCCGCGTCCGTCGTCCGCGCGGCGTTGACACAAGCCGCCCTCGCCCCGCAGCCACCGCCGGCCCGCCGCCGGCGGGCCGCGTTCGCCGGGGAGCTGCTGCTCGCGGAGCTGCGGTTGGTGCGCCCCTCGGTGTGGCTCGCCTCGGTCCTGGTCATGACCTGTGCCGTGGGACTCGCGCTGACGGCCGGCAACGGCGCCGGCGCGACGGTGCTCTCGCTGGTCGCGCCGCTGGTCGCCGTCGCCGGGGTCGCCGGCGTCTACGGGCCGGAGCGCGACCCGGCGTTCGAGGCGCTGGCCGTCACGGCGACGTCGCCGCGGGTGGTGCTGCTGGCCAGGGTGACGCTGGTCTTCGCCTACGACCTGGTGCTGGCCGTGGCGGCGTCGGCGGTCGTCCAGCTTGGCGCCCCGCGGGTCGGGCTGGCCGCCCTGGTCGCCGGATGGCTCGGCCCGATGGCGCTGCTGTCGGCGCTCAGCCTGCTGCTGGCGATGTGGGTCGGCCCGAACGTGTCGATGGCGGTGGCCGCCTCGCTGTGGGTCCTGCGGGTACTGACCGGCGGGATCCCGCAACTGACCGGCGGGTGGCTCGCCGCCGCCATGCGCGAGGTCTGGGTCACCAGTCCAGGCACTGTCGCGGCGACGCTCGCGCTGCTGGCCGCGGCCGTGGTGCTGAGCCGTCACCACTTGCGTCCCGGCGGCTGGCCGGGCCCGCTGCGGTGGTGAGCCGGTGAACCACCGACCGACCCGGCGCTACCCATCGGCATGAGACCACTGTCGCTGTGGCGTCACGAGGTGCGGCGGGCCGGATGGGTCGCGCTGCTGCCGCCCGTGCTGGCCGCCGGGATTCTCGTGTTGGTCGCGGTCGACGGCGCCGTCCGGCTGAACTACCCGAGTCGGGGCATCGCGCTCGTCCTGCAGTCCCTGCTGGAGCTGGCGCTGCCGCTGGCCGCCGGGATGGCCGCCGCCAGCCTGGTCGGCCGCGACCCGGCGGTCGAGTTGCAACTCACGTTCCCGACCGCGTACCGGACCACGATCCTGCGACGCCTGGCGATCAGCGCCGGCTGGGTCGCCGTGATCGCGCTGACGAGCGCCGTCGCGATGGTCGCCAGCGGCTGGTGGCACCGCTGGCCCTCGGCGCACGACGCGCTGCCCGGGCAGCTCACCTGGCTGGCGCCGACCCTGTGCCTGGTCGGCCTCGGCCTGCTGGTCGGCGCGCTGTCCGCCAGCCCAGCCACCGCGACGGCGGCGGTCGTCGCGGTGTGGTTCTTCGACCTGGCCGCCGCCGGGCTGCTGCAGCAGCACCGCTGGTCGCGGCTGCTCTACCTGTTCGCCACCACCCGCGGCACGGTCCACGACGACTGGACCGCCAACCGGCTGACGTTGCTCGCCGCCGGCGCGGCGATGACCGCTGCCGGGTGGCTGCTGCTGCGCCACCCGAGCCGGCTGCTCACCAAGGAGACCGAATGACCGCGTTCGCAGCCACGACCAGCTACGAGCTGCGCATGCAGCTTCGCAAGCCGGCCATCTGGATCGCCACCGTGATCCCCTACGGGCTGTACGCCGTGCTCGCCACGATGGGCACGCAGGACCTGGAGCGCCTCACGCAGGACACCGATCCGAAGACCTGGATGGCGGCGTCGCTGGGCTGGTTCACGCCGCTGCTGGCGATGGTGTTCGGCTTCGTGCTGGCGGACCGCCTGGTGCGCGACCGCAAGCTGGGTGTCGCCCAACTGCTGGACGTCACCCCGAGCAACCGCAGCGCGCGGCTGTTCGGCAAATACCTGGGCGCCTGCGCCGCGACCGCGATCCCAGTCGCGCTGGTCTACCTGATCGTCGGGGCGACCTTCGCGATCTGGCGGGACCGGCCCACGGCGCTGCTGTGGGCCGCAGCAACCTTCGCGGCGGTGGTGGTGCCGCTGCTGCTGCTCACCGGCGCGCTGGCCTTCCTCGGCCCGCAGCTGATGCCCACCCCGCTGTTCCGCACGCTGATCGTCGGCATCTGGTTCTGGGCCGGCGCGACCGAGGTCGAGAGCCAGTTCCCCTCGCTGGCGGCGTCGGTCCTGTCGCTGACCATGGACTATCCGCTGCACGTCTTCTTCGGCTCGCGCGACCCCGCCGGCCCCTTCGAGGGCGCCGCGCTCAACGTCCTGCGGCCCGAGCCGACTGTCGGAACCGCCCTGCTGTCGCTCGCCCTGATCCTCGCCATCGCCGCGGCGATCCTCGCGGCGGCCCGCGCGCTGCGCTTCCGCGTCAGCGAGTAAGGAGCCTCGATGCGCCTCGACATCCACCAGGTCAGCAAGACCTTCCGCGGCAAGGTCCGCGCGCTCGACGACGTCAGCCTGACCATCCCGCCGGGGATCATGGGGCTGCTCGGCGCCAACGGCGCCGGCAAGACCACCCTGATGCGCCTGCTCACCGGGCTGATCCGCCCGGACAGCGGGCGCATCACCATCGGCGGTCACGACATGGCCACCGCGCAGGGACGGCTCGCGGTCCAGCGGGTGCTCGGCTACCTCCCGCAGGACCTCGGCATGTACCCCGACCTCAGCGCGCGGGAGTTCCTCGACTACGTGGCCCTGCTCAAGGGCCTCGACGACCGGTCCCACCGGCGCCGCCGGGTCGGCGAGCTGCTGGAGCTGGTGCACCTGGCCGACGTCGGCGAGCGCAAGCTGCGGGGCTTCTCCGGCGGCATGCGACGGCGGCTCGGCATCGCCCAGGCGCTCCTCAACGACCCCGAGCTGCTGATCGTCGACGAGCCCACCGCGGGCCTGGACCCCGAGGAGCGCATCCGCTTCCGCACGCTGCTGTCCCAGCTCGCCGAGCGCCGCACCGTGGTGCTGTCCACGCACATCGTCGACGACGTCGCGCAGACCTGCACAGAGCTGGCCGTGCTCGGGCAGGGCAGGCTGATCTACCGCGGAACCGTCGCCGACCTCACCGAGCGCGCGACCGGACGTGTCTGGTCGATGGTCAGCAGCGGCCCGCCGCCTTCGGCGGGCACGGTGCTCTCGGCCCTCCCGGCCGGTGGGATGATCCGCTACCGCATCGTCGCGGCGACGCCGCCGTCGGCCGACGCGCAGCCGGTCGCCCCTACCCTCGAGGACGGCTACGTCGCCCTGGCCCAACAGCACAGCCTCACCGCCGCCGAGCCGGCCGCATAGCCCTTCAGCCCCGCGGCGAGAGCTTGTACGATGAGGAATTCGGCGGGGTTGGGACGAAAGCCGAGGGAGTGGTCCTCGTGCGCAGGTACCTCGTGGTTGCGAACCAGACGCTGGGGGGCGCGGAGCTCAGCGAGGAGATCCGGAAGCGCCTCGAAGGCGAACCGTGCTACTTCTACGTGCTGGTCCCGAACACGCGGGCGCGGGACTACTACTCGTTCGCCGCGGCGGCCGGTCACGTGCCGATGGGCGCGGTGATCGCCGAGTGCGCGCCGGCCATGGACGAGGAGGCCGCCGCGCAGGCCCGCAGCCGGCTGGAGCAGCTCCTCGACAGGCTGCACCAGCTGGGCGCCAAGGCCGAGGGCGAGCTGGGACACGCCGACCCGCTGGAGGCCATCGGCCAGGCGCTGGCCACCCGCCAGTTCGACGAGGTGATCCTCTCCACCCTGCCGCAGCCGATCTCGCGATGGCTGCGGATGGACCTTCCACGGCAGGTCCGCCGCGGCTGCGGGTTGCCAGTGGTGGTCATCACCGCGAGGGACTGAGCCACAGCGGGAGCCGCCGGTCGCGGCCGGCCGCTCGCAGCACCCCCCCGCCGTCCGCGATCCGGTCTCGGCGCGGACGCGCGCTGCGGTTAGATTTGGAGGGGATCCACCCTGTCCGCGCCGCGCATCGGGGGTGTGCCATGCACGACTATGACCTTCTGGTGATCGGCTCGGGCCCCGGCGGCCAGAAGGCGGCGATCGCCGCGGCCAAGCTCGGCCGGCGCGCCGCGATCGTGGAGCGGACCGACTCGGTCGGCGGGGTCTGCATCAACACCGGCACGATCCCCTCCAAGACGCTGCGTGAGGCGATCGTCTACCTCACCGGCCTGAGCCAGCGCGAGCTGTACGGCCAGAGCTACCGCGTCAAGGACGAGATCACCGTCCAGGACCTGAGCGCCCGCACCCGCCACGTGGTCGGCCGCGAGGTCGACGTGATCATGCACCAGCTCGCCCGCAACCACGTGACCCTGCTGGCGGGCACCGCCCGCTTCCTTGACCCCCACACCGTCGGCATCGCCGGCGGGCCGGTCGAGCGGCGCGTGACCGCCGCCAACGTGGTGATCGCCACCGGCACCCGCCCAGCGCGGCCGGAGACCGTCGAGTTCGACGACAAGACCGTGCTCGACTCGGACGCGATGCTGTCGCTGGAGCGGATCCCCTCGTCGATGGTGGTGGTCGGCGCCGGCGTCATCGGGCTGGAGTACGCCTCGATGTTCGCCGCCCTCGGCACCAAGGTGACCGTGGTCGACCGGCGCCCGGGCATGCTGGAGTTCTGCGACGGCGAGATCGTCGAGTCGCTGCGCTACCACCTGCGCGACCTCGCGGTGACGTTCCGCTTCGGCGAGACCGTCGCGCGGGTCGAGCGCCACAAGACCGCCGCGGTCACCGTGCTCGACAGCGGCAAGCGCATCCCCGCCGACACGGTGCTGTACTCCGCCGGCCGCCAGGGCCTCACCGACGAGCTGGGGCTGGAGAACGCGGGCCTGGAGGCGGACGCGCGCGGCCGCATCACGGTCGGGCCGGACTACCGCACCGCGGTGGACCACATCTTCGCGGTCGGCGACGTGATCGGCTTCCCCGCACTGGCCGCGACCTCCATGGAGCAGGGCCGTCTGGCCGCCTACACCGCCTTCGGCGAGCCGACCAGCTCCGCGCAGGGGCTGCTGCCGATCGGCATCTACACGATTCCCGAGATCAGCTACGTCGGCAGCACCGAGGCCGAGCTGACCGATGCCTCGATCGCCTACGAGGTCGGCACCTCACGCTACCGCGAGCTGGCCCGCGGCCAGATCCTCGGCGACTCGTACGGCATGTTGAAGCTGCTGGTCGGCGTCGAGGACCGGCGGGTGCTCGGGGTCCACGTCTTCGGCACCAACGCCACCGAGATCGTCCACATCGGCCAGGCGGTGATGGGCAACGGCGGCACGGTCGACTACCTGGTCGAGGCGGTCTTCAACTACCCGACCCTGGCGGAGGCGTACAAGGTCGCCGCGCTCGACGCGATGAACAAGATCCGCGCGGTCTCCCGCCTGGACGAGTGACGTCCCAGCCTAGAGCCCCTGCTCGGCGGTGAGGACCCCGTCGTCGACGGAGGCGGCGAAGATGCGGTAGTCGCGCTCGTTCTGGTCGGCGTAGGCCTCGGCGAACTCGGCGATCGCGGTCTCGAACTGCCGCCCGGACCCGAGGTAGGCGGCGATGGCGATGCGGTCGCCGGAGCGGGCGTGCGCGCGGGCCAGCGTCCAGCCGCACGCCTCCCCATAGATCCGCATGGTCGGCGGGGCCATGTGCTCGACGTCGGCCGAGAGCTTCCAGTCCCACAGCTGCCGCACGTAGAAGTCCCGCTGCTTGCCGTCGACGCCCTCGGTCCGGTACCAGCCGAGCAGGATGTCGCTGGCGGTCTGCATCAGCCGTTGCCCCTCGACCACCCGCTGCCCCTGGTTGCGGTACCGGCTGGCGCCGGCGTAGGGCGCCAGCACCGACTCCTGGGCCTCCTTGACCTGGAGGAACAGGGGGTCGCCGTGGTCGCGGCCCAGCATCAGCGCGATCCACGCCCTGGTCCCCACGCTGCCGACGCCGACCACCTTGCGGGCCACGTCCACGACCTCGTAGCCGTCGAGCAGGTGGCGCCGGTCGCGGGGCACGCTCCGCTGGTAGTCCTGGAGGATCCGCCGCACGGCCGCGTCGAGCCGGGCGTGGTCCGCTCCGGACAGGAGCTCGTCGAGCGGGACGATCAACGGCGGGTCGCTGATGATCCGCGGCCCGCCGTTGACGTCGTGGCAGAGCTTCGCCAGGGCTCGCAGGCTGTCCTTGCCACGGGCCTTGGCGACGTTCTGCTCGAAGGTCCGGACCGCCTTCGCGGTGACGTCCTTGCGCCAGCGTTCCAGGACCCCGGCGGCGTCCAGGCGGGCGTACCAGACGTCCAGGTTCCGCATCCCGGCAAACTCCCGCATGGCCTCGCGGTACCGGCTCATCGAGGCCAGCACGATCGCGCGGCGCTCCTTGGGGCTGAACCCCCGCTCCCGGCCGGCGATGGCGAAGCTGGCCGCCAGGCGCTTCACGTCCCATTCCCACGGGCCGGGGAGGGTCTCGTCGAAGTCGTTGACGCTGAAGATCATGTCCCGGTCGGGCGAGGCGAACCCGCCGAAGTTGGACAGGTGCGCGTCGCCGCAGAGCTGCACCCGGAAGCCGGAGGAAGGCGTGGTGGCGAGGTCGGCGGCCATGACGGCCGCGCCGCCCCGGAAGAAGGCGAACTCGGACGCCAGCATGCGCCCGTGGCGGATCGGGATCAGCTCCGGGACGCGCGATCTCGCCTGGTCCTGGAGCACGGCGACCGGATCGGCACGGTCCGCCGGCGGATCCCAGACCGCGTGGCTCGAGCGCGGCACTTCCGCCCGGGTGGCCTTCCCCGCGGCCGCCCGCTCCTCCGGTGTCCGGCGTGGCGCCTCGCGGACGCTTTTGACCATGACTGGATCCCCCCTTCCATGGCGGATTCAATCCCGCCCGGAGCGCCATCGGCATCATCCGGTCGGCATGAATTGCGCCAGGGGTGCTGCGAAGCGTCAGAGGTGCCGAAGGAAACGGAGGGTGCACCGCGCGGCAGAGGGGGCCCTGGGTGTGGCCGGCATGCTGGTCGGCCTGGCCGGGCTGCTGGTGGTCCAGTTGCTGCACTGGCGTGGCGTCGTGCTGTTCGTGCTGGTCCTCGCGCTGCTGGCGGTGTTCGCCGCCAGCGGCCGCTACGCCATGGGGCGCGACCCCCGTGCCGCCCGCCGGCAGTGGCGCCGGCGCGTCGGGTCGGCGACCCATGGCGTGCTGATCGTCAACACCAAGTCGGGCGGCGGGAAGGCGGTGCGGTTCGACCTCCTCTGCGAGGCCGCCAAGCGCGGGGTTCGGACCATCGTCCTGGAACCCGGGGACGATCTCGGCGAGCTGGCGGAGCGCGCCATCGCCGACGGCGCCGACGTCATCGGCATGGCCGGCGGCGACGGATCGCAGGCGGTGGTCGCCAGGGCCGCGATGCGCCACGGCGTCCCGCATGTGTGCATCCCCTCGGGCACCCGCAACCACTTCGCGCTCGACCTGGGGCTCGACCGCGACGACGTGGCCGGGGCGCTGGACGCCTTCACCGACGGGGTCGAGCGGCGGATCGACCTCGCCCAGGTCAACGACCGGGTGTTCGTCAACAACGCCTCGCTGGGGGTGTACGCGCGGGTGGTCCAGTCCGAGGCCTATCGCGACGCGAAGCTGGAGACCTGGGTCCGCATGCTGCCCGGCATGCTCGGCCCGGACGCCCCGCCGATCGACCTCGAGTTCGACGGGCCGGACGCGGCCAGGTGCGACGACGCCGTGCTCATCCTGGTGTCCAACAACCCCTACCAGCTGCTGCGGTTCGCCGGTGCGGGGACGCGCCCGCGGCTGGACAGCGGATGCCTTGGGCTGCTGGCCGCGCGGGTCCGCACCGCCCGCGACGTCACCGAGCTGACCAGCCTGGAGGCGATCGGCCAGGCCCACCGCTTCCGTGGCCTGATGGAGTGGTCCGGCAGCGAGTTCGAGGTCCGCTCACGGTCGCCGGTCGCGGTCGGCCTGGACGGCGAGGCGCTGATGCTCGAGCCGCCCTTGCGGTTCCGGTGCCTGCCGGGCGCGCTGCGCGTGCGGGTCCCGCGCCGGGCCGGCGGGGTCTCCCCCGCCGGGGCGGCCGTGTCGCTGACCCGCGCCGACGCGGCCGCGCTGTACCGCGTCG
>DASVXQ010000436.1:0-1599 GCA_036392615.1 Actinomycetes bacterium | reverse complement strand
GCCGGCTCGCGTGCCGGCGCGGGCGCCTCGGCCGATTTGGCCTTCGTCTCGCCTGCCGGCGCGGGCGGCTCGGCCGGCGGCTCGCCCCGCCAGCGCGGGGCGGTGCGCTCGCCGGGCTTGGGAGGCGCCGGCCGCTGGACGGTGGCGTCCTGGTCCTGGTCGATCCGGCCGGTGGTCATGTCGTCCCCTTCGCGGTTCGGCCACGCTCGGCCTCCTGGCGGTGGGCGCCGACGTGCGCGGTCTTCTCCCAGCCGCGCTCGCCGCGCCGCTCGCGGATCACCGCGCGCAACGCCGCCATGCCGAGCAGCAGGTGGTACGGGAAGGTCCCGAGCAGCAGCCGGAGGTAGTCACGGACCCTCGCGCGCCGCTGGTAGTTGCGGCAGAACTCGCCCAGCGCGGCCACCTCGACCGCCAGCGTCGCCAGGGTCGGCACCAGTGGGACGAAGGTGAGCAGCGCGGCCACCACCGGCAGGTCGAGCAGGACCATGGTCGCCAGCGAGACCGGGATCAGCACCCCGGTGAACGCCTGGAGGAACGGCATCGCCAGCGTGTAGCGGGCCAGCAGCCGCTGCCGCATGGTCGGCAGGCGGCGCCACTCGCCCTTGCGCAGCACCTGGAGGAAGCCCTGGTTCCAGCGGGTCCGCTGCTTCAGCAGCTCGCGCAGGCTGCCGGGGGTCTCCTCGCGGGTGACCAGCTCGGGGTCGTAGGCGACCGCGACCTTGGCGCCGCGCGAGCTCAGCCGCACGCCGATCTCGCAGTCCTCGGCGAGACACTCGGGATCCCAGCCGCCCACCTCGCGCAGGCGGTCGGTGCGGATGAACACGGTGTTGCCGCCGAGCGGGATGAAGCGCTGGCCGGCGTGGAAGTGCAGGCGGCTGCGGAACCAGAAGTAGTACTCCAGCACGTTGCGCAGCGAGTACCAGCTGGAGTGGTAGTTCATCAGCTGGACGCCGCCCTGGACCACGTCGGCGCCGGTGTCGGTGAAGCGCCGGTCGACGTGCGCCAGCAGCTCGGGATGGACCTCGTCCTCGGCGTCGAACACCGCCGTGACCGTGCCGCGGCACTGCGGCAGCGCGGTGTTCAGCGCCTTGGGCTTGTTCTTGGGCTGGCTCGAGTCGACCAGCACGCGGACCCGGTCGGGGTGGCGGGCGGCGGTGGCCTCGGCGACCTCGCGGGTCTCCGGGTCGTCGTCGCCGACCACGGCCAGCACCTCGAAGGCCGGGTGCTGGCTGGAGGCTAGGCGCTCCAGCGTGGAGCCGAGCACGGACTGCTCGTGGCGCGCCGGCACGATCAGCGAGAACGACTCGCGCGGCTCGGTCGCCCGGGTGGCGAAGCCGGTCGCCTCCAGCGACGCCGGCGTCCGCCAGGCGTGCAGGGTCCACACCAGCGAGGTGGTGGCGATCGCGGTGAGCACCAGCACGAACAGCAGCAGCAGGCCGAGCAGGCCCAGCTCGAGCGGCGACAGGTCGCCGATCTCCCGCACCGCCGAGCTGATCGCCCGGCGGGCGGCCTGGCCGGGATGGCCGTGCACCAGGTCGCTGAACGGGCCGCGGGCGCCGTTGCCGCCGCCGAGCACGCCGCCGGCCGCGCCGCCCGACC
>DASVXQ010000435.1:0-4456 GCA_036392615.1 Actinomycetes bacterium | reverse complement strand
CGCCCCGTCGACGGTGGCCTGCACGCCGCGGCCGGTGAGCGAGCGGAACTCGCCGGCCCTGGCCGGGCCGCCGTGCGGCCCGGCGGCACGGACGATCGCGCGCGCCAGCGGGTGCTCGCTGTCGGCCTCCACCCCGGCGGCCAGCCGCAGCAGGGCGCCGTCGTCGCCGTCCGCCGCCCAGGTGGCGGCCACCACCGGGCGGCCCCGGGTGAGCGTGCCGGTCTTGTCGAACAGCACGGCGTCGACCGTGCGCATGCGCTCCAGCGCGAGCCGGTCCTTGACCAGGATGCCGCTGCGCGCGCTCAGCGCCGTGGAGATGGCGATCACCAGCGGGATGGCCAGGCCGAGCGCGTGCGGGCAGGCGATCACCAGCACCGTCACGGTGCGCTCGATCGACTGGTCGGGCTGGCCCAGCGCCAGCCACACCAGCAGGGTGAGCACACCGGCGCCCAGCGCGAACCAGAACAGCCAGGCCGCCGCGCGGTCGGCCAGCGCCTGCGCGCGCGAGCGGGAGGTCTGCGCCTGCTCGACCAGCCGTCGGATGCCGGCCAGGGCGGTCTGCTCGCCGACCGCCTCGACCCGCACGCGGACCGCGGAGTCGGTCACCACCGTGCCGGCGACCACCCGGTCGCCCTCGCCCCGCGGCACCGTGCGCGACTCGCCGGTGATCATCGACTCGTCCAGCTCGGCGCGGCCGGCCACCACCGTGCCGTCGGCCGGCACGCGCCCGCCGGGACGCACCAGCACCACCTCGCCGGGTCGCAGCTCGGCGACCGGCACCGCCCGGGTACCGTCGCCCTCGAGCAGCTCGGCCTCGTCCGGCAGCAGCGCGGCCAGGGCGTCCAGCGCGCCGGAGGCCTGCCCCAGGGCGCGCATCTCCAGCCAGTGGCCCAGCAGCATGATGTCGATCAGCAGCGCCAGCTCCCACCAGAAATCGAGGTCGAAGGCGCCCAGCGCGGTCGCCGCGCTGGCGCCGAAGGCGACCGAGATGGCCAGCGCGATCAGCAGCATCATGCCAGGCTGGCGCGCGCGGGCCTCATCGACGCCGCCGCGCAGGAAGGGCCAGCCGCCGTAGGCGAACACCGCGGTGCCGAGCGCCGGTGCGACCCAGCCCGAGCCGGGGAAGCTCGGCGCGGTGAAGCCCAGCCAGCGCTGGATCATCTCGCTGTAGACCACCACGGGCAGGCTGAGCACCACGCTCAGCCAGAAGCGGTCGCGGAACTGCGCCGCGTGGTCGCCGTGCCCGGCGTGACCGGCGTGGCCGCCTTCTCCCGCATGGGCGGCGTGCGCGCCGTGCCCGGCCTCGTCGGCCGCGTGCGCCGCGTGCCGGTCGTTGACGGCGGGGTGGTCTGCGCGGGTGTCTGCCACTTGCGGCTCCTGGCCGGCTCGCTTTCGCCTGGTACGCTTCCAACTTATACCCCTAGGGGGTATCTGCCAAGGGCGCCTGCAGTGGGTTGCTTACCGCGCCGGGCGCCGGGTACGCAGGTCGCGGTGGACGACCGGCGAGATCCGAGACCGAGGAGGACCCGATGAGCGAGAGCAGCGGGATGCCGCGCGAGTTCGACACCGAGCCTCCCGGCCTGGAGGAGATCGCCGCGGACCTGCACGACGACGAGGGCGTCGACGACCGTCGGGTGGTGCTGGCGACCGAGGGCGACGCGCTGGTGGTGGGCGGCTCGGTCGCCACCCAGGAGGAGGCCGACCGGGCGCTGCTGGTCGCCGAGCGCTCCGGCGCCCAGGTGATCGACCGGCTGCAGATCGACCCTGCCCTGCGCGAGGGGATCGAGGACGCCTCGCGCTACCAGGAGGTCGACCCGCTGGAGGACGAGGTGCTGGTCGGCGGCACCGACATGGGAGCCGGGCCGGACAGCGGGTTCACCGACGACCTCCAGGAGTCGCTGGACGAGAACGAGCCGCTGGACCCGCCGGAGGCGCCGCTGTTCCCCTCCACCCAGGGGGAGGCGCGCAACGCGCGACCCTGGGAGGTCGGCGAGGAGGCCGACCCCGACCTGGACGTCGACCTCGACGACGTCGCCGAGGACGACCGGCCCGCCGCCGCGGACCTGACCGAGCAGGACCTGCGCGAGGCCGCCGAGGGGCGCCCGCTGCCCTCGCTCGATCCCGAGCTGGACGCCACCGCCCAGGAGGACGACCCGGGCACCGGCCCCGGCGGCATCGACGAGCTGGGCGATTCCCCCCGCGAGCCCTGATCCGGCCGGGAGCCGGCGGGCGCTGACCCCGCGGGGCCGTGACCCGCCCGGGGCGTCGGGCCGGCCCACGCCTCGGCGGCCGCCCCGGCGGCTGCCAGCGTCAACAGCGTGACCGGGCGAGCGCCCGCGGGCCCGGGCAGGTGGAGGCCCCGCCCCCGCGGACGCGCTCGATCGGCTGGTTCCGCCGGCCACCTCCTCCGCGGCCGACCGCACCATCCCGCGGAGAAACGGGAATTTCCGGCTGCGCGGGTCGTGTGTTACTGTCCGTAGCGGTATGAGCGCACCGCCGCCGACGACGCCCGTCCCCGCCACCGATGGCGACCGCCGCCGCCCCGCCGATGTGGTGATCCTGAACTGGCGGGACACCACCAATCCCGAGGGAGGCGGCTCCGAGCTGTACGTCGAGCGGGTGGCCGCCGGGCTGGCGGCCGCCGGCCGGCCGGTCACGCTGGTCTGCGCGGCGCACCCGCACGCCCCGGCGGAGGAGAGCGCCGGCGGCGTGCGGGTGCTGCGCCGCGGCTCGCAGCGCACGGTCTACCTGCGGGCGATGCTGCTGCACGCCACCGGGCGGCTGGGCCGGCACGGCGCGATGGTCGACGTCCACAACGGCATGCCCTTCCTCTCGACCCTGTGGTGCCGGCGCCCGGTGGTGGTGCTGGTGCACCACGTCCACCGCGAGCAGTGGGGGGTCGTGCTGCCGCGCCCGCTGGCGCGCCTCGGCTGGTGGCTCGAGTCGACCGTGGCGCCGCGCGCCTACCGCCGCGCGCGCTACGTGGCCGTCTCCGAGTGCACCCGGCGCGAGCTGGTCGGCCTGGGCGTGCGTGAGGCGGCCGTCACCGTGGTGCGCAACGGCGCCGACCCGCCGCCGCCCTACCCGGCAGCCGCCGACGCGGCGGTGCCGACCGTCTGCGTGCTCGGCCGGCTGGTGCCGCACAAGCGGGTCGAGTACGCCCTGGAGGCGGTCGCCCGCATCCGCCCCAAGCTCCCGTCGCTGCGCCTGGAGGTGATCGGCCGTGGCTGGTGGGAGCCGAGGCTGCGCGCGGCGGTCGAGCGCCTCGGCCTCGGCGACGCGGTGCGCTTCCACGGCTTCGTCGGCGAGGTCACCAAGCGCGAGCTGCTCGCCTCCGCCTGGGTGCTGGCCATGCCGTCGCTCAAGGAGGGCTGGGGCCTGGCGGTGATGGAGGCGGCCGCGCAGGGCACCCCGGCAGTCGGGCTGCGCTCGGCCGGCGGGCTGGCCGAGTCGATCGTGGACGGCGAGACCGGCCTGCTGGCCGACGGTCCGGAGGAGTTCACCGCCCAGCTCGAGCGGGTGCTGACCGACCAGGGGCTGCGCCGCTCACTGGGCGAGGCGGCCAGGCGGCGCTGCGCCTGCTTCACCTGGGAGCGCGCGGCGGAGGAGTTCGCCGCGGTGCTCGACCAGGCGCTGGAGGACGGGACCAGCCGGCGGCGGCACGAGCCGGCTCAGCGGGAGCCGTAGACCACCAGCGGCCGGTTGGAACTACTTTCGCTGCTGGAGGCGGTGACCAAGGTGACCGAGGCGGCGAACGCCAGCAGCAGCGCCCCAACGGCCAGGGCGATGAAGACCCGGACGGTCGGACTCATCGGCGGCTCCCTTCCACGGCTCGCCCGAACAATAGCAGCCCGCGGCGGGGGAGGGCTACCGCCGGTAGCACTCCGGCAATCGCCCAGCCGGCCACCGCCAGCGCCAGCAGGTCCCCCGCCAGCACCGGAGCGACCGGTGGGCTGGGCAACGGCGGCGGCACGATCCTGCCCGGGACCTGGTAGAGCGACAGGTCCGGAGCGTCGAGCAGGCGGCTGGCGCCAGCCAGGCGCGGCGGGAAGCTCGCCCACTCCGCGACCTTGAGCACCAGCACGTAGCGGATGCCCTGGCCCGGCAGGGCCGGCGCCAGCGGTGCCGTGCCGCGCACCAGCGGGCCGAGCCGGCCGCCGTAGGGGTCCTCACCGGGCACCACCGTGCTGGACAGCTCGAGGTCGTCGTTGCCGACCGCGCGGCGGGTGAAGTACCGCTGCGCCGGGTCGAGCACCACCCGGTCCCCGTTCCAGGGCAGCCCGAGGTAGAGGTGCCAGGGGAGCACCAGCATGGCGCCGGGCTGGCGGTCGGCCGCCATGATCCGGCGGGCCTGCCGCCACGACGGCGGGTAGCCGGCGGTGCCGAGCCGCCCGGCCGCGCCCCAGGCGAGCCCCGGCTCCAGCAGCACCGGCGCGGCCAGCAGCACCGCGGCGGC
>DASVXQ010000434.1:0-1881 GCA_036392615.1 Actinomycetes bacterium | reverse complement strand
GGGATCGGCGCCCAGGACACCGCCCCCATGCCCCCGCGGCGGCCCCCGCAGGGACACCCCACGCCGCGACCCGACGGTCAGGGTGGCAGACCGGCGGCAATGAGCGGCGGAACACATCGAGAGGCCTGACAAGCTCACAACGCTCGCCGGCTGCTCCTGACAACGTGCGCCGTCTGAGGGAGACCCTATGGGGCTAAGCAGCTCCATGCCACCATCGAGATCAAGGCCACGCCAGAGCGGGTCTGGCAGGTCCTCACCGACTTCGCCGCCTACCCCGACTGGAACCCGTTCATCACCCGGGCCAGCGGCACCGCCCGCCCCAGCGAGCGCCTGCACCTGCGTATGCAGCCGCCTGGGCTGGTCGAGCGCGATCGTCCTGGTCGCTCCCTCCAGGTACTGCAGGTCGCCATGGCTGTAGAACGGCCGTGGACGCGACACGCCCGCCAGCACCAGTCGCAGGTCTGTGGGTGCACGGGTGCCAAGCTCCGACCAGCCCAGCAAGCAGGCGCGAACACCAAGCCGGAGGCGCATGGCGCGCTCGCCGCACGACCCAGCGCTGAGGCCTGCCGGACAAGGTCTGAGTCCGGACCACGCCACCTACACCGGGGTGGCCCCGCTGGATCGTCAGCCTTGGCGGGTGTGGTAGCCAAGCCGGTCGATGGCACTCGCCGGCCGACGCGCTCCCGGCGAGGCCCCGCCGCTTGGCATACTCAATCGGCAGCTGTCGTTCTGGGCGAGAAGGGTCCCGGTGGACCTGGCGAGGAAGCGGTGAGCCATGACAGAGGCGGAGTGGAGGGAAGCGACCTGGGAAGACGCCATGCGGCGCGGTTACCAGGCGCTCCGCAGCGGCGAGGCGCTCTACGACGAGATCGACACTGAGCAGGGCAGGTCCAACATCGACATCGAGAAGCACCTGCGGCGCGCTGAGCTGAAGCTCGCCCAAGCCAACGCCTGGCTTGCCATGGCACGGGAGCTGGCCTGGCAACGGGACGACTATGGCGGTCGGGCACGCTGAGCACCGCAGCTGCCGACTGCGGCCGCAGACGGGCGGGAAGACCTGCCAGTGGGGTGGACGCCAGAGGGCTGGGCGACCACAGATCTTGTGGCGGGCCTCCGAGGGAGAGCGACGCCGGCGGCACCCGCCGCGCTACCCGCTGCAGGACGAGCCTGGTTGCCCGCCTTTGGTGCGGCGTCACAGGCACGGGTCACCAACGACTGCCTAGCTGGGCCGGATGTGCAGATAGATTAGTCGGTAAAGGAAAAGAGCCGCGGGTGCACTCGACAGAGCACCAGGTAATTCGTCGTGAAGCGCTGGATCTTGATCCAAAATCTGATACTGGTAGTTCTTCTACCGGTTCGCTGCACGTTGCATCGAGTCGCGCCGAGTCGACATTTGTCCAGGTCAAGCGCCCTGGTGCTACCGCAGAACAGCAAGTAGAAGAGACAAGCAGTCGTTGAGCTCCTATTCGACTCGGGGTGATCCAGGCTTGCTGGGGGACCGCATCCAATTCGGCGTCGAGCCCGATTCGTCGATCAATGCCGACCACACCGAAGCTGAGGCGAATCCTGACCTTAGAGTGTCCCTCATGGGTCGAGCGGTGATCACCACCGACGAATGTCGTGTCGTACACGTCGAGTCGGGTAGAGCCCTGTCGTGGGGCGTGCTCGCCAAGCACTACGGCTTCACCGACCTGGACGGCTCACAGCCGGAGGCCGGCCGCTTCCTCACCGACGCCTACTTCGGCGACGACAAGGACGCCAAGGCCGAGGGCTACCGCTGAGCGCCGGCCGCGGTACTAGGCTTCCCTGGCCAGCACGCTGAAGCGGAGGAGAGGCGATGGGCGGCCAGCGCACCAAGATTGTCGCCACCCTGGGCCCGGC
>DASVXQ010000433.1:0-2728 GCA_036392615.1 Actinomycetes bacterium | reverse complement strand
CGCCTTGAGGCGCCCGGCGAGCCGCTCGGAGATCTGCTGGACGCCCGGCTCGACGATCCGGCAGGGCCCGCACCAGGGCGCCCACAGGTCGAGCAGGACCGGCAGGGTCGAGCGGGTGACGACCTCCTCGTAGTCGCCGTCGCCGGCGGCGGTCAGCCACGGCAGCGGCGTGTGGCAGGCCGCGCAGCGCGGGACGCCGTTCGCCGCCGACGGCACCCGGTTTCGCTTCCCGCAGTTGGTGCAGGGGATGATCTTGTCCATGGGTGTTCACCCGGCTCGTCTCGCCACTCCCTGGTGGGCTTCCACCGCCAAGCTAGTCCCAACGGTCGGGAGGGTTCCACGATCGCCGATGGCAGCCGGCATCCGGAGCCGCCGAAGTCCAGGCCCGTCGTGGTGGGCATCCTGGCCGACCCGGACCTGCCCGGCGACTTCGCGCGGCGGCTGATCGCCGACCTGGAGGCCTCGCCGGACGGCGCCGACGGGCGGGTGTCGTGGCGGGTCGGCGTGCTGCGCGACCCGTTCACCAGCAGCGAGCCGCGAGCCGACCAGATCGTCGAGCTGGCCAGGGAGTGGATGCGCCGCCAGGCGTGGGACCGGGCCATCTGCCTGACCGATCTGCCCCTGCGGGTCCAGCGCCGGCCCCTGGTGGCGGAGGTGCGCCCCGACGCCGGCGTCGCGGTGGTGTCGCTCCCGGCGCTCGGGGCCACGCGCCTGTTCGGCCGGGTCCGGGAGGCGATCCTGTGGCTGGAGGGCGAGCTGACCCGCCAGGGTGGTCGCGGCGGATCTGGGGGGAAGCGGCCGCCGGCCTTCCGGTTTGCGGTGCGGCGCGGCGAATCTCCCGATGCCTCCCAGGCCGAGCTGCGCCTGCTCGCCTCGCCGGTCCTTGGCCAGCTGCGGATGCTGGCCGGGATGGTGCGCGCTAACAGGCCGTGGCGGCTGGTGCTTGGCCTCTCCAGGGTGCTGGCGGTGGCGCTGGCCACCAGCGCGCTGGCGCTGACCCAGAACACCATCTGGCAGATGGGCGATTCGCTGGGCGTGCCGCGCCTGGCGGTGGCGGCGGCCGGCTCGGTCACGGCGATGCTGGTCTGGCTGGTGGCCGACCACGAGCTCTGGGAGCGGCGCTCGGGCCCGGCGGCGCGGAACGGTGAGCCGGTGCGCCTCTACAACGCCGCCACTGTGACGACGGTGCTGCTGGGCGTGGGCTGCCTGTTCGTGGCGCTGCTGGCGATCAACCTGCTGGCGGCCGAGTTCCTCCTCAGCGGCTCCCTGCTCCGGTCGACGCTGCAGCATCCCGTGGACATCACCGACTACCTGGAGCTGGCGTGGATCACCAGCTCCGCGGCGGTGGTCGGCGGCGCGCTGGGGTCCGGCCTGGAGAGCGACCAGGTGGTCCGCAAGGCCGCCTACGGGAACCGGGAGCTCGAGCGCCGCGGCGACCAGGACGCCGCCGCCGGCGCATGACTGCAGACTCGTTGGATTCGAAGGCGGACCTTCTCTGCGAGGCTGTGCCCCGGACGCCGCGACAGCAGTGGGGGGGTGCTGCGATGACCACGGAGGCGCTGCGCACGCTCGACGTGTGGCCCGGGGACCGCGACGCCGTCGACGAGGTGCAGCAGTGGTTCCACTGCTACGAGTGCACCCACGACCCCGCTGTCCGGGAGCGCATCATCCTCGCCTACCTGGGGCTCGCCGACCGGCTCGCGTCCCGGTACCGGAACGGCCACGGCGCCTCCACCGAAGACCTCGTCCAGACGGCCCGGCTCGCGCTGGTCCGGGCGGTCGACCGGTACGACCCGGGACGGCCGAGCCCGTTCATCGCCTACGCGGTGGTGTGCATCACCGGCGAGCTCAAGCGGTTCCTGCGGGAGTGGTCGTGGCGCCTGCACGTCATACGGTCGGACAAGGAGTACGGCCTCCAGGCCGTCCGTACCAAGGACGCCCTCACCGTGGCGCTCGGACGCGCGCCGACGGTCACCGAGATCGCCGACCACCTCGGTATGGAGGAGGATGCGGTCGCGGACGGCCTGAACGCCATATCCACCTGGTCCATGGCCTCGCTCGACGAGCCGGTCGAGCCCAACGCCACCGTCAGCGTCGGCGACCTGGTGCCCACTCCCCCGGCCGACACCGAGATCGAAGACCTGCTGGTGCTGCCCGAGCTGATCGCGATCCTGCCCGACCAGGAGCGCCAGGCGATCGTCCTGCGGTTCTTCGACGACCTGCGCCAGCGCGACATCGGCGCGGTCCTCGGCTGCTCCCAGATGCACGTGTCGCGGCTGCTCCGTCAGGCGCTCCGGCGCATGCGGCAGCGTCTCCAGGCCTGACGAGACTCGCGGACGCGGTCGCCGGCTGCCCGGGACGACCCGCGCGGATCGGTGGACTACGGACGCCCTGGCTGGGTAGCCGGGGGGCCGGATCATCGCCACCCGGATCGCCAGGTCGGGTGCCTTCTCGGGGTTGACCCGGCCAAGGAACAGGCAGAAGTCCTCCTTGCCCTCCTGGAAGGGGTAGTCGTCCACCGGGATGGCGTTGTGCACCATGCCGACCCAGCGCAGGTCGGGGGCCAGCTGCCGCTGGAACTCGGAGGTCGCCACCAGGCCGGCGCGCGGGCCCAGCGAGCCGTACAGCACGCCCAGCTCGTCCTCGACCGGGCCGTGGGTGGTGACCACGGTGGCGGCGTCGCGCTCAGCGGAGGTGAGCGGGCCGGCCAGGGAGTGGTCGTGGACCA
>DASVXQ010000432.1:0-16020 GCA_036392615.1 Actinomycetes bacterium | reverse complement strand
CGGGCCGACCGGATCCAGTTCGACGAGCAGGCCCGCACCTTCATCGCCGAGGCCATCAGGAGTGGCGGCCTGCACATCATCGCCAACAAGCGCCAGGCCGGCGATGCCCGCGAGTACGCCCTCAAGGAGCGGGAACAGCGCGACATGAACCCCATCCCCGACGACGCTCCGGTGCTGTTCCTCGAGGTCACCGTGCAGGATCCCTCGGACTTCTCCCGGGTGCTCGAGATCCGCGGCTTCGACATCGAAGGCCACCGGGTGCTGCGCACCGACAGCCCCGTGGTTCCCAACGCCCTGGCGGCGGTGCTGCTCTGCCTGGGCAACATCGGCGGTCTGCGACCCCACTGCTATTTCGAGTGGGCGGAAGGCCATCCCCTGGGCAACCTGCTGCAGTATCTGCTGTTCGGAAAGGGCGACACCGCCCCGGTGACCCGCGAGGTGCTCCGCGAGGTGGAGGGAGACCCCCGGCGACGACCCGCCATCCACGTCGGAGGCTGAACGAACAGGGTCTCGGGTATTGGCGGACTTGACTCTCCAGTGGCTGGAGGCCCCACAGTGACGGGGATGCCCCGCGACACGCTGCTGAAGATCGGCGAGCTGGCTCGGCTGACCGGCCTGCCGGTCAAGACCATCCGCTTCTGGTCGGACGAGGGGTTGGTGCCGCCGGATGGCCGAACGCCCGCGGGCTACCGGCTCTACGGCCAGCAGGCCCTTGTGCGCCTCGGGCTCGTCCGTACGCTCCGCGAGCTGGGCGTCGACCACGCCACCATCCGGAGGGTGCTTCGGCGCGAGTTGACCATCGCGGACGTCGCCGCGGCGCACGCCGCCTGGCTGGACGTCCGGATCCGCGCGCTGCGCCTGCACAGGGCCGTGCTCCAGACGGCGGCCGGCCGGGGAAGCGTCACACCGGAGGAGATCGCACTGCTGCACCGACTCGCGCGGCTCTCCGCCGATGAGCGCCGGCGCCTCGTCCACGAGTTCATCGACGACACGTTCACGGGCCTCGATCTCGGCCTGGACTTCCTGTCGATGATGCGCGGCGCCATGCCCGACCTGCCGGAGGAGCCGGCCCAGGAGCAGGTGGAGGCCTGGGTGGAGCTGGCCGAGCTCATCCGGGATCCCGACTTCCGGGCAAGCATCGGACGGGCGGCGGTCGACCAGGCGCATGCGATCGCCGAGGTCGGCCAGCCGAGCCCCGAGGCCAACGAGGCCCTGGTCACGCTGCTCCGGGAGCGGGTCGGGGCCGCCGCCGACGCGGGAATCGGGCCAGGTTCGGCCGAGGCGCGGCCGGTGGTGGACGAGGTGGCGGCCGCTTGGGCCCAGCACGTCGGCCGCCCGGACGGACCCGAGTTCCGGTCATGGCTGCTCGACCGGCTGGAGGCCTCCACCGACCGCCGGTACGAGCGGTACTGGCAGCTGGTGGCCGTGATCAATGGCTGGCCGCCAGCGCCCAGGATCATGCCCGCGGCCGAATGGCTGCGGATGGCCCTCCGAGCGGGCTGGGCGGTCGGTGCGCCAACTGACTCGTAGAGAGCTTGGGTTGGCCGGGTACGAGAGGAGGGTCCATCTGAGTCCAATGGCAGTTCATCCAACCCTCGACGAGTGGATCGCCCGCGACGCGATCCCCTTCGCGCTGGACACTCCCGCCTCACTCGACTCGGCCACCGACCGGATGCTCGTCGAGCTGGGCCCTGATGTTGAACTCCTCGCCCTGGGAGAGGCCCTCCACGGCAGTGAGGAGATCCTCCTGATCCGCAATCGGATGTTCCAGCGGCTCGTCGAGAAGCACGGCTACAGCGCCGTGGTCATCGAGGTCACCTCGCCGCAGGCGCGGCCGATCAACGAGTACGTGCTGGGCGGGCGCGAGAGGTCCGATCCGAAGGTCGAAGACTGGTTCGGCGACGGGTTCGGGCTGCTCGAGGCCAACCGCGAGCTGGTGGAGTGGCTCCGCCGATACAACGCCGATGCATCACACCCGACGAAGCTGCACTTCTATGGGCTGGACCTGCCCCTTGGCCAGGGTGGCCTGGCCAGCCCCAGCCGGGTCCTGGACATCGCCCTCGAGTACCTCGAAACGGCGGACCCCGCCCGAGGCAACGCGCACCGGGACCGGATCACTCCCTTGGTCGGCGACCTCTCCGAATGGGAGCGGCCGGCCGCCATGTTCGACCCGGCGCAGTCGATCGGTCTGACACCGAAGGCGACGGACCTGCGGATCGCTACTCTGGACCTGATCACCGACCTGCGCATCCGGTGTCCCGAGTACGCGGCGAAGACTGATCCCCTCGCGTACGCCGACGCGCTGCATCACGCCGAGCTGGGGCGGAAGCTGCTCGACGCCCACGCGGCGCTGGCCAACCCTGGTGCCTACGCCACGATGCTCGGTATCCGCGACCTGATCATGGCGGACAACCTGCGGCACTTCGTGGCCTGCGAGAGTGGACGCGGCAAGGTGCTGGTCTTCGCAGCCAGTGGCCATCTCAAGCGCGGAACGGTGCAGTGGCACCTGCCCCCAGGCGATGACGTCAAGGAGTGGTGGCCGGCCGGATCGCAGCTGACCCAGGCCATGGGTCCCCGCTACGCCGTCATCGGCATGGCCCTCGGTGTGTCCGAGCCCAACGGCATCGCATCCCCGGAACCGGGCACGCTCGAGGCCACGCTGGCGGCCGCTGGCGGATCGATGTTGCTTCCGACCCACCGGGGCAGGGGGGTGCCCGCGGCAGGGATCGGGAGCGCTCCGGCCCGTTCCGGCAGCAAGCTGAATCCGACCTACTCCTGGCTCACGCCGGACAGCTTCTCCGACTTCGAGTGGCTCGTGTTCCTCGACTCCACCATCTATCCACGGGGCGGTCCCTCGCTCAGCGACTGGAACGCTGGCTGAGGCCGGAGAAGCACAACGCTCAAACGTACTTCCAGATCGATCGACGAGGACTGTCCGGCGGGCTAGCGGGGGCGGTGGACGGTGGCGAGGCCGCTGGGCAGGACGCTGTCGAGCTGGCTGCGCGAGGTGATGCCGAGCTTGGTGAAGACCTTGCGCAAGTGGTACTGCACCGTGCGTGCGCTGATGAACAGCCGGGTGCCGATCTCCGGGTTGGAGAGCCCCTCGCGGGCCAGCCGGGCGACCTGGGCCTCCTGGGCAGTCAGCTCCTCATGCCTGGCGGCGACGCTTCGCTTGTGGACGGTCCCGCCGGCGGCCCGCAGTTCGCGCCTGGCACGCTCGGCGAACGCCGCGACGCCCATCGCCTCCAGCATGTCGTGGGCCGTGCGCAGGTGCTCGCGTGCCTCGCTCGGGCGGCGCTCCCGGCGCAGCCACTCCCCGTACAGCAGATGGGCGCGGGCGAGCTCGATGCGAAGCCGGGTCTTGCCGAGGCGGGCGATCGACTCGCGGTACAGGCGCTCGGCTTCCTCGCCCCCACTGACCAGCGCGCGCGAACGCGCCCGGATCCCCAGCCCCCAGTCTGTGCCGCTGGCGCTGGTCATCTCCTCGAGCCGGTCATCGGCCCACGCCGCGGCCTCGGTCATGCCGGTGCGTGCGGCAGCCTCGATCAGTTCGGGCGTCACCCAGACCAGCGAGCCAAGGTCGTCGTCGAAACTGCAGGCACGCCCCGCCGCGGCCGCCGCTCTGTCGTACTTGCCGAGGCCGTCGCTGAGCACCGCGTTTGCCCACTCGGCGAAGGTGACCCCTTCTCCCTCCCCGCGCCGGGTCACATCCTGCATGGTGGCGTCGATCACGGCCAGCGTCTCGGCCTCATCGCCGCGCAGGGCGGCAAGGCCCAAGGGGCCGTAGGGCGCGTGTCCACCGTGAGGCCCACGGGCTCGTGGCCGATCGCGTCTTCGCGGTCGAGGAAGGAGCGCAACGCGCGAGGCCCGGACCCGGGCGCGCACAGAAGCCGGGGCCCGGTCTCGCGCGGGTCGGGTCCTGGCGGTGGCCCCTGATCGTCCGGGTCAGCTGGAGGCGCTCTGGTCTGGTGGTACGGGCAGGACCAGGGAGCCGTCGTCGCGGAGCTCGAAGCCGGGGTTGTAGGCGACCTCCCAGGGGTGACCGTCGGGGTCGACGAACGCGCCGGTGTAGCCGCCCCAGGAGGTCCGGCTCGCCTCTCGGGAGATGCTCGCGCCGGCGGCCCGCGCCTGCTCCAGCACTCGGTCCACCTCCTGCTGCGAGCGCACGTTGTGGGCCAGCGTCACCCCGCCCCACCCGCCCGGATCCGCCATCCCGCTGTCCTCGGCCAGCTTGGCGCGGCTCCAGAGCGCCACCACCAGGCAGCCCGTCTGGAAGAAGGCCGTCCCGTCGAGCTCGAGGGTGCACCGCCAGCCGAGCCGCTCGTAGAACCTCCGGGCGGCGGCATGGTCGGCCACGCCGAGGGTGATCAGGCTCACTCGCTGTTCCATGCGCCTGATCCTACCGCTCGGGTGGGACGCTCCCGCCCGGTGCCGGGGCGCGGGCGCCGAGCAGCCGCTCCAGCAGGCGCGGCTCGCCCGGCCAGGCTTCCAGCAGCACCTCGCGGGGCACGCGGCGGGCGGCGTAGCGCAGGGCGAGCGCGACCACGACCACGTCGTCCAGCGGGCCGATCACCGGCAGGAACTCGGGCAGCAGGTCGATCGGGGACAGCACCCACAGGCCGGCGACGATGACCGCGGCTCTGGCCTGCCAGGGCACGCGCGGGTCGGCGCGCAGACGGCGGGCCAGGGTGACGCAGGCGGGCAGGAAGCCGGCCAGGTCCTTGAGCAGCCCGGCGGGCAGCCGGGCCGCCAGAATGACCAGCGCCGTCCAGAGGCCGACCATGACGGCCACGGCGATCAGGATGGACTCGAGCCAGCGGACCAACGGGCGCTCCCCATCTCGCGTGCGACCGAGCGAACTGTAGCAGGCGACGCGGGGAACCCGGCCGCGGGCGTCCGCCGGTCCGGTTCTGCCTCGATCGCCTGGTCGTGCCAGAATTCCCGGCCTGGACCGGGCATGGGGACTGGAGCGGCAGATGGCGGGCCGGCGCGCGCGGCTCTTGACCGGAATCGGGATCGTGGCTCTGCTGCTGGGCGTCGGCGGGCTGGGCGTCGAGGGCCGCGTGTCGGCCGGCACCAGTGGCGACGGTGCTTCCATGCGCGGCACCGAGGACGCGGGCGCGCGGCCGGCCGTCGCCGCGCCGGCGGTGGGGGAGCCCGGCTGGGTCGCGGCGGAGAACCGCCGGCCCGGCACCACCGCCTGGCGGATCACCGCGCGCGGGGAGCCGCACGCGATCGAGGGCTACGCCGGCCGGGTGAGCGCCTCGGTCGGCGTCGCGGTGACGCTGTACGTGTCGACCACGGCGCGATGGTGGCACGTCGAGGCCTACCGGATGGGCTGGTACGGCGGCGCGCGCGGCCGGCTGGTGTGGCGCTCGGCACGGGTCCGCGGCCGCCGCCAGTCCGACCCGCTGCGCGAGCCGGTGACCAACATGGTCTCGACGCGCTGGTCGCCGTCGCTCCGCTTCCGCGTGGACGACCGCTGGCCGCCCGGCGCCTACCTGCTCAAGCTGGTCGCTCGCGGCGCGCAGCGCTACGTCCCACTGACCGTCACCGACCCGTCGAGCGACGACCCGCTGGTGGTGATGGACGCCGTCACCACCTGGCAGGCCTACAACGACTGGGGCGGTCGCAACCTCTACTGGGGCCCGTTCCAGGAGTTCGGCACCCGCTCGCGGGTGGTCTCCTTCGACCGGCCCTATGCCCGCGGCGACGGGGCCAGCGACTTCCTGCACGGCGAGCTGCCGCTGATCGGCCTGCTGGAGCGCGCCGGTCTGGACGCCACCTACTGGACCGACGTCGACCTGCACCAGCATCCGAAGCTGCTGCTGCGGCACCGGGCGCTGCTCTCGCTCGGCCACGACGAGTACTGGTCGACCGCGATGCGGCGTGGCGCGACGCTGGCACGCGACGGCGGCGTGAACCTCGCCTTCCTCGGCGCCAACGCGGTCTTCCGGCACATCCGGCTCCAGCCGTCGCCGCTCGGCCCCGGCCGCGAGGAGGTCAACTACAAGCCGGTCTCGGCCCGCGCGGACCCGGCCTGGCGCACCGACCGCGCGGAGGTCACCACGGACTGGCGCGAGCCGCCGCTCCACCAGCCGGAGAGCTCCCTGCTCGGCGAGCTCTACGAGTGCAACCCCGCGCTGGCCGACGGCGTGGTCGTCGAACCGGGCTCGTGGCTGCTGGCCGGCACCGGGCTCGGCGCCGGGGCGAAGCTGCCCAACCTGGTCGGCCCGGAGTACGACCGGGTGATCCCGAGCTTCCCGACCCCGCGCGGGGTCGAGCTGGTGCTCCATTCGCCGCTGCGCTGCCGCTTCCGGTCGAGCTGGTCGGACGTGACCTGGTACAGCGCGCCCAGCGGCGCCGGCGTGGTCGACACCGGCACCTCGAGCTGGATCTGCCAAATCGATTCGGTGTGCGCCGCCGGCCGCAACAGCCCGAGGACCTCCGCGGCGGTGCGCCGCATCACCCTGAACCTGCTGCGCGCGTTCGCCGAGGGACCGGCTGGCCGCCTGCATCCCTCGCGGCCCAACCTCGGCCGCTTCGACACCCGGCCGAGCGGATTGTGAGCGGCCGGATCACCGGGCCGCGGCCGAGAAGCGCAGGGCGAAGTGGTTGAGCGTGCGGGGCAGCCGGTCCGGCGGTTGCAGACGCGAGGGCTCGTCGCGGCTGAGGACACGCAGGCGCAGCGGGCCGGGACCGTAGCGTGCCCGCAGGCGGTGCGGCAGGCGGCCGGCCCGCGCGGTCCGCGTCTCCCTGGTGGCCGTCACGGTCCGCCGAGCCGCCGCAGCATCGCGCTGAGCACACCGCCGTAGACCAGATGGGAGGCGACGATCGCCGGCTGCCGCCCCGGCCGGTCGCGCCCGGGCGGCGGCATGATCCCCAGCGCCGGGAGCACGCCGGCGTAGTTCGCCGCCCACACCAGCACCCCGAACGCCACCCCGCCGAGCGGCGAGACGCGCCGTGGCCGAGCCAGCGCGAACAGCGCGCCCAGCAGCGTGCCGTAGCCGAGGTGCGCGGCGACCGCCAGCGCGCTGGTCGCCGGTTCGACCCGGTCGGGGTCGGGCACGCCGGCCGCCTCCATGCCGGTCTCGACGATCCGTTGGGGTGGCTGCTTGCCGATGACCCGCTGCGTCGCCAGCATGACGCCGCTCATCGCCACCGTGGCGCCGAGGCCGCACACCGCTCCGCGCAGCGCCCTTCCGATTGGCGCGGTCATCGCCACCTCCACTCACCCGCGGCCGGTCACGCCAGGCAGGCGGGATGGGAACCGCATCGCATGCGCTGGCAGCTGAGGGGGGAGTCGCCCGGCTGGCACCGCCACAAACCACCAAGGTGCCGGTGGCGCGCGTGCGCGGGGCGGCGACCGGTGACCGCCGCCCCGCGCAGGACTGCCCGGTTATCTCCGTTCGACGTTGGTGAAGATGTCGGTCTCCCCGATGCCGGTCCGCTCGATGGCGCTGTTGCGCCCGTCGGTCCACACCGGGTAGACGGCGGTGGTCGAGGCCGCCAGCCCGTTGTAGTCGCCGATGAACGCCCCCGAGCTGAAGAAGCCGAGGTCGGGGTTCCACGACCTGGTGCTGATCCGGAAGCTCTTCCAGCTCCTGCCGTCGCTGGTCGACTCGGCCTGCCAGGTGTCGATGTCGCGGTTGGCGGGGTCGAGCCGGCGGTCGAACCAGATGGCGTAGAACTTGCCCTTCTGGTCGGCGGCCGCCCACGGGAAGAACTGGTCGTTGCGGGCTGGCCGGCCGCCGGGGCCGACCGACAGGAACTTCGCATCGCTCCAGGTCAGCCCCCCGTCGGTGGACCGCTGGTAGGAGATGTCCGCCTTGGAGACGGCCCGGTTGACGTTGTTCTGGTAGAGGAAGACCAGGGTTCCGGTGGTCTGGCTGTAGGCGACTGACAGGGTGTTGGGTGCCCGGAACGCGGTCGGGGGCAGCAGGTCGCCGGGGTCGGGGTTGTCAACGAACTGGCCCGGCTTGTCGACGTGCACCGGGCTCGGCAGGAAGGTGGCGCCGCCGTCGCGCGACTTCTGGAACCGGAACCCGAAGTCCAGCGAGGAGTTGCAGTCCTCCAGGATGTAGCCGATGTCCAGGGTCCCGTTGCGCTGCACCACCGGCACGCTGAACTGGTTGGCCGACTCGCCCAGGCCGTTGCCGCCAGGGTTGTCGGGCACCACCTGGGTGTGCTGGAAGACCGTCAGCGCCGGGTTGGCGGTGGGCACGTTGTCGGTGGAGGCGAGCTGGATCGGGCAGTAGTCGCTGGAGCCGTCCGGCAGCAGGTGGAATTTGGTGTAGCTGACGTAAAGCCGGCCGTAGTGCGGACTGGTGGGGTTGTTGTCGACGGTGATGTACTCCTTGTCGTTGAAAATGGTGTCGTCGACCGTGCCGTTGGCGTAGTCGAAATTGGTCGCCGCGCGGGCGGCCTGGCGGCCCGGCGTCCAGGTCGCGCCGTTGTCGACCGACTTGTGGATGTGCACCTCGGAGAACGGCAGGGTGCGGAAGAAGCACAGCTGCGCCACGTAGAAGGCGTGGTCGCGGCGGCTGTAGGCGACCGCCGGGTCGCCGCCGGAGCAGGTGTCGGTGGTCCCGGCGAACACCGAGGTGATCCGCGTGGTCCTCCACGTCCGCCCGCCGTCGCGGGTGCGCATCACCGCCACGCCGCCGCTGACGTAGTCGTTGGAGGCCGCCACCGCAATCAAGGGATTGAAGACGTTGTAGGCCACCGAGGTCTCGTTCTGCGGCAGCGGTGGGTTGGAGTCGTCGTTCATCTGCACGTTCCGCAACCTGCCGATGGTCCCGGCCGGGCCGGCGGCGCCGGCCCGGGTGCGGGGAGCGGCGACGTCGGGACGGGCCTGGGCCTGCACCGTGCCGGAGAGGCTGCCGGGGTGGCGCTGCGCGTGCAGCAGCCATCGTGGCGTCGGCTTGGGCGTCGGCACGTGCGAGGTCGGCACCTGCCCGGAGGTGACTGCCGGAATCGTCGCCAACAGGCCGGCGGCCAGCAGGATCGCCGCCGCGGCGGTTCGCGTTCGTCCCACGAACTGCTCCTTCCTGAGCGGAGCGGTTGGTTGCGGCTACTCGTGGATGCGGGTGAGGAAGTTGTCCTGCTGGGGGATGGGCACGCCCTCGCCGATCAGCGCGACGTGCCGGTGGTTGGCGTTGTAGTGGACCCAGGCGCTGCCCCGGTTGGCGGTGATCTCGAGGTAGTCGCCGATGAAGGCGCCGCCGAGGATCGGGTCGGACTCGGTCTCGTTGGAGATCCTGGTGACCCGCCGGCGATGCGCCACGGTGCCGTTGTCGCGCAGGCGCACCACCTCGACGTCCTGGCGGTTGTGGAAGACCGGGTCGAAGCGGTTGGTGTACCACGCGCCGACGATCGCGCCGGTGGCCGGGTCGGTGTCCAGTTCGGGGAAGTAGTTGTCTCCGCCGGCCGAGATCGGCGCCGGCCGACTCCAGGTCCGGCCCTGGTCGGCCGACCAGGTCAGCATGATCCTCGGCTCCTCGCAGATGGTCTCCTGCACGCGCGCGGCGCAGCGCTCCCAGGTGACGTAGATCCGCGGCTTGCCGCCGACCAGCTTGACGGTGTTCTTGAACATCGTGCCGGTGCGGAAGTCGTTGGCGTGCAGGGTGCCGATCCCGCCGCGCATGATCAGGTCGTCGCGCGGCACCGCCTGGCGGATGGTGAAGCTGGTGCTGCCGGGTTCGGCGACCGCGAGCCAGCCCCGCTGCGCCGGGCCGATGAACGAGTCACCGAAGAACTCGCCCCAGGTGATGTAGGTGCGCCCGTCGGCGGCGATGGTCACGCTCGGGTACTCGGCGACCCGCTGCCCGGTCGACAGCGTGATCGGCCGGGTGCAGCTCGACAGGTCGGCGCTGCACCGGACCGCCTTGATGATGCCCGATTCCTCGTTGCCCTCGGCGTTGAAGTCGCCCAGGTCGCCGTAGGCCACCCAGACGACCTCCCCGGCGCTGCCGCTCCTGCCGACGTCCATCCACTCCTTGTCCAGGAAGCGCCCGGGGGCGGCGACGTCCACCACCCGCCGGGTCGGCCAGCACTCCGGATGGGTGAGGCCGCCGTTGGACTCGCCCTGCGGGCAGGTGGTCGCGGTCCGGACGCTGGAGCGGTACACGCCGACCCCGCTCGGGGTCTCCCCGAGCGCGCCGCTGCCGTAGTTCAGCGAGCCGGCGTACAGGCTGCAGCCCTTGCCGGTGACGAACACCGGGTCGCCGCCCGAGGGGATGGACTGGCCGGCGATCTCCACCGGCGGCAGCAGCCCCTCGTTGGCGACCGTGCGGCCGCCGTCGACCGACAGGTGCCAGCCGGTGAAGTTGCCCTCCGGGTCGAGCAGCCCCCGGTAGTCGTTGGTGCCTCCGAGCAGGACCTTCGGGTTGCTGGTGCAGTCCGAGATGGATTCCTCGTTCTGCGGCAGGCCGACCGTGTCGCGGTTGAACAGACGGGCGAACCGCGCATGGTGGTCGCCGTGGCCGGCGCGCGCCGCGCGGGCGCGCTGCGCGATGTCGTGGGCGGCCTCGAAGCGGCCGCGGAGGTCGTCGGGAGCTTGCTCCGGATGGGCAGTGTAGTAGCGGAACCCCATGACGGCCGAGGGCCCGTTCAAGAGGTTCCCGGGGCGGGTTGGGCGCTCGGGCTGGCTGAACGCGGGTGCGGCGAGCAGTCCGAGCAGGAGGGCGAACAGCATGAGCCTGGCGATCCGAGCCATGGGTTCCCCTTTCCGGCGGCTCAGGGGATGAGCTACGAGCTCGCTCGGTCACGGCGCCGCACGCCCGTTCCCACCACCTCCTCCCCCTTGAGGACCCGGACCGGCGCGGCGGCTGCGACCAAATCTGGGAAAGAAAACCATGCCGGACGGACGAAGTCGAATACCTCAGCGGGGGATCGAAGTGTCCATGCGTACCCATGGCATAGTTCGGATTTCGGCCGATAGTCCGATTGACATCCGCTCCCCAGATCGACGGCTCGTCCTGATGAATTTCCGCATTCGCCAATCCCAGGCAGAGAACGTTCCCGCCGGTTCCGTCCCGAACAGCAAGCCGCCGCGGCCGGCCCAGGGAGCACGTGGACCGGCCGCGGCGAGCTCAGCGCTGCGGTGTCAGGGTGTGGGGTCGAGGTAGGTGCCGCTGTAGATGTCCTCGTTGCCGAATTGCGCCGGGCAGTCGGTCAGCGGCGCCGGTGGGGCGATCGGCGTGCCGTCGATCAGGGACTGCCGGTAGGCGTTGACCGCGGGGCAGGACGCGGCGTTGCGGGCGTCCATCCACACCGCCGCCCCGTAGGTGCGGGTCGCCGCGGCGAAGTTGTAGTCATAGACCGCCTCGCGGTTCAGCGTCCTGGTGGTGCCGCGGGCGTCGCCGACGGCCCCGCGGTGCAGGGTCGACCAGGCGCCGACCGTCCCGCCGGCGCCCACGTCAGCGTGGCGGACCACTCCCTGCATCCGTCGGGGATTGGCCGTGGTGGTCTGGAACGGCTGCAGGTAGGCGTTGTAGACCAGGTACAGGTCGGTGCCGGTGGGGGAGATCGCCACCGCCGGGTTGTCGGGCCGGTCGCCGGCCTGCGCGGCGTTGGCCGGGGTCGACCAGGTCACGCCGTGGTTGGTGGAGGTCTGCACCAGCGCCTGCTCGTGGTTCAGCGCGCCGTCGGGCCAGGTGAGGACCAGGGTGTTGGTGGCGCCGGCGCCGGTCGGCGCGCCGTTGGCGATGCTCAGGCTGGGGAAGCTGTCGGTGCGGGTGCCGGCGAACCCGTCGAAGACGATCCGGCGTGAGACAGGATCGAAGATGCCGACGTCGTGCACCGTGGCGACCGGGAAGGGCTTCTCGAAGTTGGCGCCGCCGTTGAACGAGCGGGCCAGGTACATGACGCTCTGCCCGTTGGCGGTGCCTTCCCAGACCACGTAGACGACACCGTTCGAGTCGGTCCGGACCGCGCAGCCCTGCCGGCCGCCCGACTGGGCGTTGCTGGTCGCCGAGGTGAGCTGCCGCTGCCGCCAGGTGCTCCCGCCGTCGCGGGAGGACGACAGCATGATCGGCTCGGGCGGGCCGCTGACGCTGCGGAAGGCGGTGTTGCACAGGTAGACGTTGCCGAAGAAGGGGCTGGAGGCGGCGTTGTCCGCCCAGATGTCCTCCTTGTCGCTGAACGTGGTGTTGCTCTGGCGGGTGACGATCACCGGGTCCATCCAGGCACTCTGATCATTGGCCGCGGCCGCGGCCACGTTATCGGTGCGGGACACCGTCGCCGCCACCGGGCCCTTGAACGGCGTCTGCCCGGTCAGCGGGAAGGCCAGGTTGGCGTAGTACAGGCGCGAGCCGTTGGCCCAGGAGAAGCCGTTGGGGCCGGGCTTGGGCCCGAAGGCGAGCGCCGGGTCGCCGTGGGAGGACATCCCGTTCTCGAAGTAGTTGGGCAGCGTGTGGATCGGGCCGACGTGGGTGGTGCCGGTCTGTGCGGTCAGGCCGGTGTAGGTCGGCTGTATCCAGGTCGCGCCCTCGTCCAGCGAGAAGTAGATCCCGGAGATGCCGATATCGGGCGTCAGGTCGCAACTGCTGCCCTTGCAGGGCGAGCTGTCGACCAGATCGTTGGCGCCGGCGGCAAGCACCGCCGGGTGGTTGGCGTCGATGGCGAGCGCGGGCTCGTTGACGCCGTTGGGCAGGTACGGTGTCGGCGGGCTGCCCACCGAGACCTTGCTCTCGGCGGACACCGCATTGGCGGGTGTTAGGGCCATCAGCGTTGCCGCCAGGGACAGCAAGACTGAAAGGACCGCTAGGCGACGGGCCGTCATTGGCTTCCTCCCCTCGTGGAGGCCGGCAGAGCTGTGCGTCCCGGCTCACGCCCAAGCACGCAGAAGGGCGCGAACGGACACAGGCGGCTGACTGCTCCCAAGGGGATTACCGTGATCGAACGCCGATTCGTTACAGGATCACGAGGGGAGACCTGGAGCCGCCGCGGCCGTCACGGGGGGACGTCGACGGCCGCGGCGGGGCTTTCGACTAGCGGCGGGTGCGGGTCTCTGGCGGTCGCAGCCGGCGGGCGAGCGGGCCGCGGCCGACGCGCTGGGCGGCATCAGCGCCCTGGCGGAGCCAGCGGCTCGCCTGGGAGGTCGCGTCGCGGGCCTCGGCCCGGCGGGCACCCCGCTCCAGCGCCCAGGCGACCACCGGTGCCGCCACCGTGAGCAGCGCCAGCTGCGCGGCCCGACGACGAATTCCACCTCGCATGTTCAGACCCTCCAATTACCCTTTGCAATCCATCGAGAAGTTGTCGACCGTGGCAGTGGGGACGCCGCCCGCAGTCACCGTCTCGTGCATGGTCATGTGCAGCATGTAATCCGGGGTTCCATTGTTGCTGATCAACAGGAAATCATAGGTGTGGGTGTACACCGCCGGCCACGGTGTCCGAGCGTTCCAGTCGTCTTGCTTGTTCTCGGAATTGACGTACTTAGTTCCGGTGGTGATGCTGAGCCCGCTGAGCTGGCTGTTCAGGCTATTGGTGACGTGATAGCCGCCCCGCTTGTCGGCCGTGGTGGTGATCACGACGTGGATGTCACCGTTCAGGTTGACCACGTCCTTGGGAAAGCACGGGTTGGTCTCCACCTGCGCCGGCACATGGAACGTGACGTTGACCACGTTCGCCGCCGAGGCCGGAGCCGGCCGGGCGAGCTGGAACGCGAACAGCGCCAGCGGTGCGGCCAGCAGCAGCGCCGCCACCGCCCACGTCCTCCGGGGACGTGCGTGCCTTCGCTCGTGCCTTCCCTGCATCGTGGACCCCTCCTCGTCCCGCGCTTTCTCGTCGCTCGATGACGAGGCGGAGTCCCCGGGGCAGCAACCGTCCAAACAGTGCAGTTCTGCGTAGCCTCGCTGGCCGCGGCATTCCGGGCCTGGCGCGACGGTTGCGTTGCCGCTCGCGGGGAAGGCGGAGGCTCGAACCGTCGCCTACCACGGAGGGGGCCGCCATGGACCGTTACGACGAGGAGGACCGGGTCGTCCGGGACCCGGACGGCGACGAACCACGCGCCGAGGAACTCGACGAGGACGCCGGCATGATCGGCAGCGAGTGGGAGGAGCCCGGCCCGGGCCGGGACGAGCGGCTCACCAACCCCGACCCCGCGGACTGGTCGACCGAGGCCCCCACGGCCAGCGTCGGCATGTCCGAGGGGGACCCGGAGCGCACCCGGCTGGGCGCGCACGAGGTCACGGTCGGCCCCGACGACGCCGGGATGATCGGCGGCGAATGGCAGGAGCCAGGCCCGGGTCGCGACGAGCGGCTCACCAACCCCGACCCGGCGGAGTGGTCCACCGAGGCGCCCACCGCACCCGTCGGCATGTCCGAGGACGAGCCCGAGGACACCCGCCTGGGCTCTCAGGAGATCGAGTAGCCGGACGATCCTGGCCGACCGCGCACCGCCAACCCGCGCGATCAGCCGATCAACGCTCTGGTTCCGCGGGACCAATGCCGGCGCGGGCGGCGAGCCCGGCCGACCGCGGCGACTGAGCCGCTTCGCCCGGGCCCAGGCGGTCGGACCCGGCGAGCTGGCGGAGGACCAGCCACGCCTGAAGGCGTTTGGGAAGGTTCACGGCTGCTCCCTGTGTCCATACTCCACCAGGGCGGGTACCACGCCGCGTCCGGGACATGCAGCCTTGCTGGTCGCGGAGCCGGTGATTGCGCGGGCTGGAAACCGGTGACCGGGGCGGTAGGCGCGGCCGGCTCCGAGGCGCTCGGCGATCACGGGTGGAGCGGCTGCAACGAAAGGAGCGCCATGGTCAGCTTGCTCGCCCAAGCCCAGGAAGTCAGCTTCCCAACCTCGGCGTTCGTCCCGCTCGCCGTGGGGTTCTTCGGCCTCGGCACCGGCTACCTGATCTACGGACCCCAGGAGCTGTTCAAGCTCCCGGGCCGCGACCGTGCCGTCGATCTCATCACCGGCATCTGGGGTGTCTGGATGCCCGGCTTCCTGCAGTTCGTCACCGGCGTCATCCTGTTCGTGGGCCTGGCGTGGTTGCACTCGTTCCGCGAGCCGGCGCTGTACATGGCCGCGCTGGCGTTCACCGCCTATGGGTGCATTGGTGGGCGCTGGGCATCGTGGTCTTCTTCCTGGCGCACGACGCCCCGGTGGCCGGCCTGTTCATCGGCCTGACCGGCGTCTACCTGAGTGAGTTCTTCGCCAGCTGGTACGCCGCGCCGCCCTGGCCAAGACCGTGCCGGCCGACGGGCGGGCACGGGAGCCGGTCGGGTCGGGCGGCCGCTCGAGATCGGGCAGCCGCCCGGGCCCTGGCGCGCTGGGGGAGCGGGCGCTCGGCTTCTTCCACCTCGGCACCGGCCTGTGGCTGATGTATCTCACCTGGGCCACCGTGCTGAACATCGCCAGCGGCTACCACCTGCCCCTCTGAACGGGGCCGAGCGCCTACCGCTGGTTGGCCGCCGCCTTGGCGAACAGCTCCAGCAGGGAGCTCCAGCCGCCACCGCCCTGGATCCCCTCGCGCAGCGCCTGGCCGTCGACGAGTCGCTCCAGGTGCCGGTGCTCCAGTTCCACGGTGGTCTGCTCGGGCCCGTCGGGAGTGAACCGCACCTCGATCTCGCTGGCGTGCTCGGGGTCGGGGTCGAACTGCCACTGGCCGTTGATCTGCCAGGTGACCACCAGCCGGCGCGGCGGCTCCCAGGCAAGCACCCGGCCCCAGTCGCACTCGCTGCCGTCGACGCCCTTCTCGTACCAGCGCCCGCCCTCGCGCGGCTCCAGGACGGCCCGGTCCATGTCCGCCTGGCCGATGTGGTACTGCGCCGGCCACCAGGTGTGGATCGAGTCGGTGAACACGCGGAAGGCGTGGTCGACGGGCACGCCGACGGTGACGGTTCCCTGGAGCGGCGGGATGGTGGATGCGCTCATCTGTCCTCCTGCTCCCAGCCGGGGCCGGTGAAGCTGGCCAGCTCGCCGAGCAGCCGCTCGATCAGCCCGTCGCCGCCGGCCGGGTCGGCCACCAGCTTGGCGACGCGCGGGAAGCCGAACATCTCCCGGCCGGGACCGTGCGC
>DASVXQ010000431.1:0-7972 GCA_036392615.1 Actinomycetes bacterium | reverse complement strand
CTGCTGGAGCTGGCCGCGACCGCCGTCACCGTGCTGCTGCTGGCCTGGTGGTGGCACGCCAGCCTGCGCCGGGTGCTGACCACCGTGGAGCAGTCCGGCCAGCCACAGCGGGCGCGCAACGCCACCGCCGGGCTGTTCCCGCGGGCCGCCAGGAGGCTGCTGCCGCTGGACCGCCGTGGCGCGGTGGCCGCCAAGGACCTGCGCTACTTCGCCAGGCACCCCCGGCTGCGCGTGCTGTGGCTGACCGCCGGGCTGTTCGCCGTCGTGCTGCCCGGCTTCCTGCTGCTGTCCAGCCACGGGCCCAGGGAGCTCGCCTCGCTCGGCGCACTGGCCAGCCTCTACATGCTCAACTCCGGGGCGCTCAACCAGTTCGGCGCCGACGGGCCGGCCTACTGGGTGAACGTCGCCGCCGGCGGGCCGTCGCGCGACGACCTGGTTGGCAAGAACCTCGCCCTGGCGCTGCCGGGCTTCGCGCTGGTGGCGGTGGTGTCGGTGGCGCTGGCGGCGGCCGGCGGCGGCTGGCGCTACCTGCCGGTGACGCTCTGCCTGGCGGTCGGGATCCTGGGGATCATGCTGGGCGTGGCCGACTACGTCTCGATCCGCTTCCCGTTCACCCTCGCGAACGTGTCCACCAACGTGTGGGCCAGCGACGGCGCCGGCGCGGGCTGCGCCGTTGGGCTGGTGCAGCTGCTGGCCATGGCGATCGAGGGCGCGCTGATGCTGCCGCTGGCGGTGCTGCTGGTCGTCGGCCTGGTGGCCTGGGGCCCTGCGCTGGCGATCCTCTGCCCGGTGGCGGTGGTCTACGGCTTCCTGCTCTGGCGGCTCGGCGTCGGGCTCGGCGCCGAGTGGCTCGACGCCCACCAGCCCGAGCTGCTGGCCGCGCTCGGCCCGCGACGCGCGGGCTAGATGGCGCCGGCGGAGAAGTCGACCGTCACCTTGACGTCGTCCGGCTTGCGCTCCAGCGCCTCCTCGAAGCGCTCCGGGGGGACCTTGCGGGTGATCAGGCGGCCGAGCCAGTCGCGGTCCGCGGCCGCCAGCGCCTCGGCGGCCTGCTGGTAGTGGCGCCGGTTGGCGTTGACCGACCCGACGATCACGTCGTTGGAGAGCACCAGCTCGCGGTTGAGCGCGCCGGCGTCCACGCCGATCGAGCGGCCGCCGGAGGAGACGCCGGTGAGGCAGACGATCCCGTTGGGCGCCAGGTGCTCCATCACCTCGAAGACCAGCTGCCCGACGCCGGTGCACTCGATCGCCACGTCGGCCTGCTGGCAGGCCTCCTCGACCGTGCCGTGGTGGTAGACGGCGCCGAGGTCGGCCACCAGCAGCGGCTTGGGGCCGCTGGTGACCTTGTCGAGCACGTGGACCTCCAGTCCGCGGCGCCGGCCCAGCAGGGCGGCCAGCAGGCCGATCGGCCCGGCGCCGGTGACCAGCGCGCTCTTCGGCTCCCAGCGGGCGCGGCGGCCGATCCGCTCGACCTGCTCCCAGGCCTTGGCGAGGATCGTGGCCGGCTCCAGCAGGACGCCGAGCCGGCCGAGCGAGGGGTCGATCCGCACGGCGAACTCCGGCTCGATCCGCCAGCGCTCGGACCCGAAGCCGTCGAGCTGCTTGATGCCGTGCTCGGTGTAGCGGCCGTTGCGGCACATGTCCCACTCGCCGACGGCGCAGTTGAGGCACGGCTCCGGGTCGGGATGGCGCACGATCCCGGCGACCAGGTCGCCCGGCGCCAGCTCGCCGCCCTCGGGCGCCTCCAGCACGCGGCCGAGCGACTCGTGGCCGAGCACCAGCCGCTCGTGCCCAGGCGGCGCCCAGCCGTAGTCGCCGTGGACGATCTCGATGTCGGTGCCGCAGATGCCGAGCTCCAGCGCCTCGACCAGCACGGCGCCCGCTGAGGAGGGCGGCTCGGGCAGGTCGTCGAGCCGCACGCTCCCCTGCTTGCCTGGCACCAAGGTGATCGCTCGCATCGCTCTCTCTCTGTCCGCTGTGTGGTCCCGCGAAACGGCCCGGCGCCCGATCCATGCCGGCCGGAGTATCCTCCGGCCCGGGCGCCGCCGCACGGCGCCCTGCGTTCTCCCCACAGGAGGTCAACGACGTGGACAGCGCCGCGGTGCCCGAGCCAGCCCTTCAACGCGTGGCGATCCTCGGTCCGGGCGGCATCGGCGGGCTGCTGGCCGGCCTGCTGGCCCGCGACGGCGACCAGGTCACCTGCATCGCCACGCCCAGGACGGCCGGGCACCTCCGCGAGCACGGCGTCGAGGTGCGCAGCGGCCGCTTCGGCAACTTCCGGGTGCCGGTCGGCGCGGCCACGCGCCTGGAGGCGCCGGTCGACGTCTGCTACGTGGCGGTCAAGGCGACCTCCCTCGACGAGGCGCTCGAGGAGGTGCAGCCCGAGGCGATCGGCGACGCGCTGGTGGTGCCCTTCCTCAACGGCATCGACCACGTCGAGCTGCTGCGGCGGCGCTACCCCGCCGACCAGGTCGTGGCCGCCACCATCCGGATCGAGTCCGCGCGGGTCGCGCCCGGGGTGATCGAGCACCCGTCGGGCTTCTGCGCGGTCGAACTCGCGCCCGGCCGCGCCGAGCCCGCCCGCTTCAACCAGCTGGTGGCGAAGCTTCAGCGGGTCGGCATGGACGTGGCGGTGCGCGAGGACGAGCGCAGGATGCTCTGGGCCAAGCTGCTGGTGCTGGCGCCGATCGCCCTGGTCGGCACCCACGAGATGGCGCCGTTCGGCGAGGTCCGCGAGCGCCGGCGCGACGACCTGATTGCGGTGGTCCACGAGATCGTGGCGGCCGCGCGGGCCGCCGACGGAGTCGAGCTGGACCCCAAGGTGCCGCTCGGCATGATCGACCAGGCGCCGGCGTCGATGCGCTCCTCGATGCTGCGCGACGCCATGGCCGGCAAGCCGCTGGAGCTGGACGCCATCGGCGGCACGATCCTGCGGGCGGCCGACCGCGGCGGGGTGAAGGCGCCGGTCACCGAGCGGATCGTCTCCGAGATCGGCGCGCGCCAAGTACCCTCGTCGCCATGACGATCCGCCGGCTCTACCTGGCGCTGCTGGCGGGCGCGCTGGCGCTGTTGGCGGCCTGCTCCTCGTCGGGCGGGTCCGGCGGCGGGGCGACCACCACCTCGGCCGGCGGCCAGGCGCTGAAGTCGACCATGACGGTGACCAGCCCGGCGTTTGCCGACGGCGCGCGGATCCCGGTGCGCTACACCTGCAAGGGCGACAACCTCTCGCCGCCGCTCAAGTGGTCGGCGCCGCCGGCGGGCACCAGCCAGCTCGCCCTGGTGGTGGACGACCCCGACGCCCCGGGCGGCACCTTCGTCCACTGGGTGCTGACCGGCATCCCGGCCGGCCAGACCCAGCTCGGCGAGAACGCCGTCCCGCCGGGCGCCGCCGAGGGCCGCAACGGCGCCGGCAGCGGCTACACCGGCCCCTGCCCGCCGAGCGGCCCCGTGCACCACTACCGCTTCACCGTCTACGCGCTGAACCGCTCCCCCGGCGTCCAGGCCGACACCGACCCACGGCAGGCGATCGCCGCCATCCAGGCCGCCGCCACCGCGCAGGGCCGGCTGGTCGGCACGTTCCAGACCTGAGGCGGCGCCTCACTCCCACTCGATGGTGCCTGGGGGCTTGGAGGTCACGTCGTAGGCGACCCGGTTGACCCCGGGGACCTCGCCGACCACTCGGGTGGCGATCCGCTCCAGGACCTCCCACGGCAGGCGGCCGAAGTCGGCGGTCATGGCGTCCTCGCTGGTGACCGTCCGCACCACGATCGGATAGGCGTAGGTGCGGCCATCCCCCATCACGCCGACCGTACGCACCGCCGGCAGCACCGCGAAGAACTGCCACAGCTCGCGGTCCAGGCCGGCGCGGCGGATCTCCTCGAGCACGATCCGGTCGGCGGCGCGGAGCGTCTCCAGCCGCCCGGCGGTCACCTCGCCGACGATCCGCACCGACAGGCCGGGGCCAGGGAACGGCTGGCGGCGCACCACGTCCTCGGGCAGGCCGAGCTCGGCGCCGACCCGCCGCACCTCGTCCTTGAACAGCAGCCGCAACGGCTCGACCAGCTCCATCTTCATGTCGTCGGGCAGGCCGCCGACGTTGTGGTGGCTCTTGATGATGGCGTTGCGCTGGCCGCCGGACTCGACCACGTCCGGGTACAGGGTGCCCTGGACCAGGAAGCGGGCGTCGTCGTGGTCGCGGGCGACCTCCTCGAACACCCGGATGAACTCGTTGCCGACCGCCTTGCGCTTGACCTCCGGGTCGGTCACGCCGGCCAGCCGCTCCAGGAAGCGGTCGGCCGCCTTGACGTGCACCAGGTTGACCTCGAAGTCGCGCCGGAAGGTCTCCTCGACCTGCTCGGCCTCGCCGTGGCGCAGCAGCCCGGTGTCCACGAACACGCAGGTCAACCGGTCGCCGACCGCGCGGTGGACCAGCAGCGCGGCGACCGAGGAGTCCACCCCGCCCGACAGCGCGCAGAGCACCCGCTGGTCCCCGACCTGCGCGCGGATCGCCGCCACCTGCTCTTCGATGATCGAGACGCTGGTCCAGGTCGGGCGCAGCCCGGCCGCCTCGTAGAGGAAGTTCTTCAACAGGTCGAGCCCGCGCGGGGTGTGCGCCACCTCGGGATGGAACTGCACGCCGTAGAGGCCGCGCTCGGGGTCCTCGAAGGCCGCCACCGGTGTGGCCTCGGTCCGCGCGGTGACCCGCGCGCCCGGCGGCGCGGCCGTGACCGTGTCGCCGTGGCTCATCCAGACGACCTGGGAGGCCGGCAGCTCGCCGAACAGCAGGCTGCCCTCCGGCTCGGCGACCAGGTCGCTGCGGCCGTACTCGCGCACCCCGGTCGGCTCGACCCGGCCGCCGAGCGCCTGCGCCATCGCCTGCTGGCCGTAGCACAGGCCGAGCACCGGGATGCCGAGGTCGAGCAGGCGCGGGTCCAGGGCGGGCGCGCCTGGCTCGTAGACCGAGCGGGGGCCGCCGGAGAGGATCAGCGCCTTGACCCCGCGGCGGCGCACCTCCTCCGGATCGAGGTCGCAGGGAGCCACCTCGGAGTAGACGTGGCACTCGCGCACTCTCCGCGCAATGAGCTGCGCGTATTGCGCACCGAAATCGAGCACGAGGACGGTTTCTGGCGTCATGGCCGCAAGGTTAGCAGGGCAGCAACCCGAGGGGTTGCCGTGCCGCGTCGGCCAGCGCTACGGTGGGAGGCAAGCAGCAACGGCGGGCCCGACCGGCCCGTCCTGGTGCCTAGACCCTGCACCATGCAGCCTCTCGACGATCACCTGGTTGCATGGTGCCTTTTCGTTCCGGCTCCGGCGTCCGCCGTGGGGACGCCGAGTCGCCGCGAGCCGGTTGGAGGAGGCGTCGTGAGCCAAGTCGATCCCGTCGTCGAGCAGATGGACGACGAGCCTGACGGCGAGCAGCCAGTCGGCCCCAAGAGTCGGCGCAGGGCCCCTGGGGCCGACCCAGAGGTGCGCTCCTTCGGCACGGAACGGGTCTGCGCAGCCGACGGGTGCCAGACGACCCTGTCGCGCTACAACCCCGACACCTACTGCTCGGTCCACCGTGGCTGGGACCGCCAGGTGATCCGCCGCCAGCGCCGCAACGGCGAGGGCGAGGAGAGCGACCAGGACGACTGAGGGGCGGCGGCGGCGACGGCGCGGCCTCGCGCCGTGCCCTGCCCGGTTGTCTCAGCCCATCCCGACGCCCTGGCTGCGCTGCAGCGACTTGCCCTCGGTGCGCAGCGCCGGCGCGACCATGACCTCCGCCTTCTGGAACTCCTTGAGGGTCTGGTAGCCGGTGGTGGCCATCGAGGTGCGCAGCGCGCCGAACAGGTTCATGGTGCCGTTGTTGACCGGCGCCGGGCCGAGCAGGATCTCCCGCAGGGTCCCCAGCGTCCGGGTGGCGACCCGCGTGCCGCGCGGCAGGTCCGCGTGGAAGGTGGCCATGCCCCAGTGGTAGCCGCGGCCGGGTGCCTCGACGGCCCTGGCCAGCGGCGAGCCGAGCATCACCGCGTCCGCCCCGCAGGCGATCGCCTTGGCGATGTCGCCGCCGGTGGCCATGCCGCCGTCGGCGATCACCTGGACGTAGCGGCCGGTCTCCTCGAGGTGGCGCACCCGCGCGCCGGCCGCGTCCGCCAGCGCGGTGGCCTGCGGCACACCGATGCCGAGCACGCCGCGGGTGGTGCAGGCGGCGCCGGGCCCGACACCGACCAGCACGCCGGCCGCGCCGGTGCGCATCAGGTGCAGCGCGGTCGAGTAGGAGGCGCAGCCGCCGACGATCACCGGGATCTCGTAGCGCGCGATGAAGGTCTTGAGGTTGAGCGGCTCGGTGGTCGACGAGACGTGCTCGGCCGAGACCACCGTGCCCTGGATGACGAGGATGTCGAGCCCGGCCTCCAGGGCGAGCTCGTGGAAGCGGCCCACCCGCTGCGGCGTCAGCGAGGCGGCCACCACCACGCCGCTGTCCTTGATCTCGCGGATCCGCTCACCGATCAGGTCCGGCTGGATCGGCTCGGCGTAGATCTCCTGCATGCGCTTGGTCGCGTCCGCGTCCGACAGCGAGGCGATCTCCTCGTAGAGCGGCTCCGGGTCCTTGTAGCGGGTCCAGAGCCCCTCGAGGTTCAGCACCGCGAGGCCGCCGAGCTTGCCGACCTCGATCGCGATCCTGGGCGAGACCACGCCGTCCATCGCCGAGACCAGCAGCGGCAGCTCGAACTGGTAGGCGTCCAGTTCCCAGGAGATGTCGATGTCGTCGGGGTCGCGGGTGCGCCGGCTCGGGACGATCGCGATGTCGTCGAAGCCGTAGGCGCGCCGGCCGCTCTTGCCGATGCCGATCTCTACCTCAGCCACGGGAGTCCTCCGGGAGCTCGAGCTCCGGCCCGCCCGTCATGAGCCGCCGGAACGCAACAGGACCCAGCCGCCTTGGCGGTGGGTCCCTCGGAATGGCGCATGCCCGAAGCTACCAATGGGCTTCGGCCGCATGCAACCAGGTATTCTCCGGCCTGAGCGGACGAATCCGCGCCGTCTGGCGGGGCGGCAGGAGCGGACCCTGGGCCGCATTGTGGAATTGTGGACAGCTCGGCGACCCGAGCCGGCAACCGGCGTACCATGAGCCGGTGATGGCGTCCACCCCGGCGCCAACCCAGAAGAAACCGTTCGTTACGAGGTGGTTGTGCCCGACCCGCTCGACCCGTTCGGGTTCGAAGAAGAGAGCCAGTCCGAGCCGATCGACGACGAGGAGCGCGCCGCGCTGCTCGACGATCTCGCCGACCTGGCCGAGTTCCGGGAGGCGCTGGAGCCGCGCGGCTTCCGCGGCGTGGTGATCCCCTGCCCGGACTGCGAGGAGGACCATTTCTTCAGCTGGAGCCTCCTGCGCGAGAACCTCGAGCACATCCTCGAGCGCGGCGAGCCGCGCGTGCACGAGCCGGCGTTCGAGCCCGACGTCGACCGCTACGTGCCGTGGGACTACGCCCGCGGGTTCGTCGACGGCCTGCTCGAGGGTGAGCGCGAGACCAGCACGCTGCGCGACGGCTGGACCTCCCCGGTGGAGGCGTCCCGCCGCCTGCGGCGCGCCCTGGCCACCCGCGGCCTCACCGAGGACGAGGTCACCGCGGTCCTCAACGAAGGCGGCCTCCCCCTCGCCGACCCCGGCGACCGGGGCCCCTCCTGACGGCCGCCCGCCGCCCGCCCGCGCCCGGGTCCCCCGCGTTCGCCGCCGGCCCTGTGCCGCCGCCATGAGCCAGGACCGGGACGTCGACAGCTTCGATCGGCGGGCCGGCAGCTACGAGCGCGACTGGCGCGGGGGCTTCCCCCTGGTCCAGGCCGTCACGTCCGAGGTCGCCGGTCCGGTGGCCGGCCGCTGAGCCGGGCGCACGCCGCCGAGAGGCCGCGGTCGGCGCCCGCGCGGCCGTCGCCGTCGGAGCCGACGACCTTGTGGATGGCCGCCTGGCCCCGCGCGGCGACGCCCTTGGGCTCG
>DASVXQ010000430.1:0-5390 GCA_036392615.1 Actinomycetes bacterium | reverse complement strand
GGGGTCGCGCCGGCGCTGGCCGGCAAGGGCCCCGACGACATCGACATGCTGGTGATCCGCGAGAACACCGAGGGCCCCTACGTCGGCGCCGGCGGCAGCGCCCATCGCGGCAGCGCCGCCGAGACCGCCACCGAGACCTCGCTCAACACCCGCGCGGGGGTCGAGCGCTGCATCCGCTACGCGGCCGGCAGGGCGCTGGAGCGCGAGGGGCGGCTCACCATGGTCCACAAGACCAACGTGCTGACCCACTCGGGCGACCTGTGGATGCGCACCGCCAGGGAGGTGGCGGAGCAGACCGGCGTGCAGCTCGACTACTGCCACGTCGACGCGGCCTGCCTCTACATGGTCAGCGACCCTGGCCGCTTCGACGTGGTGGTCACCGACAACCTCTTCGGCGATATCCTCACCGACGTGGGTGCCGCCATCGCCGGCGGGCTCGGCACCGCGGCCAGCGCCAACCTCGGCCCCGGATCCTCGGGGCCGGGGCGGGCGCTGTTCGAGCCGGTGCACGGGTCCGCTCCCGACATCGCCGGGACCGGCAGGGCCAGCCCGGTCGCCGCGGTGCTGTCCGCGGGCCTGCTGCTCGACCACCTCGGCGAGCAGCAGGCTGCGGCCGCGCTGGAGCGGGCGGTCATGGCGGTCCTGCCAGATGCTGCGGGATACTCCACACAGGAGATCGGGAGCCAGATCGCCGTCGCTGTATCGCGCGAGGTACCTGCGTAGACGGTGACGACAGCGGCGCGGCCCGGGATCCAGGGGGCAGGAGCAACGGAGCGGAGCCCCCGGACCGGACAAGGAGGTTGGAAATGCCGATCGAGGCGACCCGCAAGATCTGGATGGACGGCGAGTACGTCGACTGGGACGAGGCGACCGTCCATGTCCTGACTCCATCGCTGCACTACGGCTGGGGAGTGTTCGAGGGCATCCGCTGCTACGACACCACCCTCGGCCCGGCCGTGTTCCGGCTCACCGATCACATGGCGCGGCTCTTCCGCAGCGCGAAGATCTACCACATGGAGCCCCCGGTCTCGCTCGAGGGCGCCGTCAAGGTCACCAAGGACCTGGTCGCCATGAACGGCGTCCGGGAGTGCTACATCCGGCCGCTGGTCTACCTCGGCTACGGCGAGATCGGGCTCAACCCGCTCAACAGCCCCGTCAGCATGATGATCGCCTGCTGGCCGTGGGGCGCCTACCTCGGCGAGGAGGGCTTCATCCACGGCGTGCGCGTCAAGGTCAGCTCCTGGCGGCGGCTCGACCCGAACATCATCCCGCCCGCCGCCAAGGCCACCGGCCAGTACCTCAACTCCTCGCTGGCCAAGGCGGAGGCGCTCAAGGCCGGCTACGACGAGGGCATCCTGCTGAACCCCAACGGCTACGTGACCGACGGCTCCGGCGAGAACGTCTTCGTGGTGCGCGACGGCACCCTGCTGACGCCGCCGCTGGCCGCCGGCTGCCTGGCGGGCATCACCAGGGCGAGCATCATGCGCATCGCCGAGGACGAGGGCATCCCGGTCCGCGAGGCGGACCTGCCCCGCACCGAGCTGTACCTGGCCGACGAGGCCTTCTTCACCGGCACGGCCGCCGAGGTCGTGCCGATCCGGGAGGTGGATGACCGGGTCCTCGGCGACCCGGGCCCGATTACCCGGCGGGTGCAGGAGGTCTTCAAGGCCGCCATCCGCGGCGAGGACGAGCGCTACAAGGAGTGGCTCGAGCCGGTCGGCTAGCCACCGCGGATCCACCTCCTGCATCCCTCCCGCCCGTGGACCCGAGGGCGCACGCCCCCCGGTCCGGATTCCACGCTGCGAACTGGAGGGACGCTCCATCGTGACCACTGACCCATCGACCACCGCCGTCGCCGGGGTGGAGACCTACGACACCACCCTGCGCGACGGCTCCCAACAGGTCGGCCTGAACTTCACCGTGGCCGACAAGCTGCGCGTCACCCAGCTGCTCGACGACCTCGGCGTCGACGTCATCGAGGGCGGCTGGCCCGGCTCCAACCCCAAGGACGCCGAGTACTTCGCGCGGGTCCGCGAGCTGGAGCTGCGCCACGCGACCCTGGCCGCCTTCGGGGCCACCCGCCGCCCGCGCGGCCGTGCCGACGACGACCCCAACCTGCTGGCCCTGCTCGACTCCGGCGCGCCGGTGCTGACCCTGGTCGGCAAGGCCTGGACGCTCCACGTCACCGAGGCGCTGCGGACCGGCTACGAGGAGAACCTCGCGATGGTGGCCGAGTCGGTCGGCCACCTGGTCGCCGCCGGCCGGCGGGTGGTGTTCGACGCGGAGCACTTCTTCGACGGCCACGCCGCCGACCCCGCCTACGCGCTGGAGGTGGCGCGGGCGGCGGCCGAGGCCGGCGCCGAAACGGTGGTGCTGTGCGACACCAACGGCGGCACCCTGCCGGGCAGGGTGGCGCGGGTGGTCGCCGAGGTCGCCGGCGCGCTGCCGGGCGTGCGCATCGGCGTCCACTGCCACAACGACGCCGCCTGCGCGGTCGCCAACTCGCTGATGGCTGTCCAGGCCGGCGCGAGCCACGTGCAGGGCGCCGCCAACGGCTACGGCGAGCGCTGTGGCAACGCCGACCTGTTCGCCATCGTCGCCGGCCTGGAGCTGAAGGAGGGCCGCCGGTTGCTGCCCGGCGGGCGCCTGTCGGCGCTCACCACCACCGCCCATGCCATCGCCGAGCTGGCCAACCTGCCGCCCGACGCCCGCCAGCCGTACGTCGGCTCAAGCGCGTTCGCCACCAAGGCCGGGCTGCACGCCTCGGCGATCGCGCGGCGCCCGGACGCCTACTCGCACGTCGACCCCGCGACCGTCGGCAACCGCATGCAGGTGCTGGTCAGCGAGCTGGCGGGCCGCTCCAACGTGCTCGCCAAGGCGAGCGAGCTGGGACTGGACCTCGAGGCGGACGCCGAGCTCGGCGGCCGCGTGCTCGACCGCGTCAAGGAGCTGGAGCATCGCGGCTACGCCTTCGAGGCCGCCGACGCCTCCTTCGAGCTGCTGGTGCGGCGCGAGGCCGGGCTGCTCGACGAGCTGTTCGACCTGGAGGGCTACCGGGTGATCGTCGAGCGGCGACCGGACGGCAGCGACCTGTCCGAGGCGACCGTCCGCTTGCGGGTGGAGGGCGAGCGGGTGATGGCGGCCGGCGAGGGGGTCGGTCCGGTCCACGCGCTCGACCAGGGGCTCCGGCGCGCGCTCCGGGAGCGCTTCCCGCAGCTCGAGTCGATCCGTCTGGTGGACTTCAAGGTCCGCATCCTGGACGGCCGGGCCGGCACCAAGGCCGTGACCCGAGTGCTGATCACCTCCGCCGACGAATTGGGTGAGTGGACCACCGTGGGGGTATCCGACGACGTCGTCACAGCCTCATATCAGGCATTGGTGGACGGAATCCAGTACGGCCTGATGCGGTGTTCGGTTCCGTCCGCAGTTGCGTTGAGCAGGAGGTAAAAACCGTATGAGGAAGATGATCTGATCTAGGGGATGCTGCGGATCGGTTGCTTGCTTCGCAGCATCGGCACGCGTTCGATCGCAACCTTCCTGTTAGCTATCTGTTTCCTAATATCCTCTACCGCTGTTCGTAGGGACGGGGTACATTGCCTGGGCGGCCCGATCGCTAGCGGTTGATGGGGTCTTTGGGGGATCTTGGTGGGGGGTTAGTACGTACCACTTGCCCGAAGAGCCGCGATTGCTGCATGCATGGCGCCTGATCTTGCGTCTGGCGCTGCTTGCCGTCGCGTTGTTCTTCCTGCTGATGTTCCTGTCGCAGCAGGCACACGCCTCCGACGGGTCACCGGACGCTGCCGCTTCTCAGGCATCCGCGTCCACTGACCCCACGGGCTCCAACGGCGCCGCTCAGGATCAGGGCAATTCCCAGAGCTCCTCCACCGATTCCGGTCAGAATTCCGGCACGACTCAGAATTCCGGCACGACCGATTCGACCACTGCTGGCTCCTCCAGCGGCAGCACGGCCGCCGGCTCCGGCACCGCCGGCACGTCCGACCAGGGCGGCAGCAGCACCTCCGACCAGGGCGGCAGCACCAGCGGCGATCCCGCCGCTGGCAACTCGACCGACGGCTCCGGCAGGGCCAAGGCCGGCGGCGAGGGCCGCAAGCACAAGGCGCACGCCAACAGCTGGAAGGCGCAGTCCGGCAGCAGGTCCGGCCACCACCGCAGGTCGCATCACCAGGGCCTCGGCTCGGGGGCCGCCGCCGCGGCCAGCGGCGTCGCCGGCACCTCGCAGTCGAGCCAGTCGAGCGACCAGGGCACCACCGCGACCGCCTCGCAGACCTCGGCGCCCGCGGCAGGCGACTCCCACAGCTCGGCCACCGACTCGCAGAACACGGTGCCAGCCCAGGACTCCTCGGCGGCTCCGGCCTCGACCAGCGACAACAGCACCCAGGCAACCGACAGCGGCGGGTCCGGTAGCAGCGACAGCACCGCCCAGACGGCCGACAGCAGCGGGTCCGGCAACGACAACAGCGCCCCGGCCGGCAGCGGCACCCAGGCCGCCGACAACGGCGGGTCGGCCGGGACGCAGGACACCACTCCGTCGCAGGACACCACTCCGTCGCAGGACACCACCCCGGCCTCCCATGACTCCGGCGCCGCCACGGACGCGAGCCAGAACGGCGCGGCCGACGCCGGCTCCGCGTCCGGCGCGCCGGCCGAGCCCCAGAGCGCGCCGGCCGAGCCGCAGAGCACGCCGGCGAGCTCGGACCAGAGCGCGACCGCGCCGAGTGGTTCCGCCGGCGGCGACGGATCCACGGCCACCTCCAACACCCCGGCCTCCGACCCAGCCCCCGTTCCGGACCCCGGACCGGCCCCGGACCCAGGCCCCCCTCCGGACCCCGGACCGGCTCCAGACCCGGGTCCGGCCCCCGACCCGGGCCCGGCCCCGGACCCAGGCCCCGCTCCGGCCTCGGCCCCTGTTTCGGACCCGGCGCCCGCTCCGGCCCCTGATCCGGCTCCCGCTCCGGATCCAGCCCCGGTTTCGGATCCCGCTCCCGCTCCCGTCCCGGCTCCTGCTCCCGACCCGGCTCCGGCCCCTGCTCCCGACCCGGCCCCTGCTCCCGACCCGGCCCCGGCCCCTGCTCCCGACCCGGCCCCTGCTCCCGACCCGGCCGCGGGCGCTGGCGCACCTCCCAGCGCGAGCGGCTCGGGCTCGACCAACTCGCCGGCCCCCGGCCCGGCGGGCGACGGCTCCAGCACGACCGACGGCTCCAGCACGACCGACGGCGGCACGGTGAGCAGCGACCCGACCGTCACGCCCACCTCGGGCGACGCCACCGGCTCGACCGGCGGCGCGACCACCGGCGGCACCACCACCGGCGGCACCACCACCGGCGGGACGACCACTGGCGACCCCACCGCGGGCGGCGCGACGACCGGTG
>DASVXQ010000429.1:0-21040 GCA_036392615.1 Actinomycetes bacterium | reverse complement strand
ATGCTTGGCTGCATAGCGGCCCTGACCGATTCGACGGGCGGGTGGTGGGCTGAAGGCCGCAAGCCCTAGAGCAAGGCCAGCTTCTGAGCACGTACTGCCGAAGGGAATTGATCATCCCGTTGATCATCCAGACGACCCAACCAGAGCCGCCGGAACCAACCCGACAGACGACAGCCCCACGTGACCAGCCTCAACCCGACTGGAGCCGACCAGTCAGACGCTGAGCACTTGTCTACGGATCTGGCGGTTGGGGGTTCGAGTCCCTCGCGGCGCGCCATTTCAGCAGGTCAGGGTCTATACAGCAACCACATGTCGCTTGTCTTGCTGAGTTGTGCGGTCAATGATTCTCCATGTTCGTCGCAGACCAGCAAGACGAGCACGAGCCCGAAGAGCTTCAGGCCGCGCAGTTGACGGTCGAACCGGACGCTTGGCTACACCTCAAGCACCTGGTCGCCGAGGCTTCGCTCCCTCCAGCCCGTCCGATGTCTGGGTTGGTGAGCGGGCAAGCGTGTGAAAGCGTGGAGCTGGCGTCCAGCCTGCACAGCTTCCTTGTCAACCAGTCGGGCGAGGGGAAGGTGCGCAGTCCAGGCAGCCGTGGAGGCCATGGCCGAGCTGTTCGCCGCACCCGTGCGCGTGATCGGCCCACCCGGCCAGAGCTGAACGGCCCGCCACCGCAAGGCCGATTTCGGGAGACTGTTGCGCCCAGGTGAGCCGTAACGCCCTGGATCGGCCGAGGCTCGGGACGCTCGTTCCACGAAATATCTTGACAATGCTGATTCGGCTCGCATATCCCCTTATGCACGACGGAGTCCACGGCGCTCCCGTCTCGCGCATGGGAGGGAAAACGTGAGGATGAGCATCTTCCGACGGCTCGGCGTTGCTGTCGTAGCCCTCGCCGCGTTCACCATGTGGCCCGCGTCGGGCGCCATGGCGGAGTCTCGGCAGGTTCCGGTCGGCGGGACGGGTTCCGCGCAGACGGGCGAGTTCACGCCGTCGAGCGCGGGCGACGTCACCCAGGACGAGTTCCCGACCGGTGACAACGACGAGGGGCCCGACCCGTACAACGGGACGATCAGCTTCTCAACGGGCACCGGTGGTGGCCCGTCCGTCTCGAGCGCAAAGAAGGCGAAGTCGAACCCGACGTTCAACTTCGGCTTCGAGGGCCTGAACCACTACCAGCAGCGCTACTCACGCGGCGGGAACCAGTTCTCCGTCGAGCCGCCCGACCAGGGCATGTGCGTCGGCAACGGCTACGTCGTCGAGGCCGTCAACGACGTCTTCAACGTCTACAGCACCGCGACCGGAGCGTCGGTGCTTCCGGACAACACCGCCACCAACATCGTGAGCGGCTTTCCGCGGAACGTGAACCACGCGGTCGACCTGAACTCGTTCTACGGCTACCCGCCTGCGATCAACCGCTCGACAGGCGTCCGTGGCGAGTTCGTGACCGACCCGTCGTGCATCTTCGACGCGCAAACGCAGCGGTTCTTCGTCGTTTCCTTGACGCTCGACTCTCAGGTCCCCGGTCCATGCCAGGGTGTCTTCTCGTGCGTGAACCACCTCGACCTGGCGGTGAGCCAGACGAACAACCCGACGGGTGGATGGAACATCTACCGGATCGACGTCACCAACGACGGGACGAACACGGGTGGCGTGAACCCAGGCCCGTATCTCGGCGACTACCCGCACATCGGCGCCGACGCGAACGGGATCTACCTCACGACCAACGCGTATCCGTGGCACGCCAACGGGTTCAGCGGGGCGCAGATCTACGCGCTCTCGAAGGCGCAGCTCGCGGCCGGCGCCGCGAGCGTGACGATGCAGCACATCGACACCTCCGGCACGGTCAACGTTCCGAGCGACGCGGGTTCGACGCAGCCGGGCTTCACGCTCTGGCCCGCACAGTCGCCCGGGACTTCGCAATTCAACCTCGCTAACAACGGCACGGAGTACTTCCTGAGCTCCAATGCGGCTGATGAGGCACAGAAGCCGGCGGCCGGCACCGCCGGGAGCCGGACCTCCAACCAGATCGTCGTGTGGACGCTGACGAACACGGCGTCGCTGAACACGACGAGCCCGGCGGTCAGCCTCGGCAACAAGGTCCTGACCGTGGGCCGGTATGGCGTCCCGCCGAAGCAGCAGCAGCCCGGCTCGGGTACCGCCCCCACCGCAGCGGTGCCGCAGGGTCATTGCCTGAACGACGCGACGACTCTGCTCTTCAACGGCCAGGCTGGCTGCTGGAACCTGCTCGTCGGCCCAGCCGCCCATGCGGCGGGGGCCGAGGTCGTTGCGAGTCCCGACTCGAACGACACGCGAATGCAGCAGGTGATGTACGCGAACGGCAAGCTCTGGGGCGCGCTCGACACGGCGCTGAACCCGGACGGGGGCCCGCAGCGGGCCGGCATCGCGTGGTACATCGTGAACCCGGTCACGCCCAAGGTCGTCCTCTCGGGCTATCTCGGAGCGAGCGGCCACGACTTCACGTATCCGGCGATCGGGGTCACCGCAAGCGGTCGCGGCGTGATGGCCTTCACCGACACGGGTGACGCCACGTACCCGAGCGCCGCCTACGCGCCCATCGACGCGAGCGTCGGCGTCGGCGCCTGGAACGACGTCACCGGTGGCCTCGGCGCTGCCGCGGACGACGGGTTCTCGGGCTACAGGCAGCAGAACTTCCCCAACCCGATCCGCTCGCGCTGGGGCGACTACGGCGCAGCGGCGGTCGACGGCAACTCGATCTGGATCGCCAGCGAGTACATCGCCCACACCTGCGATTACACCGACTGGGGCGGCCCGTTCTTCGCGGGCGGCACCGGTGACAACCTGCTCGGCACGTGCGGTGGCGCCAACCACGGCCCGGGCGCGCGGACCGCGCTCGCGAACTGGTCGACGCGGATCAGCAAGCTGACGCCCTAACGGCCGGAGCAACTGGTTGCGAATGGGGCCGGCGTTGCGGCCGGCCTCATTCACTTCCAACGATCGCTCTCTCGCGCGTGAGTTCCCAGGCGATCCGAGCGTGGGCCGCGCCCTCTGCCGCTCGAGACGGGCATGGCAGCTGTCCTTCGGCGGCCGCTCATGCGCTGGGCGGCCGTCTCCCGTGCGGGCGCTCCCCGCCTTGCTGCGGCATGCAGGCACCCATAGGGCGCCCGCCATTCCGCAAGAACCGGGCACGCGTGTGGTCGCCGACCATGCCGGGCGCAAGGCCCCGACGCTGAAGCCCGCGTCGTGCCTGATGGTGCTGACGCGGACGGGACTGTAGAGCAACCATCCGCCCACCCACTGGGTGAACTCGGTCGTCACCACCACCCGCAGTTCCCCGCCGACCGGGAGCGGCCGTTCCAGCGGCGTGGTCGTCCGCATGCCAGGATGGTCGCGGCCGATCTCGAACACCGCTGGCTTGCTTCCGTCCAGGTGGCATGTTGTCGGGGTCGGCAGGGGTGACCCGTTCCCAGGTGTAGCGGCCGGGGTCGGGGTCGGTTACCGGAAGGTCAAGGCGGCACCGCTGCGCGGCACCGCGGCGCCGCTTTCCCGCGCCGCGCTCAGCCTTGGTGGCCCGCTCGCGCGGGCGCGCCGCCCAGCCCGCAGGCTGCCTCAGATCAGACAGCCACACAGGTCACGCAGCCCAATGCTGCTGGGGCCGTCATCCTCGCTCCCGATTGTCCAGCTCGCCGCCACCGCGTCAATGGCGGCCCTGCGGGCCGTCGCACACAATCGGCTGCGCCGACCATTGACCCGGAGTCCACTCCCCGTGGTTTTGGCGCCTACGAGGATGACGGGGTGAACTAGGGCACGGCGGTCTCGCATGGCTCATGGCGGCCCCGCCGGACAGGTACCACCAGGCGAAGACGTGGCCTGAAACCTGCTCGCGTGATCAGGCGCCAGATCGGTTGGTGGGATAAATGCGATATCCCAGAGCTGTGACACGGGTCGCCATGCTGGCCGTAGCGTTGGGATTGATGTGCGCTGCATGCACCTGTGCTGCCATGTGACCCGTCGGATCAAGCCCGCAGACCCTTGAGCCCGTCGTAGGCGGCCATGACGACCTCCAGTCCCCGATTGTCGTCTGCGGGTTCGCGCATTTGATTCGTCACATACGCCACCGCCATACGGTCGTCGGGTTCGACTATGACGATTGAGCCGCCCCAGCCGCCCCAGCCATGGGTGCTGCCGAACAGTCCGTAGCCCAGGCCGTATCGGACTGACATGCCCAGGATGCGGTCCACGCCGTGGAACTGCTCCTCCCTCGCACGGTCACAGCCCGCCTGCGACAGCAGTCGCAGTCCACGCACCGCTCCTCCGCAGGCCATCACCGACTGCACGAGGGCGACCGAGCGGGCGTTGCCGAATCCGCTCGCCGCGGGGATCTGCGCACGGCGCCAGGCGACGCTGTTCCCGTCACGGACCCGTACACCGGTGCCGGCGGCGGGGGGCGCGCTGCTGCCGGGCGCGCTGGCGGCATAGTCCTCGTCCCGGGATGACGGCGGGACCGTGAGCGCCACCCGGTGGTCGTGCTCGGCGGGCAGCCCGATGTGGAAGTCGGCACCCAGCGGTCCGGCCACCTCCTCTGCGAAGAAGTCGCCCAGGCTCCGGCCGGTGATTCGGCGTACGACCTCACCCACGAGGAACCCCTGGGTGAGCGAGTGGTATCCGGCCGCGCTTCCCGGTTCCCATTGCGGAGCCTGTGCGGCCAGACGTGCGGTGGCGGACGGCCAGTCATAGAGATCCTCGACCGGCCCGTCCCAGTCGGGCAGGCCCGCAGTGTGCGCGAGCAGGTGCCGCACCAGCACCTTTTCCTTGCCCGCCACGGCGAACTCCCGCCAGTATCGGCCGACCGGTGCAGCCAGGTCGAGCTCGCCACGATCGGCCAGGACCAGCGCGCACAGCGCCGTCATCGTCTTGGTGACCGACCAGACATTCGTGATCGTGTCCCGCTGCCACGGGATCGTGCGGTCCGCGTCGGCGAACCCGCCCCAGACGTCCACCACGGGCTCGCCGTCCACGAAGACCGCAACCGAGGCACCCGCGTCTCCATCGTCCAGCAGTCCGGCCAGCGCACTGGGCACTGCAGTGAACAGTTCATCGTATGAGCCTTGAATGTCAGCCATGCGTAGTATTCAGCGCGCATTGCTCCGCCAGAAGCAACCGCATTTCTCGGCCCAGCACGCCTGTCGGGCGCTCTTGTCGGCCACATGGGCGGGCGCCCGCCGCATCACCGGTCGGAGGCAAGCAGCAGTTGGCCTTCTTCCAGGTCATAGCGGGCGGCGAGGAAGCCGACTTCTCGCTCGCACTGTGGGCGACACTCACGCCTGTGGCTGGAGGCTGCACCTTCTCCGCCAACGGCGTGCTCCGTGTCCGGTGTTCCGCCCCTCAGTGGCGGTTCCGATCTGCTCCTATGTTTTCGGCGAGGTACTTCGACTCACTGAGTGACAGCAGCGTTGACAGCAATACCGTCGCACATCCGGCCGAGGCTGCACGCCACCACGACCACGAATCGCCAGCTTCGATCGGCCAGCCACGCCCCTGGACAGTGCTGATAAGGAAGCGCTGTGGCATCAGATTCGTGGTTTGGTGCTCGACGCTTCCGGCCGTGATTATCCCAATGATCACCAGGACGATCCGGCGGCCTCCTCCGGAATCAACAGCGGTCCCCACGTGAGCGGGGCCGTTCCAATCAGAGCTGACCGCTTTGCTTGCGTTCCAAGTAGCGGTGCGGATGGAGTTGGTCGACACGTGAGCTGGGATAGCTGTTGACGTGATTCCGCCGTAAGGCGACGCTTGGATGCCGGGCGGCGTCGACAACGGGTCATGCACGCAGCGGACCCATCTGCGCAAGGAGTCCTCATGCCTCTTGGCGAGCGGGTGACCAGCTACACCATCGCCGAGTTGAAGAACGAGGTTGTCAACTACCAGCAGGTGGTCAAGTTCACCATGGAGTCCGGCCACCAGGTGTTCATCGCGTTTCCGGACCAGCCACCCACCCAGTGGCTTACCGTCACCGGGACCAATACCACCGCGTTCTTGGAGCGAGGGGAATTCGACCGGGTCCCCCACCTGCTCCAGACTGAGACTCCGCTCTTCTTTAGCTCGCTCATTTTCGAGGGGCTTCGGGCGTTCAACCTGTCGACCGGACCCGAGCTTCCCGGCGAGGGGCCCGCGGACGACGACGCTTTGGTCCAGCTCATGGCCACCATACGGCAGCACCTCGCGGACTCGGGAGAGCCCAGTTCCGGCTGAGCGACGCGGGCGGCCCGCGGCGGCTCCAGCGCAGACCAGGCGACCGCATCCGTGCTTGATCGTCCCGTTGATCATCCAGACGACCCAACCCGAGCCGCCGGAACCCAACCCGACAGACAACACGGCCCACGTGACCAGCCTCAATCCAACTGGAGCCAACCGGTCAGACGCTGAGCACAAGCCGACGGATCTGGCGGTTGGGGTTCGAGTCCCTCCCGGCGCGCCATTTCAGCAGGCCAGGGCCTATGCGATGAACCAAGCGTTGTTCTCGCTGTATGCCTGGTCAATGACCTTCCAGATCCTGGTTGATCCGCTTGGTGAGCGCGAAGTGGGCGCCGGGTGTCAACGACAGAAGACCCGAGTGGTGCTGCAGTACGGCCTTGGGCTCATCCGCGTGCTGGTTCTGATTGATGGCCGTGACCTGGTCGAGCCCGTTTTGCCGTGGCCGCGATGCTTCGTCGTCGCTGCGCCGTAATCGGAGCTCGCCATGCTGATTGCCTGGACCGACAGGGTCATGCGCCTTGGGGGAGTCGCCATGCGACCAGTCAGGATCACCGCCGCCTTCGTGTTCGCCGCCGCTGTGGCCATCACCGGCTGCACCGCCCACTCCGTCGGCAACCGTGCCGATGCACCCGCTGCGCCGGCCGCTGCCGCGCCCACCGCCCCACCCGCCATCCCCACGACTGATGCCCAAGCCGGCCATAGTGGCGCGACCACCAGCCAACCGGTCGTGCTTGCCGACGGGCGTCACCCGGTCTTCCTCAACACCGTCGAGCCGTACCGGCAGACGATTACTTTCGACCTGGTCCAGTGGTACGAGGGCCAGGCTGCGGCAAGAGAGGCCGCCAAGGACCACTTGCAGGCGGACAACGACTACTACATCCGCAACAGCAACCCCAAGCTGCGTACGCTGCCCGTGTTGGACGGCGCCACCATTACCGTCAACCAGCTGACCGGCAGCAACCAGGCCGTCCCCGTGTCCCTCGCGAAGCTGTCGACCTGGTTCCCGCGTGCGACCGCTGGGCCGATGTTCTGGATCACGGTCCGCGATGGCCATGTCTCCCAGATCAGCGAGCAGTGGGTGCCGTAGATGGGCTGAGCCAGTTGCCGAGGGAACTGGCCACATTGTGGTGGAGTCGGGCGTCGCCCGGCTCCACTTGCTCCTCTGAGGGAAAGTGAGCGCGGTCATCTCGCGACGGTTCATGGGCATGCCGTCATCATGGTGGTGGACAATCTCCTACGACTCGGATTCGCCATGGGCTGAGCGCGCCCAAGCTACCGACCACGGCGTGGACGCTGCCTTTCATCGGCGTTGGCGACAGCACCGCTTCCAGGTCGTTCCCTGGCCGAGGAGCTGGCCATAGACCAAATCGGTCTCGATCCCCTGGGCCATCCCGGTCGAGCTGACCGGAGCTTGAGGCCGGGTCGCCGCCGGCTGGTCGTCCAGGTCCTGCTGGCGGTTGCCGTGGTGGCCGTGGTCTACCTATGGCTGCTGCCCAAGCTGGGTGGACGTCTCTGAGGTGTGGGCCACGTTGCGGGCGGTGACCTGGCTGGAACTGGCGAGCCTGCTCGGAGCCGCGGTCTGGAATCTGGTCTCGTACCTGCTGCCTCAACTGGCGGCGCTGCCTGGACTCACGCCGCGGCAGGCCGTCCTGGAAGGCCACACCTCGACCGCTGTTGGGAACCTAGTGCCCGCGGGCAGGCGATCGGGCGCGTCGTGACCTACCGTTTCTCCTCCTCCTGCGGGTTCCCAGCCTCCCAGATCGCGCACTCTCTGCTGATCCAAGGGGTCTGGAACGGCGCTGTGGGCCAGCCTCAAGGGGGTGGAGCTGGCCAACCTGGCCGGAGAGGGCCTCGACGAGGTCATCGCGACGGCCGAGCATGGCATCCAACGGATCCGCCACACCCACCATCTGGCCTTCTCGTTCCTGCGGCACTGCGGCCTGTTGGTTTGGTGAGTGATACCGAGATCCTTCGGTGAACTCATCGGCTTCCGAGCCCGTCTCAGTTGTCAGGACGAGCCAGTGGTCATGCGCAGGTCGGCCAAGACTGGACGATGGTCGCTCCTGGTGCGGCCAAGCACCCGGGCGTCGACCGCGTCCAAGCCGCGGTAGAAGACATGGTCGATACGCAGCACCGGCAGCAGTGCCGGCCAGGTAAAACCGAGGCCGGACCCGGCGTCGACCTGGGCGGAGCGCAGGCGCCGCTCCACCGGCCGCAGTGCCCGGTCGGTGCTGGCAGTGTTCAGGTCGCCGACCAGCAGCAGCCTGGGGACGGGGTCGGCGGCGACTGCCCGTCCCAGCCGCTCCAGCTCGGCATCGCGTGGCTGCGCCACGCCCAGACGCAGGCGTGCCGGGTGCGCCACCCACACCGCCAACGGGCCCCCCGGAGCTGCCACCACAACGCGGAGCACGCTCCGCTGGCCGGGGCCAAGGGTGATCCAACGCTGGTCGCGGATGGGGTAGCGGCTCCACAGCCCGCTCCTGCCGTGGAGCGCGTGGTAGCGCAGGACCGGGTCCAGGACCGCCGCCAGCGCAGGCCGACCCGCCGGGTTGACCTCCTGGAGCGCGAGCAGATCGGGCCGGACGCGCAGCAGTGCCGCAGCGCTGCTGCGCAGATCCGGGTTGACGACGCGCAGGTTGTGGGTGACGACGCGCAGGTCACCACCACCCTCGCCACCATGGTCGGCCAGCAACGCCGGGCCAAATAGTGCGGACCAGACCGCTGCTGGTAGCACCAGCGCCAACCCCACCCCCGGGGCACGGCGCAGGACCGCGACGACCGCGAGGACTGGCACACCGAGTCCGAGCCATGGCAGGAAGCTCTCCACCAGGCCACCTGCGCCCAGTGTCCGCGGCACCAGCGTGTGGCCGGCAAGCAGGAGCGCGAGCGTCACTGCCGCCACGGCCAGCAGCCGCCTGTGGCGCTGAGGGCCATCCCCCTCGTCGGCGGGCCGCGCACCGCGGGGAGCCTCTGGTTGCTTGCTCGCGGAAGCAGGGTTCATGTCGAAACCCTACCGCTTCCCCTGACGCTCGCACCGACCACGGACGTTGCGTCGGTAGGTGGTTGTTTCAGCCGCCATGCTGCCGGGACAGCTCCAAATCCTGTCACCGGAACCGGCGAAGCTCTGTAACTGCACGCCGATGGAACATTTAACTTCGGCACTTACGCTCGGCCGCGACCTGCCAACGGCCGCGCCCAGCGGTTCCCTGCAGCTTGCTGATAAGGAAGCGCTCTCGGCCTCAGGCGCCGGTAATGGTTGCCTCACTGAGATCGGACTGCCACGGACCAGACGCATCTGCGTCGTTAGGCCCAGGCGATGTCGGCAATCAGAGCGTCAGGCCTGTGGCTGAATGTTCGTCGCGTCCAGGGCGGCGCGACGCTCGTCCTGGCGGACGCGCAGCTCCGCGATCGTGCCGCCGAGCTTTGGACGCACTGGCAGCAGGTGTCCTCTGACAGAATCCCTGCTACGCCAAGCAGCCCGGGTGGCTAGCTCTGCTGGGAGCCCACGCCCGTCCTACTGTTCCACCACTACCTGGATGCCACCGCGCGGTCAGATGGTGGCGTACAAATCCACTGGGACTCCGTCAGGGTCACGAAGCTGCGCGTACCGCTGGCCCCAGAATGCATTCCACGGCTCCTTGTCCCCCTGGAAGCCGGCCGCGGTCATGCGCGCGTAAACCTCATCGACCTGCGAGGCTGACTCGCATTGGAAGGCGAGCGCCAATTGGTTCCCCGTTTTCCGGTCCCAATCCGGCCGGAACTTCCGTATCTCGACTTCGGCGTCGATCATCAAGCGTATGCCATCGGCGATGTCGATGTTGACGTGTCCCTCCTTGGGAGTGTCCGGCACGTCAAGGCCGAGATGACGGTAGAACTCGAGCGAGCGAGCCATCTCGGAGGTCACGATGCCGACCGCGTTGAGCACCGGGGTCATCGAAACTCCTTTCGAAGCGCGTCCATGGACCAGTTGTAGCCGCTGCGAATGCCAGAGGTCTTGAACGTTTCGGACGCGCAGAGCGTCGCCATGCCCACGACAGCGGCTCAACGACTGGGCGGTGCTCGTCGCCCGCGCCGGCGGCGGATGCAGCCGTCCCGGTTGACCTTGGCGTGATGTCGCAGTGTTCCTGGTCGCGCATCTGGTGGCGGCCGTGCTGTGAGCGCAGGCGAACCGCCATTCGGCGGCCAGCCAGCCGAGTTGTTGGGCGGTCCTCGAGCCAACGGGCTTGGCTCTTGACAGGCCGAGCCCTGCCATGGCTTGATGCATCCGCCCATTGACAACGTTGTCGGGAAAGTCGGACAGGCAACGTCACGATAGATCCTTCGCCGTCGTCAGGGACGGCCATCGAGCACTTTCGCCCTCCTCGGCCCTCGGCTCGCTCCTTCCTTCGATAGCGCCGGGTGCACCGCCGCTCCTGTGTGTCCTTCCCCTCCGCCGGCCAGTCCCTCCAGCGAGAAGGTCTGCCAGTGCCACGACCTCGAGCGCCACGACCGACGATGCGGGACGTCGCCAAGGCGGCGGCCGTCAGCCTCAAGACCGTCTCCAGGGTCGTCAACGATGAGGGCGGCGTGCGCACAGAGACGGCCGCTCGCGTCCACGAGGCCATCGCCCTCCTCGGCTTCCGCCGCAACGACATGGCGCGCATGCTGCGCCAGGGACGCTCCTCGCGGACGCTTGGCCTGGTGATCGAGGACGTGGCCAACCCGTTCTACTCGGCCATCACCAGGGCGGTCGAGGAGATTGCCCGCTCCAAGGACTACCTGGTCATCGCCGGCAGCTCCGACGAAGATCCCGAGTGTGAGCGGGACCTCATCCGAACGCTCTGCGAGCGGCGAGTGGAGGGCCTGCTCATCGTGCCGGCCGGCGTCGACCACCGGTTCCTCCTGCCCGACCTGCACATGGGCATGGCCGTGGTGTTCATGGACCGACCGCCAGGCATGATCGAGGCCGACACCATCCTGATCGACAACGTGGGCGGGGCCCGCCAGGCCACCCGGCACCTGCTTGACCGAGGCCACCGGCGCATCGGCATGATCGGCGACCTGCCGGACATCTTCACCGCGGCCGAGCGTCGTGAGGGCTACGTCGAAGCCATGAAGACCGCCGGCATCGGCGTTGACGAACTCCTCGTCAAGCTTGGGCCGCACGACGTGGCAGCCGCAGAGGCCGCAACCCGCGAGCTGCTCGCGCTTCCTGATCCGCCGACAGCCATCTTCGCGGCCAACAACCGCAATACCATCGGCGCGCTCCGCGCGATCCACGGCACGGGCAGCCGCACCGCGCTGGTCGGGTTCGACGACTTCGAGCTGGCGGACTTGCTGTCCACTCCGGTGACTGTGGTCGCCCATAGCCCGGCGGACATGGGTCGCCAGGCCGCGGAGCTGCTGTGCCGACGGCTCGCCGGGGACAAGGCACCCCCCCAGCGGGTGCGGCTGCCCGTCCAACTGGTGCGGCGAGGCTCCGGTGAGGTGGCGCCGCCGTGAGGCCCCTGCGGCTGGCTCCGAACCGGCTGCGCCGCTTCTACCGAGGCGGTGCGGCCATCGCCGAGCTTCGCGGCATCGCGGACGACCAGGAATACGCCCCCGAGGACTGGATCGGCTCCACTACCGCGGCCTTCGGGTCCGACGTCGAGGGCGTGACCCGGCTCCCCGACGGTGGCCTGCTGAGCGACATGATCGCCGCCGACCCCGAGGCGTACCTCGGCCCGGAGCATGTGCTGACGCGCGGCGCTGATCCCGCCCTGCTGGTCAAGCTGCTCCACGCCGGGGAGCGCCTGCCGGTCCACTGCCACCCGGACGACCACTTCGCCCAGGCACACCTGGGTCGCGGCTGCGGCAAGACAGAGGCATGGGTGATCGTCGACACCACCGGCCGGACCGGCGAGGTGTTCCTTGGCTTCCGCCAAGAGGTCCCTGAGGCGATGCTGACTGGCTGGGTCGAGCGGCAGGACACCCGCCGCCTGCTCGGCGCGCTCAACCGGGTGCCGGTGGCGGCCGGCGACGCAGTGCTTGTCCCCGCCGGCGTCCCGCACGCCATCGGGGCGGGCATCCTGCTGGTCGAGCTGCAGCAGCCGACGGACCTGTCGGTGCTGCTCGAGTGGGACGGGTTCGCGATTGACGGCGAGGTCGATGGCCACCTCGGTCTCGGCTACCGGCTTGCGCTCACCTGCGTGGACCGCTCCGCCTGGAATGGCGCGCGGCTGGCCGCCGCCCGGATGGCCGGGCCGCCTCGCGGCCGTGATCCCGCGGTCGAGCGGCTCCTGCCAGCGGCCGCCGATCCCTTCTTCCGCGCGGAGCGTATCCGCCCGGCCCGCGGCGTGGCCCGGCTGGATCCCGCTTTCTCGATCCTGGTGGTGCTCGGCGGCAGCGGCAAGCTCGAGGTCGAGGCCGGCCCGGCCGACCCGCTCCCGCTGGCCAGGGGCGACACCATGCTCGTCCCCTTTGGTGCCGGCGCGGCAGTCCTGACCGGCCCGCTCGACGTCGTCCGTTGCCTGCCGCCCCGCCAGCCGGTCGTCACCGCCGGCGCCTCCAAGCCCCCGAGCGCAGGTCCCTAGCGAGGTGCACAGATGCAGCCGATGCAGTTCTCGACTCTGCTTGCGCAGCGGACGCAACGGCATCGGGACGGTTCGCGGTCCTTGCTCGTCGGTGTCGACGTCGGCACCACGACCTGCAAGGCGGCGGTGGTCTCGGCCGAGGGCGCCGAGCTGTCCCATGGTGCCGTCCCGATTGCGTGGCGGTCGGCGCCGGCCGGCGTCGAGATCGACCCTCGCGCGCTGGTGGACGCGACCCTCGACGCCGCGGAGCGGGCGCTGGCAGGGGCCCCGGACGGACCGGTGCTGGCCGTCGGCGTGACCAGCATGGCGGAGACCTGCGCGCTGCTTGGCCCCGACGGTGAGCCGGTGGCACCGGCGATCGCTTGGCACGACCTGCGCGGCCAGCCTGAGGCGGCGGCGATGGCCGGCGCCCTCGGCGCCGACAACTTCGCCGTTCACACCGGCCTGCCGGCGAGCCCGCTGTGCACGCTCGCCAAGTACCGCTGGCTGCGAGACCACCTGGCCGAGACCAGGGAAGGCACTCGTCTGCTCAGCGTGGCCGAATGGGTGGTACACCGGCTCGGGGGCGAGCAGCTCGCGGAGTTGTCGCTCGCCTCCCGTACCGGCGCGCTCGACCGCGAAGCCGGCGACTGGTGGAGCGAGGCCTTGGACTGGGCGGAGGCGCCCGCCGGGCTGTTCCCACGGGTCGTCCCCGCGGGCACCCCATGGGGAACAGCGAGCTGTGGCGGGCGGCTCGAGGGTGCCGTGCTCACCGTGGCGGGTCACGATCATCTCTGCGCAGCGGTCGGGGCCGGCGTGGTCGCAACCGGCGAGCTGTTCGACTCTTGCGGCACAGCCGAGGCACTGATCCAGGCTGTGCAACCGCCGGTCGGGCCGGATGCGGTCCGCATGGGCCTGGAGGGGCATGTGACCTGCGGCTGGCACGTTGTGCCCGGTCTCCAGGCCCTGCTCGGCGCGCAGCGGGCGGGCCTGGGCCTGCAACGCTTCCTCGACCTGCTCGGCGTCGGGCCAGAAGGGCGCGAACAGCTCGAGGTCGCTGGCGTCGCAGCCCCGCCGGGCGCCGGTGGACTCGTTGTCGAGCAGGCGGACACCGAGCGGGCCGTGCTGAGCGGCATCGGCCGCCGCCCGTCGCCGGGCCTGGTGTGGCGCGCCGCCGCGGAGGCCGTCACCGCCCGCAGCGCCGAGCTGATCGCCACCATCGAGCGGATCGCCGGGCCGGCGGCCCGGATCGCGGTCGCCGGCGGCTGGGCACACAGCCCGACCTTGCGGACGGCCAAGGCCTTTCGCCTTGGCCAGCTCGACTATCCGCCCGTGGTCGAAGCGGGCGCGCGCGGAGCGGCCCTGGTGGCCGGTTGCGCGGCCGGGTTGTACCCGGGAGTTGCCGCCGTGCCGCGCCCCGAGGACGTCACCGTATCCAGCGAGAGCGAAAGGAAGCCCGAATGACCGCTCTGCTCGAGGCGCGCGGGATCGTCAAGCGGTTCGGGCACGTCCATGCGCTGCGAGGCGCCGACTTCGCCGCCTCCCCCGGCGAGGTGGTCGCCCTGATCGGTGACAACGGCGCGGGCAAGTCGACCCTGGTGAAGGTCCTGTCCGGCACGATGCAGCCAGACGCCGGCGAAATCCTCTTCGAGGACAGCCGGGTCGCGCTGCCGAGCCCCGTGGCCGCCCGCTCGCTCGGGATCGAGACCGTGTACCAGGACCTCGCCTTGGCCCCCGACCTCGAGCCCGCCGCCAACATGTTCCTCGGCAGGGAGCAACTTCGGGGTGGAGTGCTCGGCTGGTTCGGCCTGCTCGACAACAAGGCGATGCGCCGGCGGACGGACGAGTCCTTCAAGGGGCTCGCAATCGGTCTGCAGAGCACAACCGCCCCGGTCAAGAGCCTCTCCGGCGGTCAGCGCCAGAGCGTGGCCGTGTCGCGGGCGGTGACCTGGGCCAGCAAGGTGCTCTTCCTGGACGAGCCGACCGCCGCGCTCGGGGTGATGGCGACCCGGAGGGTGCTCGACCTCATCCGGCGCGTCCGCGACCGGGGGATCGCTGTGGTCCTGGTCAGCCACAACATGCCAGAGGTGCTCCAGGCCTCCGACCGGATCGAGGTGCTCCGGCTGGGCCGGCGGGTGGCGACCTTCAAGGCGAGCGAGGCGTCGATGGAGGACCTCGTCGGAGCCATGACCGGAGCGATCTCCCACGCCGCACCTCCGGCCGACTCCAGCGGCCAAGCGGTGGACTCACGGTCGGATCGGTCGGATCAGGGGGTGAGGTGAGCATGGCAGACTCGACCGGCTTTCGAGCAGACCCTGAAAGGGACAGGGCCCAGGCGGAGCCCGGGGAGGCCGGTGCCGTCGAGGAGGGGGCGGAGGAGCAGCGCTCGCTGCTGCGCCGCCTGCTCACCGCCAACACCTCATGGACGCTGCTGGTGCTGTTCGGTCTGGTGCTCGGCTTCACGCTGGCACGGCCGACCGAGTTCGGGTCGCTGTTCAACTTCCGCAACATCGCCATCGACGGGGCCACCCTGTTGGTGATGTCCGTCGGCATGACCTTCGTGATCATCACCGGCGGCATCGACCTGTCGATCGGCTCGGTCCTGATCTTCTCAGGGGTCATCGCCGCCAAGTTCATGGCTGTCGTGGACCACTCCCAGAACGGCAGCGTCAGCCAGATCCTGCTTGGCCTGCTGGCGGCACTCGCGGTCGGTCTCGGCTGGGGACTGCTGAACGGCGTGCTGATCGCCAAGGGGCGCATTCCCGCGCTGATCGTAACGCTCGGGACGCTGGGCATGGCGCTCGGTTCCGCCCAGCTCATCACCGGCGGCGTCGACGTGCGCGGGCTGCCGCTCATGCTCGGCAACACCATCGGCAATGGCGACCTCCAACTGACCGGGATGGGGTTCCTCTTCCGCATCCCATGGATCGTGTTCGTGGCCGCCGGAGTCACGGTCCTCGGCGGGATCGCTTTGGCCCAGACCCGTTTCGGCCGCCACACCTACGCCATCGGCTCCAACGCCGAGGCTGCCCGCCGCGCCGGCATCGCCGTGGACCGCCACCTGATCAGGATCTACGGGCTCTCGGGGCTGCTCGCCGGGCTGGCCGGGTTCCTGAACCTGGCCCACTTCACTACCACCACGCTGGCCGGTCACTCGACCGACAACCTGCAGGCCATCGCCGCGGTGGTGATTGGTGGGACGAGCCTGTTCGGCGGGATCGGCAGCATCCTCGGCACGGTCGTGGGCGTGTTCATCCCCGCCGTGCTGCAAAACGGCTTCGTGATCCTTGGCGTCCAGGCGTTCTGGCAGCCGGTTGCTGTCGGCGCCGTGCTGATCGCCGCCGTCTACGTTGACCAGATCAAGCGTCGGTCGAGGGAACGCGAGTAAAGGAGGCTCGTGTGCGAACAAGGTCATTCCTGGTGGGACTTACCTGCCTGCTGCTGCTAGCGGCCGGCTGCTCGAGAACCTCGAGCAACTCGAGCAGCGGTGGCGCCACGTCCAAGAAGTTCAACCTCACACTCATCCAGGGGGTTCGCGGCGACGAGTTCTATATCTCGATGGCCTGCGGCGCCCAAGAGGCTGCCAACCAGCTCGGCGTGAACCTGAGCGTCACTGGTGGCGACACCTGGGGAGCGCCGGTGCAGACCCCGGTCATCAACGCGGTAACGGCCAAGCGTCCCGACGCCGTGCTGGTGGCGCCCAATGACGTCAGCGCCTCGATCCAGCCGCTCCAGCAGATGAAGCAGGCGGGCGTCAAGGTGATCGAGGTCGACACGCACGTGAACGACAGCTCGATCTCGCTGTCGCAGATCGCCACCGACAACCTCGGCGCTGGCAAGGAGGCGGCCAAGGCGCTGGCGCAGCAGGTCGGCAACGCGTCCGGGTCGGTGATGATCGTCAACGTCAAGCCCGGCATCTCGACAACCGACCAGCGCGCCCAAGGTTTCGAGGAGGAGATCAAGAATCACCCGAGCCTCAAGTACCTTGGGGTGCAATACGATGACGACGACCCGGCCAAGGCTGCCCAGATCGTGAAGGCGACCTACGCCGCCCACAAGGACCTCGTCGGAATCTTCGCGGCCAACCTGTTCTCGGCGGAGGGCTCGGCCACTGGCGTGAAGAACGCGGGCGCCAAGGCCGTCAAGATCGTCGCCTTCGACGCGAGCCCCAAGGAGGTCGAGGACCTCAAGGCAGGGACCATCAACGCGCTGGTATCGCAAAAGCCCTTCGACATCGGCAAGTTCGGCGTCGAGCAGGCTGTTCACGCTCTCAAGGGCGAGCCTGTGCAGAAGCAGATCGAGACCGGCTTCGTCGTCGCGACCCAGCAGAACATCAACGATCCCCAGGTGACCAAGTACCTCTACAAGTCGAGCTGCTGAATCGGCTCGACCGAACCGAGGACCGGCCGGGGCGTCGCCGCTTCTCCGCGGCGGCACCCCGGCCGGGCCAGATGCTTGGGCCGGCAAACTTGGTGGCTCCGTTGCGCTGCGGCAGATGGAGCAGGGCGTAACCGCTGGAGCCGACCAGTCGGACGCTGAGCACCCGCCGACGGATTTGGCGGTTGGGGTTCGAGTCCCTCGCGGCGCGCCACATGAGCCCGGGCCAGCCGGTCATCGCATCTGTGATCACACCATCCGAGTCCACGGCGATCCGTAGGGGCTCGGGCCACAGAAGGAAGTGGCGAGATGCGCAGGCGCGGGGCCGACCGGGACGCCGACTCCGTGGGGAGGCTCCGCCGAGCGTGGCGGTGACTGCGAAGCTCGGGCTTCTATGAGGACGACCAAGCCGAGCCTGGGCCTGCGAGGGACCAGCGGGCCAGACGCCGATGGGGGAGGCGATCCGGACGCACGCCTCCTTCTGGAGGTTTGGCCCCTGGTCGACCCGATGGGACCGTCCGACCTCTCTCCCTTCATCAGCATGCTTTGAAGCTGACGCGCCACCAACGGTGAACAGCGGTCCGCCATTTGGGCCGCTGAGCCGGCGGCTGGCGGTGCTGTGCGCCTACCACCGGCTGTTCATGCTGGAGCCGGAGCACCTGGGGTGGATAGCTGCATCGCCAAGGCGCCCTGCGGTGGCGAAGTCACCGGGCCAAGACCGGTGGACCGTCGCAGGCAAGGGCGGCCGAGCCGTCGGGCCAATAGCAGCCTCCTCGGCCATCCACGCTTTGAAGACAAAGGGTGCTGTTGCTAGTTGTCGCGCAGCAGTTCGAGCTTCGATAGCTCGCCAAGCATGTCAAAAAGGGCTCGGTCACCGTCGAGAGCAACATAGCGGAACATGTAATAAAAATTCAGGTAACCGCTAGCAAGCTGCTCGACGTCACCGGAGTCCTTCAGCTCCTTCACGAGCTTCTCGACATCCCTGTCCTGCTTTTCGAGCATTGCCTGAAAAAGCGCCGTATCATCGAACCTCTGCATCTCATCACCTTCTTCCGCCTGCTGTGGGTGGTGCAGAGCTGAAGCAAGGCAAAATTGTCTTGATATGGTTCGCGGAGCGCTGTTCCTGCGGGCGCTACTACACTCCGAAGGCTCCGGCGCCCGAGATACTGGCGCCTATCGAGCTGGTCACGGCTACGCCAGGCTGGCTATGGCCTGGTCACTGTGGGCAGCCTAGCACTGGTACGGCCAGCGTCCCCAGTGTCTCAACCGCCGCTCCCCAGAGCGGGCCGGCGCTATGTGCTGTCAGCAGGGCTTCTGACCTCCAGCACGGGGTCTGAGCACCCGGTAACGTATGTCCTGCCACCAGCCAGACGAATCGAACTCGATTCCGGTTATCGAGGCAAACAGATCGATCACGGCGCCGCCGAGATAGCAGATGTAATCGCCAGTGGCGTCCGCAGTGGCGTCCGCTTGGGCCTGCCTGGCTCGATATGGCGCAGCCATGGCCGCAAAGCCGACCGGCGGCACGCCAAGCACCTGGAGCTGTTCGGTTTCGGGCTCCTCCCGGCAGTGGGTGACCTTCCACGCCATCACCCCGTCGGCCCAGCAGCCCGCCATGTACAGCCCGCAACCCAGGTGCTCGTTGACCTGAAACAAGGCGACCGTGGCCGCGCGGCTCAACTGCGCCAGCAGACGCGCGTCCTCAAGCACCGGCGCATCGGCGTAGGGGTCGTCCAGGACGACGGCGCGGCTCCTGCTATGGGTGCTCACCGCTGGGATCAGCGCGTTGAAGTCGACCGTCTCCTCGGTCAAGGCCATGTCCAGACGCTCAGCGACCTGCCTGCCGTTGAGCCCCTCCACGACGGCGATGCTCATCGTAAAACCCATCACGGCGCTCCCGTCAGTGATGTGAGTGCCCAGAGCAAAGCTCGCCTTCCCGAGTCCGCCCTTCAGGATCTGACGATCAGCTGCCGAGCAGGCCAAGCACACGGACGGGGTCGCGTCCCTTCCCACGTCCGCATGCCGGTAGCCTACCCGAACGCACGTTTGAGAAGAACCTGACTAGCGATCGGGAGGCGACGCTTCATGGCGTATGGCGACGAAATCGACCGTCACCCCACAGCCGACGAGGCCGCTGTGTCTGTCAGGTTGGAGTCGTGAGGTGAGGCGGTTGGATCAGGCGGCCTGACCGCCCGTCGAGGCGGCTTGGTCAGTCCTCCCAGCGGACGACGATCCGCCCCTGGATACCGGGCAGCGGCAAGGAAGCGGCTTCGGCGTCGACCGCCTCGCGTTCGCCGCCTGACAGCGGCCGCCAGGGCTGGATCGTCATCGCCTGATCGGCGCGCCTCCACGTGCCGACGATCTCACCATCCACCAGCACGCCACCCGGCCACACCCGCGGGGGCCACAGCGCGCGACGCCGCTCGACCTCCGGGACCAGCAGCTCCCGGTCGGCTCCCTGCAGCAGCAGATAGGCGTCGCCACTGGGCAGCAGCCGTGCGGACGCCACCGGTCCCGGCGTGGCGCGCAGGGCCGGCTCGTCGCGGCCCAGGATCCACCCGTTGCCGACCGGGGTGTCCACCGGCGTGAGTGAGCTGCCCAGCGCCTGGAACGCGGCGAGGCCGTGCCGGGGTCGGATGCCAGCCCACCAGGCGAAGGCTTCGGGTGTGGTGGGCCCGTAGACGTGCAGGTAGCGGCGTGCCAGCTCCAGGCGCGCCTGGTGCGGGTCGACCGTGGGCGCCGGCTCGGTCCACATGGTCGGCCGCCTGGCGCCATCCCAGCGGATCAGGACCGTGCCGGTCGGCGCCGCGTACCGGAGACTGTTGGGATGCACCCCAAGCGCCCGCCCCGCCTCCCAGTAGCTCATCCGCGCGCCGCCGAGGAAGGCGTGCAGGCGGGCGGCCAGGTCCTCCGCCCTGTGCCGGCCGTTGCCGTCGTCGGGGAGCGTCCCCAGGGTGAAGAGGGCAAGGTCGTGCGCGGCGACGACGAAGACGTTGTAGCGCGGTCCCCACAACTGGACCAGGGACGGGTCTTCCCACGTCGAGGCGTGGGTCCCCGCCACGCGCGCATGGATCGACAGCAGCGCGGCTCGTGGCATGCTGTCCTGCAGCCCCGCCCACGCCGCACGCCGCAGCGAGCGCGTCCCAGGTGCCAGCCGCTGGTCGAGGGCACCCACCGATCGCCGGAACCTGAGGATCTGCGAGCGCGTGAGCTCCAGCCGAGACTTCACCACCACCCATCACCACCAGGAACCGCTCGACAAGGCGTCCCACAGAACCGTTCATTCAGCACGTCACCTGTGACGAGGCTGCTCTGTGCTGTCAAGTAGCAGTGGGTCGCGTGGAGGTGAGGGAACCCAGGCAGAGCGCCACGGGCCTGTTCCGTCGAGTTGCCGGCTCCGCCGAACGCTATGTTGTGGCGATGAAGCGGGTGCTGCTCACCGGGATGTCAGGAACCGGGAAGTCGACGGTGATCAAGGCGTTGGCCGCACGCGGCTACAAGGCCGTCGACACCGATGACCACGGGCTGTCCGAATGGGTGGCTGTCTGTCTGGACGAGCCAACCGGCCTGGGGCCCGGGCAAGACTGGGTGTGGCGAGAAGACCGCATCCAGGACCTGCTGTCCACCGACGACGCCGAGGTGCTGTTTGTGAGCGGGTGCTCGCCGAATCAGGGGAAGTTCTACCCGCAGTTCGACCACATCGTGCTGCTGACCGCGCCCGCCGCGGTGATCGTTGAGCGGTTGGCCAACAGGACTACCAATCCCTACGGTAAGCACCCCGATGAGGTCGCTCGGGTCCTTGCCCTGCAGCAAACGGTCGAGCCGCTGCTGCGACGTGGCGCAGGGCTTGAGGTGGACACCAGCGCTCCCCTCGACCAGGTCGTGGCCACCGTCCT
>DASVXQ010000428.1:0-3187 GCA_036392615.1 Actinomycetes bacterium | reverse complement strand
TGGGCGGCAGCCAGCGGCGGCGCCTACGGGGTGCGCCGCGGCGCCGCCCTCGGCCGCTTCGACGCCTGGTGGGCCGCGGCCGCGCTCGCCGGGGTCGACTGGCCGCCCGACCCGGACGAGCTCGGCGGCGCGCTGGAACGGCTCGGCTGGTGGTGCTGGGACGACGGCAGGGCCTCGCTGGGCTGGAACCTGCGGCTGGCGGTCGCCGACCCGGCCGCCGGCTGGGCGGTCGCCCTGGAGGCCAGCGACCACACCGAGTGACCGGCCGCCGTGCGATCCGGCGGGCCGGTGGCAGACTTGCCGCATGCGAGCATCCATCCGATCCCTCTGCCTGGCCCTCGCGCTGACGGCCGGACTGGTGGGCACACTGGCGGCCTGCACCGGGCAGCCGGACCGCTCGGCCAGCGAGCCGCCGGTGGTCGGCGCGCACGACGTCACCGCCAAGGACCTCCAGTTCTCGCCCAGCGCCGTGCAGGTGCCACGCGGCACCACGGTCGTCTGGCGCTTCGACGACGGCGCCGTGTCGCACGACGTCAAGGCCGACGGCTTCTCCTCGCCCATCCAGAAGCAGGGAATCTTCAGCCATCGCTTCGACCAGACCGGCACCTTCGAGTACCACTGCAGCCTGCACGCCAACATGACCGGCCGGGTGGTGGTCACCGACTGAGTCTGGAACCGATCCAGAAAATCTGCGGCGCGAGTCACCATCTTCCGCACAAGCCGGGCTGAATCGGCCATGAAGGCCGCGACGCGATTCCTTACGATGTGGCCATGAGCCTGAGTTCTGGCATGCAGGAGTACCTCGAGTCGCTGTTCTGGCTCGGCGAGGCCGGCATCGACCGGACCCCGATCAACCTCTCGCGCGCGATGAAGGTCTCGCCGCCGAGCGTCACCGAGATGGTCAACCGGCTCACCAAGGAGGGCCTGGTCCGCCGCGGGCCGGGCAAGCGGATCGCCCTCACCGAGCACGGTGAGGAGGTCGCCAAGCACGTCGTGCAGCGCCACCGGATGGTCGAGGCGTTCCTGGTCAGGGTGATGGGCGTGCCCTGGGACGAGGTCCACGAGGAGGCCGAGACCTTCGAGATGAGCGTCACGCCCCGGCTCGAGGCGCGCATGCTGGAGATGATCGGCGAAGTGCGGACCTGCCCGCACGGCCACCCGATCGGCGACTTCCCGCGCGAGCCCGGCGTCCCGCTCACCAGCGTCGCCAACGGCAGCCGGGTGCGCATCCTGCGGTTCGAGAACGAGGACCACGACCTGCTGCGGATGTTCCGCGCGGCGGGCATCGAGCCGCGCGAGCACTACGTGGTCACCGCCGACCCGGGCGGCGCCGCCGTGCCGGAGGAGAAGATCTGGCTGACCAGCGACGCCGGCCTCGAGGCCACCCTGCCGCTCTACGCCGCCAGGACGATCTCGGTGGTGGTCGAGCGCCAGGGCGAGGGCGAGCCGATCGAGGCCGACCAGGAGAGCCTGGCCACCGCGTACCTGCTCGGCGAGAGCCACTGGAGCCGCTGAGCCGCCGCGCGCCGGCGGGCCAGCCGCCGCCTTCGCGGCGCGAACCAGGTAGCATCCTCGCTCTGGACCCGTTCCGGGACTCGACGGTCCGTCCTTTCGTGGAGAGCCGATGGAGCACCTGATCACCGACTACGTCCTGCACTACGGGTACCTGGCCGTGTTCGTGCTGATGGTGCTCGAATCGGCCTGCATCCCGGTGCCGAGCGAGGTCACCATGCTGTTCGGCGGCGCGCTGGCCAACGCCGCCTTCCTCGACAGCCTGGGCCAGAGCGGCGAGCACCTGAACTTCGTGGTGGTCGCGCTGGTCGGCACCGCCGGGAACCTGGTCGGCTCGTGGATCGCCTGGGGCGTCGGCTACCGCGGTGGCCGCCCGCTGATCGAGCGCTGGGGACGCTACATCCTGCTGCGCGAGCACGAGCTGGACCGGGCCGAGGTCTGGTTCGAGCGGCACGGCCAGCTCGCCGTGCTGGTGTCGCGGCTGCTGCCGGTGGTGCGGACCTTCATCAGCCTGCCGGCCGGCGTCGCCCAGATGCGCTTCGTGCGCTTCTCCGTCTACACGGTGCTCGGCTGCCTGCCGTGGACCTTCGCGCTCACCGCCATCGGCTACGCGCTCGGCAGCCAGTGGGACGTCGTCGAGCGCTACCTGCGCCCGGTCAGCTACCTGGTCGCGGCGGTCTGCCTGCTGGCGATCGGCTGGTGGTTCTACCGCCGCTGGTCGGACACCGGCCGCACCCGGGGCCGGCACGAGCGCAGCTCGCACGGCTCGGACACCGACACCGACCCCAAGGGCCGCGCCGCCGCGCGCCGCCCCTAGTGCCGTAGCCGGCAACGTTTGCCCGGTCGGCGCCGGGGCCCCCAGTGGGCACCACCCTGGGCCGACGCGCCACCCCGCGAGGCGTCGGCCGGGCAAACGTTTGTTGCGGAGGCACTAGGAGCCGGGAAGCCGGGACGCGCTCCGCAAGGTCGCCCAACCGGCCATCGATGCCGTAGCCTCGTTGCGGTCCGGGTTGCCGCCGATGAACGGTGAACCCGGACCGGGGGAGCACGCCGGAGTGCTGGAATCGGCAGACAGCCGCGCCTTAAAAGCGTTGGGCCCGTAAGGGCATGAGGGTTCGAGCCCCTCCTCCGGCACCACCGAACCGCGTCACTGACCTGCACTTTTGCTCAAGCCGACGACCTCGGGGCCGCGTGTGGGCCGCGTGAGCGCGAAAACGGCCTCGGATCGCAGGCGCTCCAGGCGCTCCGCCACGCTGTCCAGCTCGTCGGGGAACAGGTGCCCGTAGGTGTCCAGGGTGACGCTCGCGGTCCGGTGGCCCATGTGCTTCTGCACGGCCTTGATGGAGGCCCCCTCGCGGATCAGCAGCGACGCGCAGGTGTGGCGCAGGTCATACCAGCGCAGCGCCTCGGGCAGCCCGGCCGCCCGGGCAGCGGGCTTGAAGTAGCCGGGCACCCATTTGGACTCGCGGATCACCCCGCCACGCGCGGCGGTGAACACGAGGTCATCCAGGCCGCTCGGCCTGCCGCCCAGGTAGACGCCCAGCTCGTCAGCGAGGAACCGGGGCAAGCGTACGGTGCGGGCCTCGTAGGTCTTCACGTCGCCCCACTGCAGCCGGCCGGCGACCTCGGGGGCGGCCTCTGCGACCCGCACGGCGCCGCGCAGCAGGTCCAGGCG
>DASVXQ010000427.1:0-2438 GCA_036392615.1 Actinomycetes bacterium | reverse complement strand
CCGCAGGGGCCTGGCGTCGCTGGCGGAGGAGACCCCGGTCGGGCCGCCCCCCGGCGAGGCGGAGCCGGCCGGGGCGGTGGCTATGCGGGCGGTGCGGCTCGGGGACGGGGTGACCCTGCTGCTGGAGGGCTCGGGGGAGCTGGGGGCCGACGAGGTGGCGGCCATCCGGGCGGCGGCGGAGCCGTTGCTCGACCTGGTGCGCCGCGGAAGGGAGCGAGCATGAGCGGTGCCGGGATGGGGCGGATCCTGCCCGTGCTGGATGACGACGCGACCGTCCGCGCCGGCGCGGTCGAGGACCGGCCGTCGGGGCTCGGGGCGCTGGTCACCGGGCGGGGCAACCTCCCGCTGGAGGCGCTGGCCGTGCGGGCGGGGATCACCGGGCTGGTCGCCTCGACGGTGCTGACCCAGACCTTCGTCAACCGCTTCGACCTGCCGCTGGAGGCGACCTATGTCTTCCCGCTGCCGGACCGCGCGGCGGTCACCTCGTTCCGCATGGAGATCGGCGAACGGGTGATCGAGGGCGCGTTGCGGGAGCGCGCCGAGGCCCGGGCCGCCTACGACCAGGCGTTGGCCGCGGGCAGGCTTGCGAGCATCGCCGAGGAGGACCGCCCCGGGGTGTTCACCATGCGGGTCGGCAACCTGCCGGCGGGGGAGCGCGCCACCGTGCGGCTGGAGCTGCTCGGGCCGCTGCCCTACGACCACGGCGAGGCGACCTTCCGCTTCCCGCTGGTGGTCGCGCCGCGCTACATCCCCGGCCAGCCGCTCGGCTGGCCGCCGGCGGGCGACGGCGTCCAGCCGGACACCGACGCCGTGCCGGACGCCTCGCGGATCACCCCGCCGGTGCTGCTGCCGGGCTTCCCCAGCCCGGTCGCGCTGGAGCTGGAGGCGGAGGTCGACCCGGCCGGCCTGCCGCTGGAGGCGGTCAGCTCCAGCCTGCACGCGGTGGTGACCAGCGAGCGCGAGGGGTCCGGCGGCCGGGTGCGGGTCATCCAGGCGCAGCCGGGGGCGCGGGCGGACCGCGACTTCGTGCTGCGCCTGCGGCTCGGCTCCGGGGCGCTGGACACCGCCGCCCGGGCCGTGCCGGACGAGCGGGGCGACGGCGGCACCTTCGCCCTGACCGTGCTGCCGCCGCCGGCCGGCGCGGCGCGGCCGCGCGACGTGGCGCTGGTGCTGGACCGCTCCGGCAGCATGGCCGGCTGGAAGATCGTGGCCGCCCGGCGGGCGGCCGCCCGCATGGTCGACAGCCTCTCGGAGCGCGACCGCCTGACGCTGCTGGCCTTCGACGGCGACCTCGCCAGCCCCTGGCCGGACAGCGCCCTGCGGCCCGCCAGCGACCGCGAGCGCTTCCGCGCGGTCGAGTTCCTCGCCCGGCTGGACGCCCGCGGGGGCACCGAGATGGCCGCGCCGCTCCAGCAGGCGCTGGACCGGCTCGATGCCGCCGAGCCCGGCCGCGACCGGGTGCTGGTGCTGGTCACCGACGGGCAGGTCGGCAACGAGGACCAGATCCTCCGGCTGCTCGCGCCGAGGCTCGGCGGGGTGCGGATCTACACCGTCGGCGTCGACACCGCCGTCAACGAGGGCTTCCTGCGGCGCCTGGCGATCATCGGCGGGGGCGCGTGCGAGCTGGTCGAGTCCGAGGACCGGCTCGACGAGGCGCTCGACCGGGTGCGCCAGCGGATCGGCACGCCGGTGCTCACCGACCTGGAGCTGGTCCCGGAGGGGCTCGACGTGGTGCCCGACACGGTTGCGCCGGCCCGTCTGCCAGCCCTGCTGGCCGGCGCGCCGCTGACCGTCCAGGGCCGCTACCAGGGCGCGCACGGCGGGGCGCTGACGCTCCGCGGCCGGCGCCCGGGCGGGGAGCCGTGGCAGGCCACCGTCGCGCTCACGCCGGCCGGCGACGCGGCGCTCGCCAAGTTGTGGGCCCGCGCGCACCTGCGCGACCTGGAGGACCGCTATGCCGCCGGCGCGACCCACGACGCCGAGCTGGAGCGGCGCATCGTCGCCACCTCGCTGGAGTTCGGCGTGCTGTCGCGCTTCACCGCCTTCGTGGCGCTGGACACCGTGGTGGTCGAGCGCGACGGGCGCCTGCACCGCGTCACCCAGCCGGTCGACCTGCCGCTCGGCTGGGAGCCGCCCGGCCTGGAGCCGGTGGCCGTGCCGACGGGCCTGCTCACCCGCGCCCGCGGCGGCCTGCTGTCGGCCGACGCCCCGGCGGCCATGCCCTCGGTCCGGCCCCAACCTGCCATGCCGTCGATCCGGCCCCAGCCGGCACCGCCGCGCCCGGTCTTCCCGCCCAAGCAGCGGATGCGACCGCAGCCGCCCGCGGCCGGCCGGCGCTTCTGGCGGGCGCTCCCCGAGGCCGGCACGCCGGACGCCCCGGCAAGCGCCGGGACCGGCCGGGTCGCCGAGGACCTGGCCGCCTACCGGCGCCGCGCCGC
>DASVXQ010000426.1:0-2558 GCA_036392615.1 Actinomycetes bacterium | reverse complement strand
CGCCGCAGGCGCGGCCGAGACCGCCACGCTGCTGGCCAGCACCGACGCCGCCGGACCGCCGGGCGGCGTCGTCCTCATCTCCGGCGACGCCGGCGTCGGCAAGACCCGCCTGCTCGCCGAGCTCGCCGCCCACGCCGCGCGCGGCGGCGCCCGCGTGCTGGTGGGTGGCTGCCTCCAGGTCGGCGACGTGGGCCTGCCGTACGTGCCGTTCATCGACGCCTTCCGCGACGTCGGCGCCGACCCCGACGAGGCCAAGCTGCTCGCCCCGCTGGTCGCCGCGGTGCCCGCCCTCGGCCGGCTGGTCCCCGCCGGCAGCCAGGACGCCGCCGAGGTGCCGCTGCCCACCGGCGACGGCTTCGAGCAGGTGCAGCTGCTCGACGGGGTGCTGTCGGTGCTGACCCGGCTGGCCGAGCGCGACCCGGTGGTGCTGGTGCTGGAGGACGTCCACTGGGCCGACGCCGCCTCCCGGCGCCTGCTCGGGTTCCTGGCCCGCACGCTGCGCTCCGCCCGCGTGCTGCTGGTGGCCAGCTACCGCTCCGACGAGCTGCACCGGCGCCATCCGCTGCGCCCGCTGCTGGCCGAGCTGATCCGCATCCCCGGGCTGGAGCGCATCGACCTGCCACCGTTCAGCCGCGAGGAGCTGGCCGAGTACCTGCGCGCGCTGGTCGGCGGCGAGGTGCCCAGCTCGGCGGTGGACCGCATCCTGGCGCGCTCCGAGGGCAACGCCTTCTTCGCCGAGGAGCTGGTCGCCGCCGGGGCGGTCCGCACCGAGGTGCACCTGCCGGACGCGCTCGCCGACGTGCTGCTGGGCCGCATCGAGGCGCTGCCGGAGCTGGCCAGGGAGGTGCTCAAGGTCGCAGCGGCCGCCGGGCGCGGAGTGGGCCACCAGTTGCTGCTGGCCGCCGCCGGCCGCCCCGAGGCCGAGCTGGAGGAGGGGCTGCGCGAGGCGATCGCCGCGCAGGTGCTGGTGATCGACCCGGTAGGCGAGAGCTACCGCTTCCGCCACGCGCTGCTGCAGGAGGTGGTCTACGGCGACCTGCTGCCGGGCGAGCGGATCCGGCTGCATGCCACCTACGCGCGGCTGCTGGCGGACCAGGGCCCGGCCGCCGAGCTGGCCTACCACTGCATGGCGGCGCACGACCTGCCCGGCGCGCTGGCCGCGCTGGTGCGCGCCGCCGGCGAGGCCAGGGACGTGTTCGCCCCGGCGGAGGCGCTCGGCCACCTGAGCAACGCGATCGAGCTGTGGGACCAGGTGCCCGATGCGGCCGCGGTGGCCGGCATCGACCTGGTGGACCTGGAGCTGCGCGCCGCCGCGGCGGCCAGCGACTCCGGCGAGTTCCGGCGTGCGGTGAGCCTGGCGCGCGACGCCGTCGCCCACGCCGACGGGCTGCGCGCCGCCAGGGCGAACGAGCGGCTGGCCGACTACCTGCTGCTGACCGACGGTCCGGTCGACGAGATGCTGGCCACCAGCCGCCGGGCGGTCGAGCTGGTGCCGCCCGACCCGCCGACCGCGCTGCGTGCCCGGGTGATCGCCGGGCTGGCGCGCGTGCTCCAGGCGCTGCGCCAGTACGACGAGGCGCGGCGCTGGTGCGACGAGGCGCTGCGGGTCGCCAGGGCCGCCGGCAGCGTCAACGAGGAGACCCACGCGCTGATCACCCTGGCGGTGCTGGAGTCGCGCCACGACGACGTGCCGCTGGCCCGCTCGCTGCTGCACGACGCCGTCCAGCGCGCCGCCGCCTCCGGGGACCACTGGCTGGAGCTGCGCGCCCGCTGCGTGCTCGGCACGCTGGAGCTGGACGTCGGCGACCTCGCCGAGGCGCGCGGGGTGCTCGACGGGGCGGTGACGCTGGCCGAGCGCACCGGCCTGGTGTGGAGCGACTACGGCATCCAGGCGCGCATCCAGCGGCTCTACGCCCAGTACGTGGTCGGCTCCTGGGAGGAGGCGGCCCGCCTGGCGGCCAGCATCGACGACTGCGGGCCGGCCACCGCCGGGGTGCTGGCGGTGACGATGTACGTCGAGGTCGCCATGGGGGGCGAGCACGCCGCCGAGCGGCTCGAGCAGCTCCGGCGGATCGCCCACGACGACGGCTGGGTCAGCTACATGACCGCCGGCAACGGCATCGACCTGGCGACCTGGCAGGACGACCCCGACCGGGCCAGGGAGCTGGTCGGCGCGATCCTGGCGGAGCTGGACGCCGCCGACGAGCGCTGGGAGCTCAGCTATATCTGGCCGGCCACGCAGGGCCTGGCGGCCGAGGCCGACCGGGCCGAGCGGGCGCGCGCCGCCGGGGACGAGGCGGTCGCCGCCGACGCGGTCCAGGCGGGCCTGGAGCTGCTGGAGCGGGCCCGCTCCGCCGAGCGGCAGTCGCGCGCGGTCGGCCGCCAGGTCGGGCCCGAGGCGGTCGCCTGGCTGGCCCGCGCGGAGGCCGAGGCCACCCGCCTGGAGGGGCGCACCGACCCGGACCGCTGGGCCGCCTCGGCGGAGGCGTTCGGCTACGGGCACGTCTACGAGCAGGCGCGCTCGCGCTGGCGGCTGGCCGAGGCGCTGCTGGCGACCG
>DASVXQ010000425.1:0-3511 GCA_036392615.1 Actinomycetes bacterium | reverse complement strand
TAGTCGGTCAGCTCGTAGACGACCGAGCCCTGCGGGCGCGGCAGCAGCCGCCGCTGGACGACGCCGGACGCCTCCAGCTCCTTGAGCCGCGCGGAAAGGATGTTGGTGGGGATGCGCGGCAGCCCGTTGCGCAGGTCGGTGAAGCGCTTGGGACCGGGGAGGAGGTCGCGGATCACCAGCAGCGCCCAGCGCTCGCCGACCAGCTCCATGGCGTGCGCCAGCCCGCAGTACTGCCCGTACGTGCGCCTGCTCATGGTTCCGGTACCTCATGTGCCTGGCTCCGCAGACCGCGCTTGATCTTACAGAGCGAAGTTGCTAAACACAATCACCAAGCGGCTGACGCACGCCGCCGTTACGATCGACGGGCCGGGCCGCGAGGCACGGAGGCACGAAGGGAAGGACCGGCCGGCCACCGGCCGGGCGCGACCGGGACCGGCACGCGACCGAGGCGATGCGGACGGAGATGGTGCGAACTGAGTGAACGGGTGCGGATCAGCCACCCCGACAAGGTGCTGTTCCCGGACGACGGCATCACCAAGGCCGAGCTGGTGGACTACTACCGCACGGTCGCCGAGGTGATGCTGCCGACGATCCGCGGCCGCCCGGTCACCATGCAGCGCTTCCCCAACGGGATCGGCCGCGGCGGCTTCCTCCAGAAGCAGATCGGCGACTACTTCCCGGAGTGGATCGAGCGCGTCACCGCGCCGAACCGGCGGACCCGCACCGGCACGATCCGTGACCAGGTCACCTACATGGTCTGCCAGTCGGCCGACGACCTCGCCTACATCGCCAACCAGGGGTGCATCACCCCGCACGTCTGGCTGAGCCGCGCCAACGACCTGTACCGGCCCGACCAGATGATCTTCGACCTCGACCCCGCCTCGCCCGATCTCGGCGTGCTGCGCTCGGCCGCCGCCGGGCTGCGCCAGCTGCTCGACGAGCTGGGTCTGCCGGCGTTCCTCAAGTCCAGCGGCTCGCGCGGCCTGCACGTGGTCGTCCCGCTGGTCCCCCGCGCCGAGACCGACGCGGTCAAGATCTTCAGCCTGGCGATCTGCGAGACGCTGGCCGCCCGCGACCCGGAGCACCTCACCGTCGAGGGGCGGATCGCCGACCGCGGCGGACGCCTCTACCTGGACATCGGGCGCAACGGCTACGCCCAGACCGTGGCCGCCGCCTGGGCGGTCCGGCCGCTGCCGGGCGCGCCGGTCTCGGTGCCGCTCGACTGGTCCGAGCTCGAGGAGTTCGACCCGCGGCGGCACACCATGCGGACCATCGAGGAGCGCCTGGGGCGGCCCGACCCGTGGGCCGGGATCGACCGGGCGGCGGCGGAGCTGGAGCCGGCGCGGGCGAAGCTGGCCGCGCTGCTCGCCTGAGCGCGCATTCGTCCAAGACGCGGTCGCGGGACGCTGCCAAGATCCTGGGGTCGACCCCGAGCACAGGAGCGCAGCGTGACCGCCAACCAGAGCCTTCCGACCGTGGTGCCGATGATCGCCTACCGGGACGCCTCCGCGGCCCTCGACTGGCTCGCGAAGGCCTTCGGGTTCCACGAGCGCAACCGGATCGTCATGCCCGACGGCTCGGTCGGCCATGCCGAGATGCAGGTTGGCGACGGCGGCCTGATCATGCTGGCCGAGCCGACGCCCAGCTATCAGGGGCCGGCGCTGCACGCTGAGTCGTGCGAGGCCGCCCGCGCGTGGCTGTTGGTGCCCTACGTCATCGACGGCGTGCTCGTCACCGTTGATGACCTGGACGAGCATTTCGCGCGGGCGCGCGACGCCGGCGCGACGATCCTGTCGGAGCCGGAGGACAGCGGCTACGGGCGCGCCTACCGGGCCGCGGACCTCGAGGGCCACCGCTGGATGTTCCAGCAGCGGGCGCTCTAACGGCCGGCGCCGGACGGGGGCGGGAGCAGGCCGAGCTCGCTGGCGCGGCGGGCGGCGTCCGCGCGCGAGCGGCAGCCGAGCTTGGTCAGGATGCTGCCGACGTGCATCTCCACCGTCCGGGGGCTGAGGAACAGCTCGCGGGCGATCTCGCGGTTGGTGCGGCCGATGGCGACCAGCCGGACCACCTCGACCTCCCGGCGGGTCAGCCCGCCGTTGTCGGCTGGCGCGGAAGAGCGGCGGCTCCGCCGCCGGTCGGGCCGCTCGCCCAGCTCGGCGAGCCGGCCGGCGGCGCGGCGCATGAGCTGCCTGGCGCCCAGTCGGCGGGCGGTGCGGTGGGCGGCGACGAGCCGCTCGACCGCCTCGTCGCGCCGGCCGCCGGCGGCTAGGGCCACGCCGGCGCGCAGCTGCGACTCGGCCCGGTCGAACGGCGCGTCGACGCCGCGCAGCAGCGCAAGCGCCTGCGCGAACTGGCTCGCCGCCTGCTCCGGGTTGCCGTCCAGCAGGGCGCTCTCGCCGAGCGCGTGCGCCAGCGCCGACATCGCCTCGACCTGGCCGGCGTCGCCGGCGAGCTGGGCGAGCGCGGCCGCGCAGGTCCGCGCGCCGGCGACCTCGCCGGACTCGGCGAAGAAGGTGACCGACCAGCGCAGTGGCGCGACCGCGTAGTGCCGGTCCTCGGTGCGCCGCCAGCGCTTCACGATCCACTGGCAGTGCGCCGCGGCCGCGCCGGTCTCGCCCTCCGCCTGCTCCAGGATGGCGAGCCCCCAGGCCGACAGCATCTCCATCGCGGCGAGCTCGATCCGTCGCGCCAGCGTCACGGATTCCAGCAGCAGCGGCCGGGCCTGCCTGATCTGGCCGCGGTGGGCCAGGATCGAGCCGAGCATGCCGGTGGCCACCGCCCGGGCGTGCAGGGTCGCTTCGGCCGAGGCGATCACCTGGCGGCAGAGGGTGGCGGCCCGGTCCCAGTCGCCGGTCTGCCGCAGCACCACGGTCAGGCACGCCAGGCACAGCTGCGCGGTTGGCTCGAGCGCGTTGGCGGAGCAGTAGCCGAAGGCCGCGTCGTAGGTCTCCTTGGCGGCGGAGTAGTCGCCGCCGTGCTCCAGCGAGTCGGCCAGCCGCTGGTAGATCTCGGCCGCCGGGCCGCTGAGCCCGTGCTCCAGCGCGGTCGCCAGGCCGGCCTTGATCAGGTCCAGCCCGACCCGGCCCTCCCCCATCCTGGCGCGGACGTTGCCCTGCAAGGCCACGACGCGCGCCTGGAGGTCGACCCGTTCGGCCACGCGGGCCTGCTCGGCGGCGGTCTCCAGCAGGCTGAGGGCAGCGCGGAAGCTGCCCGCCGAGCGCAGGTGGGTGGCGGCGGTGAGGCGCTCGGCGGCGGCGTCGCCCGGCAGGCCGGCGGCGCTGAACGCGGCCGCGGCCTCCTCCCGCGTGGCCAGCGCCTCCGGCCAGCGGCCCTGGAGCTCCAGCGCGGCGGCCAGGCGGCGCAGCGCCCGGCCGAGGCCCGGCGGGTCCCGGTCGCGCCACCCGTCGGCGGCTTCCCACCAGGTGGCGATCGCCTCCGCCAGGTCGCCGGTCAGCTCGGTGCAGTGGGCCAGGCGCTCCAGCGCCTCCAGCCGCTCGGGCTCGTCGCGGCC